>DATLAR010000318.1:0-7930 GCA_035527355.1 Planctomycetota bacterium
AGGCAGATTGGGATTGGTCTGTGGGCCTTCGACTTCAAGTCTATGCGAATAACAGCAGAATCCCTGTCATAGACTGCCAATATTTCATGCTGAACACCCGTTTGTCCAGAAACAAACGTGTCCAGTTGGTCCTTGAGAGTCTGCAGGTACCTTCTCGTATCGGCCTCTTTGGGGTGCGCGACCGACGGTTCAGAGACTTTGCCGTGATTAAGACCTACGCGGATATTCACGAATTCATCAACAATCGATCTTTCCGTATCTGTCAATTTCAGAAGGTCATAGACTCTGCGGTTCAACTGCAGGAGCAGTTCAGGCATGTGGTTCTGGTTTGGCTTGTCAGCCAGGGAACAGTTTGAACTGCCAGCTTTGGATGCCCGTACCAGCTCAGAGTGCAACTGGCACCAAGACTTCAGATCCTTTTCGATAATAGATTCAATAGGCACCGGTAGCTCACGAAGCGCAGCAAGTGTGGCAAGTGCGCGGTCAATTCCCCACTGGGGGCAATTCAGGAATTGATGATAGAGAGCAAAATCCGAACTTAGGTAGAGAGATAGTATCTTCAGGAAGCGCGACTTGTCTTCATTCCCGGAGATACCGATGTACCTGGCCGGCACAACAAGAAAATCCTGCCAGAAAACGGAAAACCTCCTTGCAGCGTCCACGATGATGTGCGGCCCTTTGGACACCATGATTGAGAGAGAGGCCCTTCCTTTTCTCGTATATGCATTCTTCCTCTCGATCTTCACCCGAGCCTGCGGCGGAAAAGCAAACAGCCGACCGCATCGGCCAACTCCCGCGAGCCGGTGTTTTCCCACCAACTCCTCCACGAACTCCACAGGTTCTTTGCTATCCTCGGCGCGAAGCTGCAAGCCCTCGTGAATCATCAACCCATTCTTCTTTGCATATTCACCGAGAGTCCTGAACTGACGCCCAACTTTCCGAAATATCCGCAGGTCATGGTGGGATCCCCACATGGACAGTTTCCACGGAAGCATCGCCCCCGTAGCAACCGAAGCCAATGGAACCTCGCGCACTTCGCTCGCATTGACAGGCAGATTCCAAGCAGCTTGGCATTCATTGGCTCTAGAGGGACGGATAAACTCCTGACTGGCCAATAAGGGCGAATATATTAAGATGGACTCGTCTTCCATGTCTTCGAGGGTGTCATTGTGGTTGCCATTCCTTGAGCTTAGCCTACGCCTGAAGAAGAATGCTGCCGCGGGGGCCTTTGCCCCCTCGAATAGGACAAAAGCCAGGTTCGAGAGATTCGCAACACACCAGACCGCCGCTTTAGTAAAGAGCTTCTGTCGCAGAGACCTCGATTCATTCTTGAACAACGTCATGGCTGGCAGCAGAAGCCCAACAACGCCATCTGGTTTCGCGAAGCTCAAAGCTTTCCAGAGAAATGCCTCTGCGACCTGGTTGCCCCCCACTGGGAATTCGTCCCTGTTTTTCTGTATCCATTCCCAGACGTGCTTATCGGCGGGCGCTATCTTGTCGCTCTTCAGGCTGATCCAAGGCGGGTTGCCCACGATCCAATCGAATTTCGAGTCATTGTGGTCTCTCGCCCATGCTGAATGAGGATCGAACGAGTCGGCTTCAAAAATGTTGCAATTGTGCAGATCAGGCAGCTTGAAGTTGTGCGTGTTCTCCAAATCCGGCGGAACCACGTAATCCAAAAGCGTAAGTATCAGGCTCAATTCGGCCACACGACATGCATCGCCATCACGTTCCACACCAAAGATGCTTTGCTGAAGCAACTCTCTGAGTTCCGAAGGACACAGAGAGGTCTGTCGTGTGGCTGTGCAGCGGCGTTCGATTAGCCGTCGGTAACACTGGACTAGGAAGGCGCCTGACCCACAGGCAGTATCCAATACTTTCATCCCTTCCGAAAGCGTATGCTGATCGTCGAGTTCATTCAGGATGAAATCAACCAGAGGAAGCGGTGTGTAATATGCCCCGACATTCTTCCCTTCAGGCGCGTGTCCGTCTGTTCTTGGATTGTGAAGAAACTGCTGGTAAAGAACCGAAAGCATCTGCACTGGAATATGAGAGAAATCATAACGCTCGAATCCCAGATGGAGTTGGCCACTTGGTTGTCCACCGGAAAGAATGGCGGCAACTCGCTGCAGATGGCAGGCCTTCACGCGACATGTTGGCTTGAGCGGAAAAACAGAACCGTTCAGCCATTCCTCCAACCTGTCCATTAGCTTCCAGAAAGCAGATGGCAAAGGATCAGGGCTGAAGACTGCGTTCGGGTCAATCTCCCACTTCTCCAGCTTTCTGTTCGAAAGTATACCTCGATCCTTCAGGTACCGAAGGTAAACGAATTTGCCGATCAGCGCATGCGATGTCTGTTTGTCAAGAGGGTCCAGGCCACGCTCATCGCAGAGAGAACCGTCCAAGGCTCTTAGATTAGCCAGAAGCTCCCGATCGACCCGCGTCGCAGGGGTTACCTCATCTCCCCATTTTCGCCAGATTGTGCCATCATCAATCGCTTCCGCGCGCAGCGGACTCAGACGCTCAGCCACATCGTCAACAGGCGCATCAATGGGGAATGCACTTTGTGTTCTATTGCCACCATGTATGCATGGCTCGTTTTGATATGAGAATCCATTGTATACTCTGACCTTACGAGGTGTCTGGACGAGGAGAAAGGGGACAACGTTCTGGTTCCAAACCAACCGGTGGACATTATCGGCCTCTTGATCGGATTTGGCACGGCAAACGTAAACTAAGGGGATGATCGGCATGCGTGTTTCGCCGCGCAAGACATACACACCCTGAAGAGAACAGCTTTGTCCGGCCTTCCGGAAAATGTAGGAATAGTCTATCGCAGTATGAAAGTCGCTCGGCAGGAGGAAGTTGGGCGAAGTCCTGTAGTTCAGTGCATCGAGAGGGTCCACGAGTGCCATGGTAAGCTCCCAGGGCTTTCGATAAGAGCGGTTGAATGCTGCTTCACTCCACGCTCACAAGCGTGATGGGAGCGATCATCCAAAGTGGTACAGCCGTGTTCAAACGTTTGAATTCGAAAGGCCAAGCCTCAGATGCTGAAATTCGTAACGTCGGCCCCCATTGTTCGCGTCTGAGCGAATTATACCGGAGCAAACGCAGCGTATCAATGGTTTTTCCAAAAAGGGATGATGATGGCCCTCCCGGTCATGCCTCCAAACTGGAGCCCGCCCGCTTTCCCCCACTCACCCCGGCTTCTCCCACGTCGTCACGAACCGTCCGCAGTGCCTGCACTGCCTTCGCCTGATGCTGCTGCCATTGGGGCGGTGACGGGTATAGTAAACCGGCAGGTGCCGGCAGCCGCACCTCGGGCACTCGACTCCGCGGGGTTGGTCCTGTGGTTCGTCCTGAACCGTCCTCGTCATGTTCACCGCACCGTTCTTGTCACAGCCCACCAGGCAGTCGAGGCCGAGGGGAAGTGCCGGGGGGAAGTGCCAAGGGCCGGGGGGAAGTGCCAAGGGCCGAGCTCTGGCTTCTGGCTTCTGCCTTCTGGACTTTGGACTTTGGAAGTTTTCGGACGTGTGGTGCCGGAGGTGGGAGTTGAACCCACACACCCCGAAGGGCTCGGGATTTTGAGTCCCGCGCGTCTGCCAGTTCCGCCACTCCGGCGCCGATGCTTCTAATATTTAACCACCTGCAAAGCGAAAATGCAAGCAAAAACAGCCGCCAGGCGCGAACGCTGAGCCAACCGTCTCAACCGCCGCAAGCCGCCGTTTGCATCTTGTATCTTGCACTTTGCACCTCTGGCTCCGGGTTGCAGACCTCGGGCTATGGCGCCCGGCCCCATGTTTGAGCGCCGACTTCGGCCCCTTTGCCTCTTGACTGGCAGCCGCATATGGTTATAATCAAGTCTAGGCACACAAAGATGCTTCCGCCGGGCACACCGCACGGCAAGGAACCGAAAGAGACAAAGATGCGCATACTTATTGCAGGCGCCGGAGTAGTCGGCACAAACCTCGCCGAGCAGTTGTCGATGGAGGGCCACGAGATTTCGCTGGTCGATTCCGATCCCGAGGTGCTTCGGCCGATCACCGACAAGCTGGACGTGCTGACGGTGGTCGGCTCGGCCAGCAGCCTCAGAACCCTCGAGGAGGCCGGCATCGACGACGCCGAAATGGTGATCGCCGTTACCCAGAGCGACGAGGTGAACATGATCGTCTGCATGCTTGCCGCGTCGCGCAACGTGCCCGTGAAGATCGCACGCGTGCGCAACGAGGAGTACTCCGGCGATAATCCGTCGTTCGATCCCGCCGCCTTCGGAATCGACAAGGCGATCAACCCCGAGCAGATCGCGGTCGATTACATCATCAAGTACATCAATACGCCTGGCGCCACCGACGTGGCCGATTTTGCGGGCGGCCGCGTGCTGATGCGCGGGTTCATGGTCACCGACGACATGCCCATTGCAAACCAGACGCTGATGGCCGTGAAGCAGCTCGACGAGATGCGCTCGGTGCTGATCGTGGGGATTTATCGCGCCGGCCGGCTCACCATTCCAAACAAGGGCGACGTGGTGATCAAACCGGGCGATAACATTTTTGTAGTGATGGCGAAGGACTCGCTGGAGCCGTTCCTCGCACTCCTGGGCAAGCGCCGCGACGAGACCAAGAAGCTGGTGATCTACGGCGCTACCCTCACCGGCGTGGGCCTGGCCGGGCAGATGGAGGAGCAGGTAGACAACATAGTGCTGATCGAATCGGACCCCGAACGGGCCAAGCGCGCGTCGCAGAAGCTGGCGTCGACTCTGGTGCTGCAAGGCGAGGGAAGCGACCTCGATACGCTGCGCGAGGCCGGCGTGAGCACCGCCGATTTCTTCGTGTCGGTCTCGGGCGACAACGAAGACAACCTGATGGCTGCGCTGCTGGCCAAGAAGGAAGGCGCGAAGCGCGGCATCGTGCTCACCACCGAGCCGCGATACATCGGCGTATTCAAATCGATCGGGCTCGAGATCGTGATAAACCCGCGGCTGATCACGGCGGGGATGATCCTGCAGCACGTGCGCCGCGGCCGCGTGCTCTCGGCCATTCCCATTCGCGACCGCGCCGCCGAGGTGCTCGAGTTCGAGGCGGAAGAGCACACGCGCGGCACCGGAAAACCCCTGCACCGTGTGTGGAAGAAATTTACCGGCGGCTCGATCGTGGGCGCTATTTCGCGAAATGGCGAGCTGATCATACCCGACGGCAACAGCATCATCGAGCCGGGCGACAACGTTATCGTGTTTGCCCTGCCCGAGGCGATACGCGACGTTGAAAACCTTTTCGTGAAAAGATGACCTTCAGGCAGTGTGCAGGTGCGCTTCTTAACCTGGGATTTTGCACCTTGGACCTTGGACCTTCTTCGGGAGGCTTGTCATAAACATCCGAGCGATCCTATCCGCGCTGGGCATGCTGCTGCTCGTCTTTGCCTGCCTGATGGTGGTGCCCCTGCTCGTGTCGTTATTCTATGGGGTGGAGCCGGCGGGCCGGGCGCTGTATAGCGGCGCGATGCTGCAGAACCCGCTGCAGGATGGGCTGGTGCGCCACGAGCGAACAGCCTTCGGCATTGCCATAGCCGTCTCGGCTCTGGCGGGCTTGGCGCTGCGCGTGCTCTGCCGCGGCAGCCAGGCACGCGACCTCAGCGTGCGCGACGGCTTTGCCGTGGTGACCCTGGCGTGGATCACGCTGGCGGCGATGGGCGCGGTGCCTTTCTGCCTGGCCGGCCGCTTGGGCGACGCCGGCTCCGCAAGCCCCACCTACGCGTTCAGGTCGTACACAAACTGCTACTTCGAAACCATCAGCGGCCTCACTACTACCGGCTCGTCAATCCTGGAAGACGTCGAGTCGCTGCCAAACGGCCTGCTGTTCTGGCGCAGCTTCACTCACTGGATCGGCGGCATGGGCATCGTGGTATTGGCGGTGGCGATTTTCCCGGCGCTCGGCATTGGAGGCTACCAGCTCTACCGCGCCGAAACGTCGGGCGTGAGCCGCGAGCGCCTCAGCCCGCGCATCGCCGAGAGCGCCAAGCTGCTGTGGGGCGTGTACCTGCTGCTCACCGTGGTGCTCGTGCTGCTGCTCTTGCCCAGGATGTCGCTGTTCGATGCCCTATGCCAGACGTTCGGCACCGTGGCCACCGGCGGCTTCTCCACGCGAAACGCCTCCATTGGCGGCTTCGGCAGCTTCTACGTCGAAATGGTCATCATGGTGTTCACCTTCATCTCCGGCATCAGTTTCGTGCTGCACTACCAGGCATTCCGTGGAAATTTCGCCCCGCTGCTGAAAGACAAGCAGGCGCAGTTTCTTTCGGCCAGCATCCTGATTTCAATCGTGCTGGTTACGGCGTCGGTGTACCTGGTGAAGCCCGCGCGCTCGCCCGGCAGCGTGCTGGGCCGCGGCACCATCGAGCAGCAAGCCGAGGAAGAACAGCACATAGAGGAGCAGCGCCGGAAGGTGGATTCGCTGCCCGGGGCGCTGCGATACGCGGCGTTCCAGGTGGTAACCATCAACTGCACCTGCGGATTCGGCACGGCCGATTTCGACCTCTGGCCGAACTTCACCCGCTTCTTGCTCGTGACGCTGATGTTTTGCGGCGCCAGCGCCGGCTCCACCAGCGGAAGCCTCAAGTGCATCAGGGTGATCCTGCTGCTGAAAATGGCGCGCCGCGAGATCGACAAGATGATCCGCCCGCGGGCCGTGCTGCCCGTGAAATTGGGAGGCGAGGTGGTAGACGACGAGGCGCTGCGCAACGTGATGGGCCTGTTCATTCTCTACCTGCTGATTTTCGCGCTGGCTACCGTGATCATGACGTGGTTCCTGCCCGATCTTGAAAGCGCGTTCTCATCGGTTGCCTGCACGATGGGCGGCGTAGGCCCGGGGCTGTCGACCGTGGGCCCAGCCCGCACTTTTGCCGGCGTGGCCACACCCGGAAAATGGGTGCTCAGCGCCTGCATGCTGCTCGGGCGCCTCGAAATCTACAGCATTGTGCTGCTGCTGTCATCCAGGACTTGGAAACGATGAGCCATCTGTCCATATCGCACCCCTCCGGCAGAGGAAACGCAATGATGCGGCTTTGCGTGCTGCTCATTTTGGCAGCCGCCATAGTTCCTGCGGCGCGCAGCGCCAAGGGCGCCGAGGAGGCTAACGCCGGCGGCGACGCCGTCGGCGGCGACGACGCCGGTGCCACAGACGCCGGTGCCACCGAGGAAGTGGCCGCGGCAATTTCATCTTTTGGCAGCGACGACATCGCCGCGCGCCTCGCGGCAGTCGACGCGCTGGCCAAGGCCGGCGCGCCGGCCGTGCCGCCGCTTGCCGCCGCACTCGAAATGGGCGACGCCATGACGCGCGTCTACGCCTGCCGCGCACTTGCCCGCATCCCCGGGGCCGATTCCAAGGCCGCCATACTCAAAGCCCTGCTGCCGCCCGCCGGCCCCGCTATGCGGGCCGTTGCCTGCGAAGCCCTCGTGTCGCACGCCGACACCGATTCGGTTGACGCACTGCGCAAGGCGGCGTCGGACGATCCATCGCTATACGTGCGCAAAACCGCTACCCTCGCCCTGGCCGCGATCCGCACCAGGGAGGCGGTTGACATCCTCGTGTGGTTGCTGAAAAACAGCGAAAACAACATCCGGCAGTCAGCCGCCGAACGCCTGCGAGCGATCACTATGCAGGATTTCGGCCTGAGTTACGAGGCGTGGCAGAAATGGTGGCTCGATAACAAAGCCGATTTCCCGTTCACCCGCATCTCCAAACCGAACAAGCAAGAAACCAGCAATGAAGAAGCTACCCAGCCTGCCCGCCCGTGAAAAATGGCAGCTTTTCATCTCCGGCCATGACGCAGGCCCGATGGTCAGCCCGCTGTGCGACGATTGGTCGCTCGACGTTTCCTACTATTGGCCCTATGAAAACGAGCCGGAGCCGTTCCCCGCCGGCCACCGTTACCACGC
>DATLAR010000319.1:0-6177 GCA_035527355.1 Planctomycetota bacterium
GCGACAGAAGCATTGAAGCGCGGGCCGGCTGCATCCGCTTGAATCCAGGAGCAAACCATCACCGCGGTTTCCCTGGGCTGAAGAAGGTGCAGCCGGCCTGCGTTTTTTTGTCCCGACCGTGCGAACGTGGACAATATCGCCACAACGGGCGCGTGCCGCGTGGTCGCGGGCCGCCCCGCCCGTTGGCGGCTAGGCGGCCACCAGATTCCTGAAGCGCCCGACCGCTTTGAGCATGTCGTTGGCCATTTCGAGCGACGACTCCATAAACTCCATCGTGCTGCCCCACGCGGATTCGGTGGTTCTGGCGCCCTTCTTGTAGACGCCGCTCGCAAATTCGAGCGTGCAGGTGAACACGGTTTCAGCAGTCTGCACTATGATCCGCAGCAGCATCTGCAGGAAAGCAACGATGTTTTTCCACACCTTCACCGCCGTGCAGACCAGCGTGTCGAGAAGGTTTGCGAAGAACTGCACGGATGCGTTCCACGCGTTTTCGAGCGCGCGGATCACCTTATTGGCGAGGCACACGACGCCTTCGACCGCGTCGGAGTCGCGCACGTCTTCCAATGTGCGGTTCACAAATTTCCTGATTCTCTTTGATAGCTTCTTCATCTGCAACATCCCCTGTTATCTGACAGCTTCGGCTGCCATGATTTCCTTAGGTTCCACGGTGTTTGGCGCCTTCACTCTATCGAGACCGCGTTCGAGAATGGCTTCTTCCTCGTTCGGCAGATCATCGGCGGCCTTCACGACGTCGCGTCCGGTTACCGTGCACGCCATTTTCACAGCCGTCTCGGATGGGCTGCCGTCGGCGAACTGTTCGCCCGCGAGCAGCGTCAGCGCGTTCACCTTACCAGCTATTCTTCCAGCCCCCTTCCGAGCGTCATTCTCAACGCGATGCGGTAAAATACAGCCTTCCGACCGAACGAAATCGGCCGAAGAAAACCATGTAGTTCCTGTTCAACAATCTAAACAAGGAGAGGGGGAGCTTTGACGGCAAAGACGTTTGCAGAGCGGCGGGAAAGGCGTGCTGCGGGGGTGCGGCAGCGGGCTTATGGTCGGCCATATCCTGCTTTCCGCTGGCGGGTTCCTGTCATTTTGGCAGGTGGAGAACGCGCCCTGCTCGTTTTCCGGGTGCGGTAAGTGGTGCAACGACAACATGTTACGATTACGAACGAGACGCCGGTGGTTTGGCACGCTATTTGCTTTACAAATATTCAGAATCAGCATGCGCGAACACGTCCGACCAGCAGGTTTACCGACGGATGATCGGTCCGTTCGCTTACTCCACAGGAGGCTTTTATGAGCAAGAAGATCATTGGCATCGACCTTGGCACGACGAATTCGGTGGTTGCTGTGATGGAAGGTGACCAGCCGGTCGTCATTCCCAATGTCGACGGAAACAGGCTTACGCCTTCGGTTGTCGCGTTTACGGATACCGGCGAGCGCCTTGTCGGATTCGTTGCGAAGAGGCAGGCGATCACGAACCCTCGAAATACCATCTACTCCATCAAGAGGTTTATGGGCCGCCGTCACAATGAAGTGGCCCAGGAAGAGAAGAACGTGGGTTACGAGATCGTGGGCGGACCGGAGGAACTGGTTCGCGTGAAGGTGCGCGATAAGGAGTATACGCCGCCCGAGATTTCGGCGATGGTGCTGCAGAACCTCAAGCACGCGGCCGAGGAGTATCTGGGCGAGAAGATCGAGAAGGCGGCGATAACGGTGCCTGCATACTTCAACGACTCGCAGCGGCAGGCCACCCGCGACGCCGGCCGCATCGCCGGGCTGGATGTGGTGCGGATCATCAACGAGCCCACGGCTGCATCGCTGGCTTACGGGCTGGACAAGAAGAAGAACGAGAAGATAGCGGTGTTTGACCTGGGCGGCGGCACGTTCGATATCTCGATCCTCGACGTTGGCGAGGGCGTCTTCGAGGTGAAGTCGACCAATGGCGACACGCACCTGGGCGGCGATGATTTCGACATGGTGCTGGTGAACCACATAGCGGACGAGTTCAAGAAACAGAACGGCATAGACCTTCGCAACGATGCGATGGCCCTGCAGCGCCTCCGCGAGGCGGCCGAGAAGGCGAAGTGCGAGCTGTCGACCAAGGTGCAGACGGATATCAACCTGCCGTTTATCACGGCGGATGCCACGGGCCCCAAGCACCTGCAGATGACGATCACGCGGGCGAAGTTCGAGCAGATAAGCGAGAAGCTAGTAGAGCGCTGCCGAGGGCCGGTGCAGCTAGCGCTGAGCGACGCGAAACTGGAGCCGCGGCAGATCGACGAGGTGGTGCTGGTGGGCGGAGCGACGCGCATGCCCAAGGTGCAGCAGCTTGTGCGGGAGATGTTTGGCAAGGATCCGCACAAGGGGGTGAACCCGGACGAGGTGGTGGCAATCGGCGCTGCGATACAGGGCGGGGTGCTGGCCGGCGAGGTGCACGAGGTGCTGCTGTTGGACGTTACGCCGCTGTCGCTGGGCATCGAGACGCTGGGCGGCGTTATGACGAAGCTGATCGAGCGCAATACTACCATCCCCACCAGCAAGAAAGAGGTGTTCTCCACCGCGGGAGACAACCAGACGGCGGTGGACATACACGTGCTGCAAGGCGAGCGCGATATGGCGGCCGACAACCGCACGCTCGGGAAATTCCAGCTTACGGGCATTCCTCCGGCCCCGCGCGGAATCCCGCAGATCGAGGTGACGTTCGACATCGACGCCAACGGCATCTTGCACGTCAACGCGAAGGACGTGGCGACCGCCAAGGAGCAATCGATCGAGATCAAGTCGTCTTCCGGCCTCAGCGAAGAAGAAATCAGGAAGATGACACGCGACGCCGAAGCGCACGCGACCGAAGACCATCAGAGACGCGAGATGATCGAGACGCGCAACCAGGCCGATCAGTTGATTTACAGCATCGAGAAGACGCTGAAAGAGTATGGCGACAAGGTGAGCGATACGGAGAAGACGAACAATCAGAAGGCGATCGATGAGCTCCGCGAGGCGAGCCAGAAGGAGGACCTGAACGACATCAAGGCGAAGATGGAGAATCTTACGCAGGGGTCGCACCGGCTGGCCCAGGAGATGTATGAGAAGGCGGCGCGGGAGAAAGGCGCCGGCCCCGGTGCAGGCCCTCAGCCCGGAGCAGGGCCGCAGCCGGGCGAGGAGAAGAAAGAGAAGAAGGAAGGCGAAGAGGTGATCGACGCCGATTTCGAGGTGAAAGAGTAGACAGAACCTGAGGCTCTGAGTTGAGAGTCCAGGCTCCGAGTTTCATACCAGGAGTCAGGAGTCGGGAGCCTGGAGTCAATAGCAGACCGAACGCCGCACGCGGTTGTTTGCCTGCCGACTACCAGCTTCCAGCTTCTGGCTCCTGATTCATGAGGTAGCCACATGCCCAGACTTGATAAGTTTACCATAAAAGCTCAGGAGGCGGTGCAGGCCGCGCAGAGCCTGGCCGAGACGCGCGGCAATCCGGAGGTGACGAACCTCCACCTGCTGGCGGTGCTGCTGGTGCAGGAGCAGGGCGTGGTGCCGCCGTTGCTGCAGAAGATCGGCATCGACCAGAAGGTGGTGTCGAGCAGGATCAATGCCGAGCTCGACAAGCAGCCGCAGGCTCGCGGCGGCGAGACGTATGCGTCGCGCGGGCTGAGATCGGTGCTGGATCGCGCGTGGCAGGAGGCCACGAAGCTGAAAGACGAATACGTGAGCACCGAACACCTGCTGATTGCGGTGCTGGCGGAGAAAGGCGACGCAGCGGCGAGGGTGCTGGGCGAGGCGGGCCTTACGCATGATGCGCTCATGGCCGCGTTGAAGGACATTCGCGGCGGGCAGCGCGTTACCGACCAGGCGCCGGAGAGCAAGTATCAGGCGCTCGAGAAGTTTACGCGCGACCTCGTTGAGCTTGCGCGTCGGGGCAAGCTGGATCCGGTGATCGGGCGCGACGATGAAATCCGCCGCGTGATCCAGGTGCTCAGCCGCCGCACGAAGAACAACCCGGTGCTGATAGGCGAGCCGGGTGTAGGCAAGACGGCGATAGCCGAGGGGCTGGCGCAGCGCATCGTTGCGGGCGATATTCCAGATTCGCTGCGAAACAAGCGCGTGCTTGCGCTCGACATGGGCGCGCTGATAGCAGGCACGAAGTTTCGCGGCGAGTTTGAAGACCGCTTCAAGGCGGTGCTGAAAGAGATTGCGCAGTCGGAAGGCAGCGTAATGCTCTTCATCGACGAGCTGCATACGGTGGTGGGCGCCGGCGGGGCCGAAGGCGCGATGGACGCATCGAACATGCTGAAGCCGGCGCTGGCGCGCGGCGAGCTTCGCTGCATCGGCGCTACCACGCTGGACGAGTACCGCAAGTATATCGAGAAGGATGCGGCCCTCGAGCGGCGATTCCAGCCGATTCACGTGGGCGAGCCGTCGGTGGAGGATACTATTGCCATCCTGCGCGGGCTGAAGGAGCGCTACGAGGTGCACCACGGCGTGCGCGTGCAGGATTCGGCGCTCGTGGCGGCGGCCACGCTTTCGCATCGTTACATCACGGCTCGGTTCCTGCCCGACAAGGCGATCGATCTGATCGATGAGGCGGCGTCGAAGCTTAGAATCGAGATCGACAGCGTGCCCACGGAGCTCGATGAGATCAGGCGGCGCATAATGCAACTCGAGATCGAGCGCGAGGCGTTGAAGAAGGAAAGCGACCCGGCATCGAAGGACCGCCTGGAGAAGATTTCGCGGCACATCGCCCAGCTTCAGGAGCAGAACCGCGGCCTGACGGCCCATTGGGAAAACGAGAAGAAGGCGATTCACGAGATACAGGAGATCAAGGCGCGGATCGACAAGGCGAAGATGGAGGAAGCGAAGGCCCAGCGCGAGGGGAACCTCGAGGAGGCCGCGCGGCTGCGTTACGGTGTGATTCGCGATGCCGAGAAGGAGCTGGAGGAAAAGAACCGGCAGCTCAACGAGCTGCAGAAGCAGCGTTCGATGCTGAAGGAGGAGGTGACGCCCGAGGACGTGGCCGAGGTGGTGGCGAAGTGGACGGGCGTGCCGGTTTCGCGGATGCTGGAGGGCGAGCGCGAGAAGCTCATCAAGATGGAAGACCGCATCCGGCACCGGATCATCGGCCAGGAAGACGCGGTGCGGGCGGTGTCCGACGCAGTGCGCCGCGCGCGTGCGGGCTTGCAGGACCCGCGGCGTCCGCTGGGCTCGTTCATCTTTCTCGGCCCCACCGGCGTGGGCAAGACCGAGCTGTGCAAGGCGCTCGCGGAGTTTCTTTTCGACAACGAAGACGCAATGGTGCGGCTGGACATGTCGGAGTTTATGGAGAAGCACACGGTGTCGCGCCTGATCGGCGCGCCGCCGGGCTACGTGGGCTATGAGGAAGGCGGCCGGCTCACCGAGGCGATCCGCCGCCGGCCGTATGCGGTGATCCTGCTCGATGAGATCGAGAAGGCGCATCACGAGGTGTTTAACATCCTGCTGCAGGTGCTGGACGACGGCCGGCTGACCGATGGCCACGGCCGCACGGTAGACTTCCGCAATACGGTGGTGATAATGACGTCGAACATCGGCAGCCAATGGATTCAGGATCTGCCGGGCGAGGGCCACGAGCAGGAGCGCAATGAACGCGTGATGCAGGCGCTCAAGGAGTATTTCCGGCCGGAGTTCTTGAACCGCGTGGATGAGGTGATCATTTTCCACAGCCTTGGCAAGGGAGAGATCAGGCAGATCGTCGAGCTGCAGGTGAAGATGCTGAACAAGCTTCTGGCCGAGCGGCACCTTGGCCTGCGTCTGACGCCGGCCGCGGTGAGCAAGGTGGCCGACGAGGGCTATGATCCGGTGTACGGGGCGCGCCCGCTGAAGCGCGTCATCCAGCAGCGCATCCTCACGCCGCTGTCAAACAAGATTCTGGCCGGCGAGTTCAAGGAAGGCGACGGCATCCTGGTGGATGTGAAGGGCAATGCCTTCGCGTTTGAGCACGCGGCGGCACCGATGGCGGAGAAAGCGGCGGTGGGATGATCTGGATCATGGGATTATGCACTGGTGATTTGGCCGGAGTTCGGGTATAATCGTCCTTCGTGCAGTTTTCAGCTATTGCAGCTCAGGAGCCAGATTCGATCTTGCTTTTCACCGCGAGCCGCACCAAAATACAGGGCTATGTGCAAGCAGCGTTTGAGGTTTGAAAGG
>DATLAR010000320.1:0-22612 GCA_035527355.1 Planctomycetota bacterium
GGCGGCTTCAACCGCGTTCAGCGATTCCTTGAAGGAGTTTGGAGCGACGCAGATTTTCATGCTTGGTGCATCCCCCGGAATGCCGCTCCGGTCTCCCGTGCCGCCTTACATCTGCATCCGGCGCAGGCGGCGCACGCGCTCGTCAATCGGGGGGTGCGTGCTGAACAGCGCCATCAGGTCCTTGCCCTTCAGCGGGTTCACGATAAACATATGAGCCGTGGCCGGGCCGGCGTCGATCGTAACGCGCTGCGAGGCAGACTGCAGCCGCTCGAGAGCATCGGCGAGGCCGTCGGGGCTGCCGGCAAAGCGCGCGCCGCGTACATCGGCCTGGTATTCGCGCGAGCGCGAAATCGCCAGCCGGATCAGCATCGCCGCCAGCGGCGCAAAAATGGCTATCGCCAGCAGCGCGATCAAGTTGCCTCCGCCGCCGCGGTTGTTGCCGCGGCCGCCGCCCCCGAACCCGCCAAACATCGCCCCCCACCTGGCCATCGTGGCAATGAACATTATCGTGCCGGCCATCACCGCCGCGACCGTGCCGATCAGCATGTCGCGGTTGCCCACGTGCGCCAGCTCGTGCGCCAGCACGCCCTCGAGCTCGCGCTCGTTCAGCAGCCGCAGGCAGCCCTCGGTAACGGCCACTACTGCGTGCCGCGGGTTGCGGCCCGTGGCAAATGCGTTGGGCGCCTGCGACGGCACAATGCACACCTTCGGCATCGGCAGGCCCGACCGAGCAACGAGGTTCTCGACTATCGCGTGCAGCCGCGGCGCCTGCTGACGCGAAACCTCCTTCGCACCGTACATCGCCAGCACCACCTTATCCGAAAACCAATACGAGAAGACGTTCATCACCAGCGCAAACACACCGGCGATGATCAGGCCGTGATAGCCCCAGAAGCTGCCTATCAGCAGCACCAGCCCCGTGAGCAGCGCCAGCAGGAAAGCCGTTTTCATTGCATTATACATTGGCGTATTTCTCCTGACACAACAAGTCCCGGTTGTTTCAGTATGTCCTTAGATTGTTTCGTTACGACTACACCTTCTCTGCGCTTTGCACAGATGCTCCGACGAAAGGGGCTATATCAATAGTCCGCCGCAACCGGGTAAAAGTTCACCGCGAAAGCGGAAAATGCAGCCCACACAATATAATATCACGAATCTGCCTGAAACGCAAAAGTAAACCGTGATGTGGCGGTGCCTCAGGGTGGGTGAACGGTTGCTGACGCACGGGCAGGATGATTTATATGTGCGCTGCGCATAGAGTAACGCTATGGCGCATGTCTTTGCCCCGTGAAGCCGCCTATAGGCCCCCACCATCGCATGGTTTTGCTTTTGGCTATAGTCCCTACTTGCGGCCGGTTTGAATCGATCCTGGAGCATCTGGGTGCGTTTGGGGGCATTGGACGGGTGCGGGGGGCGCCGAGGCTGCGCGCTGGCGAAAAAAAAGCCCGAAAGATTTTACCTTGTGGAGTTTTTGCTCTACAGGGTAAAACCTCTCGGGCATTGTTTTGAGCCCAACTTTCCAACCTCCCTATCTGAAGAGTTGGGCTCAAAATCATCGACAAGGCGCCGTATGAACCGTCTGGCCCGGGTTTTCCTCTTCCGAGGGTAGCTCATAGAGCTTTTCCTGCAACGGTTCTTTCGAACCATCGCAGGTTTATCCAGATCATCCGGATCATGCGGAGCCTTGTCAAAAAGCAAAGATTTTTGGCAGGCGAGCCAATGCAAATCGGTTCACCCACCGAAGTGAGCTACCCGATTTGCACTGATCTCGCCTACCAAATTTCAAAGATCGATTCGGTTTGCCGTCCGTTTGGCTTTCCGATTCTCTCCCTCTTCATATCTATAAACAAGCGAGATTGCAGCCTGCGCGCCGAAAAACACGCTTTTTTCACAAATCGCTTTCGGCCCCAGCCGCGGCCTCACCACTTTTCATAGTGAATTACCTTTGCCAGCGGGCGTTTTTCGGTAGGCCGGCCGGGCGCCGCCGCTACACCCAACGCGATCAGGCCCACCAGCCGGTAACCCGCCGGCACGCCCAGCTTCTCACATATCACCGGTGCGTAATCCTTCTTGTCCCCCGCCACCCAGCACGTGCCCAGCCCCAGGGCAGTAGCCGCTATCAGCATATTCTCTATTGCCGCGCAACCGTCTTCAATGTAATACTTCGTTTCCTTGCAGAAGGTGGCTATGCACACGGGTGCCTCGGCCAGGAATTTGCCGTAATCGCAAATCGCGGCAAGGCTGCTCCTCGTGTCCGCGCTGCTTATCACGATAAACTCCCACGGCTGCACGTTTCTTGCCGTGGGCGCACGCCGCCCGGCGTCAACAATTCTGTCGATCAGCTCGGCGGCGACCGGCGTGCTGCTGTATTTCCTCACGCTGTAGCGCTTCTCGATTGCCTCGAATGCGTCCATGTCATTGTCCTCGCAAAAAAGGCCTTTGCCCGTGTTCAAAACCCGTGCTCGCGCAGGAAACCTTCCGACATCCCGCCGCGCGAGCCGGAGCCGAGGAGCTTCCTGACGTACTTGCCGATCATGTCCACCTCGATATTCACGCGGCTGCCGTCGCGTTTTTCCTTCAGCGTGGTATGCGCGAGGGTGTGCGGTATCACAGCTACGGTAAACGCCCGATCGGTAAGCGAAGCGATAGTAAGGCTGATGCCGTCGACGGCCACCGATCCTTTTTCGATCATGCCCGCCAGCAGCTCGGGCAGAGCCGCCACGTGCAGCAGATGCTCGCCGGCGGCCAGGGTGCGGCCGCCGATGGTGCCCACGCCATCCACGTGCCCCTGCACAAAATGCCCGCCGAGCCTCTCGCCAACGCGCAACGCGCGCTCCAGGTTCACTGCATCGCCCGCAGCCAGGCCGCCCAGCGTCGTGCGGCGCAATGTCTCAGCCACCGCGTCGAATATCGCCACCGTGCCGGAGATCGAGCTTGCGGTGAGGCAGGCGCCGTTCACCGCGATGCTGTCGCCCAGCTTCACGCCCTCGGCCAGCTCTTCGAGGTCGATCACCAGCCGCGCACCGCCGGCGGCAGCGTGTATGGCCTGCACCGTCGCCTTTTTCTCTATGATGCCGGTGAACAAGTTTCGTTTTCCCTATTCGAGCTGCAAGGTGCAAGGCGCAAATTGCATTCGCTTGGTCCACTTGCCTCTGTACGAAAGCCTGAAAGGCCAAAGCCAAAATGGCCAAAGCCTATTCCGGCTCGGATTCAGCTCTTCCTGGCGTACTGGTCGCAGTCCGTCGAATTAGGCCGATCGGGATTCAAGCAAACCCGGCCATAATCGTACTTGCACGTGTCGCACAGGATCACGTTGCCATACACCAGCTTGCGCAGCAGCTTGCGAACGCGCTTGATCATTCTTCCGGCTCGATGCGTTTCAGGTAATTCTTGTGCACGTAGGCGCACGCGGCGGCCGGCGGCTTGATCTCCACCCACTCGTCCTCGCCGCCGGTCACTTCCACAATCATGCCCTTGCTCAACTGCCCCACCACGTCGGCATCGGGATCGGGATTGATGCGAATGTTCACCTTGTCGGCATTCACCGTGCCCTCCTTGGTCTCCGCATCGACATTCACGTAGCGCTCGTGCACCCACAGAAGCCGCTGGGCCGGCACAAGGATCCTGGCCCACTCGCCTTCCTCGCCGATTACGGTTACAGTGGAGCCTTTGGCGGCGCGCATCAGGCGGGCGTAGCCGGCGTTCGGGCCGCTGCGAACGCTCACCCTGCTGCCGGTGATCTCGGCGCTGTACACGGGGAATTCGTCTTCCTTCTCGTCTCCGTCCTCGGCACCGCTTTCGTCAGTTTCGGCTTTCTTCCCGGCGGCCTCGGCCGCGGGCTTATCCTCTTTCGGAGGGGCCTCCTTTTCCGAATCCTCAGCGAAAACATACGCAGCAAAAGCGACCGCAAGTGCACATGCAAAAAGCGTCCAGATTTTCATGCTCAAACCCTCTTCATTCATCGTTCATGGCAACATTGTTTTGACGCCATGAAATTTTACCAACTCGGCACGGGTTGTCAAACCTTTTTTTGGTGTGCATTCAGACGGAGTGTGCAAAGCATGTGCCGGCGACGGCGGCGAAGATATCAGTCCAGCGGACGACATAGCCGGGTGCGGTGTTGCAGCCGGTGCAGAATTCGATGCAATCCTGGGAAACGATGGTGACGCCGGGGTGTGCCGGCGTTCATTATTCTCGCTCCTGGTTTTCAGGCATAACGAGGATCGGAGCGAAAGGGGAAATGCGCAGCCCCTCCTCTTCCATCGCCTGTAGTATCGGTTCTCAGCAGTGGAGTGCAGTTTTTCGGAAGCCTGAAATGAACACGGCCCGCGCTCGGTTTCAGAGCACAGGCCGCGGTGATGTTGAGCCGGCGTGTCCGGTCTATCAGCATTGCGTATTCAGGAGGTTGCGAACCATGATGAGGTCTAGCACGTTGACTTTTCCGTCGCCGTTGACGTCGCTGAGAGCGGCATTGGGATCGCTTGCCGGATTCTTGTTGAGGTTGTTGCGGATGAAGATCAGGTCCAGCACGTTCACCTTGCAGTCGCTGTTCACGTCGCCGGGCAGGGATGTTTTTTGGTACCAGAAGCCGGCTTGGAGCGTATAGCTGGCGGAGCTGCTCACGCCGATGGGCGTAGATTGGCCGAGCGTGGAGCCGAGGGAATAGCTGGAAGAGCTGGCGGAGCCGCCGGCGGAGCCCATTACGCTTTGTTCGAGCGTATAGCTTGTGCTCGATGATTCGGCGGTGCAGAAGGCTGCCAACGCAAGCACGATAACCACTGAAATGAGCATTTTGCCGAGCACGGTATTATCCTCCTTGATCAACGAGCGCGGATAAATTATCGAAGAGAATTCGCCTCTCTTATCATGATTATACACCATGAAATGCCGGATGTCAAGCTGATGCGGCACTTTTTTTCAGAGAAAAAGCCATCACCTTCCGAACGGCCAGAGCCGCCATCCGAGGTCGCGCGTCTTGTCCTGATACTTCTTCTCGGTCAGGATGCCCCTTTCGTCAAAAATCATGTAGAGCTTGTCGTCTTGCTCGCTTGTGTGGCCAAGGATGAGCAGCCAGAAGGTGTTTTTCTTTGTGTATTCATAGTGGTAAACCGTGCCATTGCTGAGCGGGATGATCTGGTCGGGGAGGCCGAGCCTGTTTTCGACCATGATTTTGTTTGACTCGCCGAGGTTGATTTTTTCCAGTTCGGCGGTGCTGATGGGCTGGCCTTTGGTGTAGCCGTGGAAGAAGATGCAGCCGGAATTGGCGACGATCAGCGGAAGAACGGTTAGAAGCAGCACCCGTCGTGAGAGCATTTTATCCTCCGTGGGGGTCGAAGTCCAAGGTCCAAGGTCCAAGGTCAAGAGTCCAAGAGCCAGAGTGCCGAGTCAGAGCCTATGAGCCGTTTTCGGCGGTTTTTCCGTCAACTCAGTCTACGATCGTGTCGCCGGCGGGCATGCCGTATATTCCGCCGGTGAGGAGGCGCTGGTAGTGCTCCTTGACGATGGCACGAGCCTCGTCGATATCGTCGGTGAGGGTGTACATGTTCATGTCGCCGGGCGATATGCAGCTCTCTGCAAGCATCGTCTCTTCCAGCCATTCGAGCAGGCCGTTCCAATAGTCCTTGCCCATCAGGATCACGGGGAAGCGCGGATACTTGCACGTCTGGATAAGCGTGAGCGATTCGAAGAGCTCGTCCATGGTGCCAAAGCCGCCGGGCAGCACTATCACGCCGCAGGAGTATTTCAGGAACATCATTTTGCGGCAGAAGAAATAGCGGAATTCGAGGTGGATGTCGAGGTAATCGTTTGCTTTCTGCTCGAATGGCAGCACGATGTTCAGCCCGACGGATTTTCCGCCGGCGGCGCGGGCGCCTTTGTTAACGGCTTCCATGATGCCCGGCCCGCCGCCGGTGATCAACGAGAAGCCGTCGAGCGCGAGCGCTTCGCCCAGCCGATAGCCCATAGTGTAATGCGGGTGGGAATCGATCGTGCGTGCGCTTCCAAATACGGTTACCGCCGGCCGCACGCGCCGCAGCACCTCGAAGCCTTCAACGAATTCAGACATTATCCGGAAGACACGCCATGTTTCCTCTTCGGCGAAATCGCCGATGACGCCGTTGCGAACTGCGGGGCCAGACGGCAAGCGTCTCGATGTATCATCGTGACCGAGCATAGCAAATCTCCGCTGGGCTTTGCTTCTGGGAATGCACTGTAACTAATTGTATTGATCCGAGGGGCAATCGTCAACAGAAACTTCCCGGATTCCATCGTCGGTGATATGCCGCTGCATCGGATCCAGCCGCGCCCAGGCAGAAGAATATGTTTGACATGCCGGCGGTTGCGCGGTAGAATTTCAGTGGTGGCGGCTTATTACGTGCCATGCAAATCCACCCTCAAAACCGAAGGGAAATAACATAGATGATCCCGGTAGATCTTTCACGCATACTGATTACGGAAACCAGCGATCAGCAGGTGATCTGGCTGAAAGAACACCAGGGCGAGCGCAGCTTCCCTATCGTGATCGGTATCTTTGAGGCCGTGGCGATCAGGAGAAAACTGAACGAAGAGCCGTTTGAGCGGCCGATGACTCACGACCTGCTGGCTAGCGTGATATCGCAGCTAGATGCGCAGGTGGATAAGATCGTAGTGACCGCCCTGAAGCGGACGACCTTCTACGCGAAGATCGTGCTGCGCCGGAACGGGAGCCTGGTGGAGATCGACTCGCGGCCCAGCGATGCTATTGCGCTTGCGGTGCGCGTGGAGGCGCCGATCTTCGTGGAGGAGGAGCTGTTTGATCTCGTTGGCAAGCCTGAATCGCGCGTGGAACCCGACGAGGAGAAATAGCCGAAGCGCTTGCGGCCGGCGGCACCGCCTCCTTGCATGCTCGAATAGCGTCATCCCACGGAGGGATGGCTGAGTGGTCGAAAGCGACGGTCTTGAAAACCGTTGAGGCCGAGAGGCCTCCGGGGGTTCGAATCCCTCTCCCTCCGCCAGTTTCATTTGCAGCCTCCGCATTCTCATCGGCCTTCTGCCTTCTGCTGATCAAAACTCAATCGCTCCTTCATCGCATGTTCGCCGCACGCGCCAGCCTTCCGCCGAGAGAACCTTCATTGCCTGATCCGAATCGACCGCCTGGTCGCCACTGATTACAACGCTTGCCGGATTGACGGCCCGCACGAGCGGGCTGGCGTTGGTGGTGAACGAACCGTGGTGGGGAAGGAAGAGGACGTTTGCCTGCACGTTTTGGCCGGACATCAGCAGCCACGCGATAGCGGGCGTTTCTATGTCGCCCGTGAAAAGCAAACTGGTGCCCGCGCAGGAAACCTTCACCACCAGCGATCTGTCGTTGGGCGTTCTGCCAAGCTGCAGAATGGTATCTCGCGGCGGACTCAGCACCTCCATTCTCGCATCGCCCAGCGCCACCGATTGCCCGGCACAGAGGCTTTCGCAGGGGATGCCCCGCTGCTCGAAGGCCGTTGTGAAGCACTTGCCCAGCGGCTCGGATTCAAAATTCGGCGGCAGGTACACGCGGCCGATCCTGAACCTGTCCAACAGCGACGCGACGCCGTTGATGTGGTCGGCGTCGGGATGCGACAGCACGAGGGCGTCGATAGTGTGGATGCCTTGTTGCCAGAGGTGCGGCGACACGACGTATGCGCCCACGTCGAAGAATCGGCTCTGGGTGCCGCAGTCGTAGAGCATTGTTTCGCCCGATGGAAAGCGAATGAACACGCAGTTGCCGTGGCGCACGTCGTAGCAGGTAACGCTGAAGCGGCGCGGGCCGGGCCACAGGGAGCTGGCGGCCAGGGCGTTTAGCAGCAGCAGAATGGCGATGGCGATTTGCATGCGCGTGAGGCGCAGCGCGTGGCGATGGATCAGCAAAACCAGCAGCGCGTAGTATAGCAGCAGAAACCACAGCGGCGGACCAGCGGTGTGGTAGTACGACGCGGGCAGGCGCGTGGAGGTGTCGGCAATATTCTCCAGCAGGAGCGCTGCATACGCGGCGGGTGTGCTGAGCAGGGAGGCGCTGCTCCACACCAGCGACAGCGGCGCCGCGAGCACAAGGGCCACGAAGCCCCCCATTACCACCAGCCAGGCCAATGGCACGTACACCACGTTCAGCAGGATTCCGCCGAGGCTCACAACGTTGAAGGTGCGGGCCACCAGCGGCGTGACGCCGATTGTTGCGCAAAGCGACACCGCCATGAGGGGAAACACCATTCTCTTGCAGGCGATCCAGCAACGCAGCAGCCGCGATTGCTCTTCGCGGGCTTGCAGGTCTTCGAGCGCGCTCTTCAGCTTGTCTAGCTCTGATCTGATCGGCTGGTAGAAATGGATGATCGACAGGATGGCGGCAAACGAAAGCTGGAAGCCGACCGAGAACAACTCGCACGGTGCAAAAACCAGAATGACAAACGCGGCGAGTGCGAGGCTGTTGACGCTGATCTGCCGGCGGCTCACGGCGCCGCCCATGACGGCGACGGCAATCATGACGGCGGCCCTGACGGCCGGCGGCTGCGCGCCCGCGAGCAGCGTGTAGCATACGACGCCCCCGAGCACGACGAAGCTGCGCGCGCTCAGCGGCACGCGGGCCAGGCCGGAGAACCAGAGAATGGTGGCGGCAATGATGCCAACGTTCAGCCCGCTCACGGCCAGCAGGTGCATTGCGCCGCTGTTCTGGAAATTCGAGAGCACGTCGGGCGAGAGTTCATCGGTGGCGCCCAGCAGCATAGCCGCCAGCAGCTTTCCGCCGCGGTGTTCGGGTGTTGGTTTCAGTAGCGAGATGAGCCGCCTGCGCACGGCAAACACCAGCCGCATCGGGCCGGCATGGCGTGCAGTAACGGTTGCGCCGGCCGGGCCGCTTACGTAGAGGATGGCCCGGATGCCCGCGCGGCGAAGGTATTCTCGGTAATCGAATTGGCCTGGATTGGTGGGGTAGTTTGGCGCCTGCAGAGTGCCCACGAGCGTTACGTCGTCGCCGTAACGGAGCGAGGGATTGTCGCCGGCAAGCTTTACCCTCACCCTGCCTGAAACGGTGCGGCGGCCGGCGGGCGACGTGACGCCTTCGAGGTCGATGTCAAACGCCGTCTCGCGTTCGGGCGGGCCTTGCTCGATGCCGGGAATCGCCAGCGGCCTCTTGATCGAGGATTGCGGATCGGAGCGGATGCGGCCGTGCAGCTCGACGAATGCTCGCTCATCGGAGACGAGCGTGGCGATGTGGCCGGCCGGCACGTAGTGGTAATCGTGGAAATGCAGCAGCCCGCCGGCGCACAGAAACGCCGCAAACAGGAAGGCGGCCGCAAAATACGGCCGCCGCAGGATCAAGCCGGCGGCAATCCCGGCCAGGCACGCCGTGCTCAAGGCCAGCCAGAGGACGAATGGCGGGGCGGCGTAGTGGCTGACGAGTATGCCCGCCGCCAGGGATGCGGTGATCGCGACAAACGGAATGCGCTTTACGTGCTCGGGCCTGCCGGGCAGGCCGGCCGTTTGCGGCGCCGCGCCGGACGTGCGATTCCCAGGTGAAACACCCACCGGCATCCCCCAATCGTATTGGGCGTTAGGCTTTTACGGAGAATATCTTGCACAAAAGCGCGTCAAATGCGCGGTCGTTGTAGGGGCGGGGCACGTGCCGCCGCCGAAGCGGCTATGGCGCGCAGGTGGCTGTCCCCGCCCAAGGGCAAGGGCGGTGCCTTGCCCCTGCAGATCGGCGATCAGTTGCTGCGTAAAGCAGCCCTGATTGGTTGCGGCTCGTCCGCGTCAGGCTTTGGGCTTTAGGCCGAATACAGATGCAGCTTCGCTCTGTCGAATCAATACTCCGTGGGCTCGAAATCGAAATTGGCGTCCCACTCCTTCACCTCGTGGTTGACGGCATTGTTTTTCACGAGCGGGTCGTCCTTCACCACCTGCATTGCCTCCTCGAGCGATTCGGCTCTGAAGATCAACAAGCCGCCGGAGTTGTCGGACCATTTACCGGCCGCGACGAACCGTCCGTCATCTTTCAGCTTCTGTATCCAAGCCGGGTACTGCGTCCCTGCGGTCATGGCCTTCAGCATGTTGTTGAGTTTGGCCATCATCACGTACATGCGTTCTTTGGTTTTCACCATCTGCGGCTCCTTTGCGAAATCAGCTTCCGTGGCATGATTCCAAGATAGACTACATGAAGAGCGCCTGCATTTCAAGGGCAAAAAGCAGGGCCCTGCATGAAAATTCAGATTGGCTCGGTGATATTCTCGGGAGGCGGGCCTTCCTCGTCGGGCTTCTTCTCGGGCTTGTCGTTGGGCAATGCAGGTTGTATGGGTTTTAGCCCCGCCTCCTTCATCACTTTGGTGTCAACGTATATTTTCGCACCGGTTCTCAATGCCACGGCTATGGCATCGCTGGGGCGGGAGTCTAGCGTGAGTGTTTTGTCGCCGGCCGTGATTTCAATATTCGAGTGATACACGCCGTCTTTCATTTCGGTTACCACGATCCTGCTGACGGCAGCGCCCAGTTCATTGATGATCGAGACGAGCAGGTCGTGTGTCATCGGCCGGCCCACGTCCAGCTTGTTGAGGCAGCGCCAGATGGCCGCGGCTTCCACCTGGCCGACGAATATCGGCAGGCAAGACTGCCCGTCGAGCGAGGTGAGCAGAACGACTGGCCTCTTCGATTCAGGTTCGATCAAGACGCCCTGCACTTCGGCCTGAATGAGTTGGGGTTCTTCTTCGGGGGGAGCTTCGGATTGTTCTTCGGCGCAGGCGCACGCAATGGTTATTGCGGCAATGACGAGGGCATAGATCAGTTTGGGCACGTGGCACCCCTCCTTTCAGCCCTCGTTGAGCGTGCTCGGGGCGGGCGGCGCCCGCCCCTTGCAGCGGATCAATTTACTTCGCGAGGGTCATAGCAAAGATGTGCACGTCTTTGCTTTTCGGCAAGGTTATCGCCGTCAGGTCTTTTGTCGCGTCGAGCGCGATCTTCTGAATGAACAGCCTGCATTCAATTGCTTCGTTCTTGCCGGCCCTGGCAAACTTCATTGCCGGCATCTCACCGGCCGATGCGTCGCTGCACCAGTCTGAAATCTTCAGAGTTGCGTCGGCCTTCGTATCGCCGTATGCCAGTTCCATGGTTTCAGCCTGCAGGCCGTTGGTGCCCGCCGCCAACACGTAAAGAGTGACGTATTTGCCGGCGGCTACGTTAACGGTCTGGCCGTCGGTGGTCACTACGTTTTTCTCGGCGGCCTTGTAGTCGGGCAGGTTGAACACGATGCCCTGCTCGAACGATTTGCTGCCGGTGGGCATAGCGTCGGCGGGATAGAAGCTGCCATAGCCGTCGAGGCCGTCTTCACCGCCGACGGCATTAGCATTGAACGCCGCCGAGATGTCGACGTTTGTGTAGTCGGTGGTTTTGGTTTCGGGCGCTTTCGCCTCCACCTTCACCTCCGGCTCGGCCTTTGCCTCAACGACCGGCACTTCCGGTTCCTTCACCTCGACCGTCGGCTGCTCATCCATTTTCGTTTCGGTCTTTCCGATCTCCGGTACATCGGAATCGATTCGCACTGCGGCAGACTGTTCGGCGCAGCCTGTAAGCGAAACGAGCCCGCAGGTCAGAAGCACGCACAGGATGCAATCACTGCTTTTCACAGCATTCCCCTTTCAGAAGAATAACAAGTATAACGACAGCCTGCCGGGCACATTGGCCTGAGGCAGCAGGATCACAATTTCAATGCCTCCTGCAAGGAGGATTCAATTCTTTTCTTCTGCAGCTCATCATTGCAGAGGGTCAGTGCCTTTTCAAGGTTTTTCACGGCGTCTTGTTTCATCTCGGTTCTGCCCGACCTGCACCAAGCGATGCAAACCTCGCCGAGCCGGGCGTAGGCAAGGGGGTTATTCGGCCCCAGGTTCACAGCCTGGCTAAGCACGCCTACAGCACGGTTGTATTGGCCCTTCTCAATGTAAACGTTGGCCGCCTGGAAGTAGATATCGAGGTTCGGCTCATCGCGGCCCAGCTTCAGCACGGCGTCCAGTTCGTTGAGGCGTCCTGCTCTTTTGAGAATCTCGGTGAGCCCCTTCACGAGACTCGCCCTCTGACTGGGATACTTGCGGATCATGTCCGCATACAGCGACTCGACCCACAGGCGCACCTCGGCGTGCTTGGTTTTGTCCACCTCGAAATAGTCGCCGAAGTAAATCTTGTCGAACAGCAATTGCATCCGGCCTGCATAGGCTGGATTTGACGTGTCTTGCCCCGTGCAGTGGATTTCCATAGCCTTGCGAAGGATGTCATACGCTTCGGCCCAACGTTTCTCGATGATGTATATGTGCCCGAGCTCGCAATGAAACGAGAGGTTGTTGGGGTCTTCCTCGATCTGCTTCAGATACGACAAGACCGCGCGGGACTCGAGCCCCTCGGCCACCTTAACAGTTTTGCCGGCCTCGGCTTCCACCGTGCCTTTCCAGGAGACGTAATTGGTTTTCTGCAGCACCAACTGGTGCACCCCGGGGACGGTTTTCACCGTGAGGGGGGTGGAGCCGACCTTGTTGCCATCGAGCAGCACTTCGGCGTCCGACGGTTCGGACGTGATCTCGATCGAAGAGCTCTGGATGGGCTGCATCTCCACGGCAAGCTCGTCGCCGCCTGTCATCGAGATGCGCTTGCTGAACGTCTGGTATCCGGCGAGAGACAGCCGAATCGAGTGCTCGCCGCTGCTCTGCTGCGAGCTGCTTTGCAGGCGCAGCGGAGTGATGCCCACGTAATCATTGTCCAGGAAAACCATCGCGCCCGGCGGCGCGGATTTCACCATCGGCCCCGACTTCGCCGCGTGCCCGGCCGGGATGCGTTCGCTGCTCAGGAAAGGTAGTTCGGCGAAGAAGCCGAGCACAGTGCCGATGCAGAGCAAGGCTACAGCCATCAGGGCAGCCATAAGTTTCGTGTACAGCCGCTTTCCCGTTGCGGCGCCCAGCGGCTCAATGGTAATGAGCCTGACCCTGCAATGGCCGATGCAAACCTCGTCGCGGTCGTGCATTGCCTGTGCAATCCTGATGGTCTTCGCGTTTACACGTGTGCCGTTTTCGCTGTCATGGTCTTCGATGGAGATGCCGGATTCATCCCAGGTGATCGTGCAGTGCCTGCGCGACACCAGCGGGTCCACCACGACCACTCCATTGTCGGTGCCGCGGCCGATAGACACCGCCCCGCCTTTGTTCAGCGAAACGACCTGCGTTCGGCCCGAGGGTTCCGTTACTATGAGTTGAGCCGCCATGCCCGCCCTCTCTTGCTCCTGTTCTTCAAATCTATACGTTATCTGATCCCCTGTGGTTGAGCTTGCTCGTCAAGGTCCGTGGTGAGTATTATCTGGTCCAGCTTCACGCCGTCTTCGGTGTTCCTGAATTCGAGCTTGTGGCTGCCCTTCGACAGCCTGTAGATGCCGGCGCCGTCCTTGATGTTCACCCACTGCCAGCATTTGTGGGTGCCGTCTTCGCCGATGATGGCCGTCGGGCCGTCGTCCATGACTACACCGAAGCTGTTGCCGCAACTGTCCAGCCAGTTCACCCGCGCCCACAGCATGTACTTGCCGGGTTCTTCGATCTCAAAGTCGAAAATGATCTTGCCGCCGACGGATTCACCCTTGCCGGCGCCCTCGGGCAGTTCCACGTAAGCGCCGTTGGACGCCGTGAAAATCTCGCGTGCGCCCGCGCCTGGCTCGTCTTGCTCGATGACCATAGGTGCAATCACCGTGCCCTTCTCGGCCTCGATGATGATCTCGACGGCCGAGCCCGTGCTGATGAGCTGCGTGTCATCGTCTTTCGACAGGGCTGATTCCTGCCCGCCGCTTTTCTCCGGGTCGTCCTTCTTTCCGCATGATGCGAGGAAAAGCGGGGCGCCAACCATCAGCAGAAGCGCGACGTGCGAGATGCGAAACACTGTGCGGGATCTTTTGCAGAGCATTCTTTGGCCTCCCGATTCAGCCCGGCTGAGTTTGCAATGAATCACGGAAAAACAAAGCCCCTAGTGAACTATAGCATAATCGGCCTGCTGATTCAACTCTTCCATGTGGCGGAGCTTGTAACAAATCGTAAAGCCCACGGAATCAGGCTTCCGAAACTCGGGTTAACGCTGCATCCGCACATTTGCTTTTGCTTTTTGCGGGCGGTTGTGAATAATGTGTGCGGGAGAGCGAAATGAGGAACCGCGGAAAACTGAACGCGTGGATGAGCCTGCCGCTGGTGCTGGCGGCGTTGCTGCTGGTGCTGTGGCAGGGGCTGCATACGCAGGATTCGCGCAGCTCGCGGCGGGTTTCCGGCAGGAAGCAGCAGAACTGCCCGCGCGAGGCGGTGGTGAAATCGGTGGCCGACGGCGATACTTTCACCACGGATGCAGGCCAGTGTGTGAGGCTGCTGAATATCGACGCGCCGGAGCGAGGCGAGCCGCTGAGCGACAAGGCAGCCGGGCGGCTGCGTGGGCTGATCCTTCGGCAAAACGTGCGCCTCACCTATGATACCGAAGCGCAGGACCGCTACGGGCGCCTGCTCTGCCACGTTCATCTCGATAGTGAATGGGTGAACGAAACGCTGATAGAGGAAGGTTTGGCCGCGGTATATCTGGTGAAGCCAAACCTTCTGAAAGCCAGCGTGTTGATCGCGGCGCAGAAGACTGCCCGTAGCCGGAAGGTCGGCATATGGTCGCTGCCGCCGCCTGCGCCGGAGGAATATTACGTTGCTTCGGCCAAGGGTTTCGTGTTTCACCGGCCGTCATGCAGGATGGCGCGAAGCATTTCAGAGCGCAACCTCACGAGAATCGGCTCGCGCGATGTGGCGTTCGACCGCGGCCTCAGTGCCTGTCGGAATTGCGGTCCGTAGAAGGATTCCGCCGCTGGACGCGCCGGCTGGCCGCTTCGAGCACTTTATAGAAACGTTCCTTGCGGAAGTTGCGTTTCCATGAGTCATAGATCAGCGATCCCACCGATTTTATCTTCGCGTTGCGCAGTTCCTTGCTCACCGACTCTCTCGCCCGCCCGAGCGCGGCGCCGGCAAAATGGAAGAGCGAGCGCAATTGGAACCTGGGGCTTCTTTTGATGATCGATGAAACCTTGTGCTGTTTGAGGTATCGCCTCGAGCCGCGCACGGCCTCGAGGCAGGTGTAGTATGCGAGGTCGATCGGGTAGTTCGGTATGAGGTAGAGGAATTTCGCGATCTGCAGCGGGTGGTACACCTTGCGCATTATCCACGTGGCATACACCTGCAGGTCCTTGGCCGAGCAGCCCTCGTCGGGCTGGAAGCATACCCAGTTGCCGTCGTATTTGTCCCAATCCACCAGGCTCTTCGGAAAGACCCGCCCCTCGGCCTCGAGGCGCTTTCGCAGCATCGTGCCCGGCAGCGGCACCGGCTTCATCACCTGGATCGTATCGATCTTGCAGCGCCTGATAAAGCTGAGGTAGTGCTCGGCCCGCTCCTTCATCGTCATCGTGGGCCGGAAGGCTGAGTCCTTGAACGTAGGATATCCGAAGATGAACATACCGTGAATGTAGAAGCCGTGGTCGCGCAGGATCTCGGTGTATTCTTCGAGCTTGGCTACGGTGAGGCCCTTCTTCATGTTGCGGAGGTCCTCGTCGATCGGCGATTCGTAGCCGATGCAAAGGGTGGTCACGCCGGCCTTCTTCATCAGGTAGAGCATCTCGTGGTCCTTGGCCACCTCGGCCCGCACCTGCACCACGATGTCCAGCTTGCGTTTGGTGCGCACACGATACTCGGAGAGCTTGCGGCATAGTTCCTTGGTGCCTTCGCGATCCTGTGCGAAGTTATCGTCCACCACGAAAAACGTGTTTGCGCCGCGTTCGGAATGGTTGATGAACTGCCTGAGCGCGGACTGCGGCCCGGCGGACCTGCACGGGCCGAGGTAGTCTTTGACGGAGCAGAATTCGCAGGAGAAGTTGCATCCGCGGGTGCGCGAAACCGGTATGAACCGAATCTTGCGCTTGAGGTTCATCAGCAGCGAGAAATCGGGGTCGGGCAGATCGTCGAGGTTCTGCAGCGGCTCGCGGCGGCCGGTGTCGATGGTTCTGCCGTTTCGGCGGAAGATGAGCCCTTGGAGTTTTTCAGGGTCGCGGCCTTCGTTGAGCGCGGCCAGCAGATCGGGCAGCGAGTGCTCGGCCTCGCCGGTCACCACGTAATCGATGCCGTTATCGAGCGCCTCCTGGGGCATGGCGTTTATGTGCACGCCGCCGGCGACGGTTGTAACGCCCATCGCCTTGTACTGGGCGGCCACGGCATAGAGGCGGGGAATGGTGGACGTGAGCCCGCCGTAGAATCCGACGTATTGCGCGGGGCGTCGTGCCTGAATGGCCTGGTGGTCGATCTCGCCCCTGTAATTGTTCTCGTCGATGGCCTCGACGTCAATGTCGGTGAATTTTCCGACACAGGTAGCAACGCTCATCGCACCCCAGGGCGGCATTGAAATACTGCTGTAGATATTAAAGTAGGGAAACTGCGGGATGATAAGACGAAACAATTTCATAGTATACCCTCCGTAGGATACTTTCGGTCAGCTTGGGGGGAAGTGTAATCGTTACGGGAATGGAGGTTTTCATCTTGCATTCCCCTGTGCTTTCTGCGGCCTTGTGCAAACATGGCAGCCATCCTGTTAGTATAAACACTCGATGCCGGCGGAAAAAGACCAGAGAATGGCAACAATGCGGCTGCCGCCGGCGCAATGGGTGCGGTATCCGCCGCCGCGAATTCTGAGGCAACTGCCAAGCCTCACAGCCTGAAGTTGTCGCCGAGGTAAAGGCGGCGCACCATCAGATCGTCGACGATATCGGATGGTTTGCCGTGCTTGATGATGTGGCCTTCGTGGATGATGTATGCACGGTCGGTCACTGCCAACGTGTCGCGCACGTTGTGGTCGGTCAGGAGGATGCCGATGCCGGAGTCGCGGAGTTTGCTGATGATGCGCTGGAAATCGGCCACCCGTTTGGGGTCGATGCCGGAGAAGGGCTCGTCGAGCAGCAGGAGCGCCGGCTGGTTGATGAGTGCCCTGGTGATTTCGAGCCGCCGCCGCTCGCCGCCGGACAGCGTGTATGCCCTGTGGCGCGCGACTTTTTCCAGGCCGCTTTCCGCCAGCAGCCTTGCCACCTCGCGCTGGCGTTCTTCCCAGGTGATGGGCCGGCCTTCGAGGACGGCGAGGAGGTTGTTTCGAACGGTCATGCGCTGGAAAACCGACGGCTCCTGCGAGAGGTAGCCCATGCCGAGCCTTGCCTTTTGAAACATGGGCATGTGGGTAACGTCGTTGCCCTGGAAAAGGACCTGTCCGCCGTCTGGCCTGATCATGCCCATCGTCATTCTGAACGATGTGGTTTTGCCGGCGCCGTTTGCCCCTAGAAGCCCCACGATCTCGCCCGGGCCCACGTCGAAGCTGACGTTGCTGACGACGCGCTTGCGGCCGTAGTTCTTGACGAGATTGTGCACTTCGAGAAGCGGCATTATGCCCTCAATCGATGAAGCCGAGGCGGCCCGGAGGCGTCAGGATAAAGAAAGCCTTGCCGACGATGTTGCGCTTGGGCACGGGGCCCCATTCGCGGCTGTCGCGGCTGTTCGAGCTGTTGTCGCCCAGTGCCAGGTATTCGTCCGGCCCAAGGGCGTAGGTGTAGCCGTCGCCCCAGCCTGGCGGCAGGGGCACCGACCGGCTGGGCGGCATCTGCGAATAGAAAACGTCGCGCCAGAGCGCGATGTCGTCTAGCACCGAGCCTTTCGACGCCGCGATCTCGATGCCGGTGGGCGATGGATTGCCGGGGCGCGCATCGCTGTAGTCGTTGGTGAGGCTTTGCCCGCCATCGGCGCCGGTGGCGGCGCCGGTGGCGGTGGCGGTGTAAACGCCGTCGACGTTCGTCAATTCCAGGTGGAATTGCAGCAGAGCGTCTTTGGCCGTTACCCTGCCGCTGGTTTCGGCCACACGTTGGCCGTCGCGAAGCAGGTTCAGATCGAGCACGCCGTTTGAATCGTCAAGCACCTTGTGCGAGGCTTGCAGCACAAAGGTGATGCCGTTGCCTTGGGTGGTGAAGGTGGCGGCAGCATTCGGGGGCAGCGTTACGTTGGCCGCAAAGCGGATGTCGCCTACCGCGCTGCGCCTGTTGGTGCCGTTCTTGGGGTCTTCCCAGGCTTTGCGGTGATCGGTGATGATCTCCATGTGGTCGTTGAACCGTCCGTCGATGATTTTTCGGCGGTAGGTTGCCTGGGCGGAATCCTCGACGGCCGCGAGGCGGCCGTCGCCGCGCACGTCGAATCCGCGCGTTTCCCACGATCTGCGTATCGCGGCCTGCAGAAGCTCTTCGCTGTTGCTTACGAGCGTGTCGCTGAGCGCCATGAGCCGCGCATCCTGGCTCTTGCGGTCTTGCAGCCACAGCGAGTAAGCCTGCTGCTTCAGCGGCGTCTGGCGGCCCATCAGGGAAAGCATCTCGTTGCTTTCCATCGGGGTGGCGCGGAGGCTTGCGGGAAAGGCTTTTTCGGCGCGGCTGCCGGCCTTGCGGAAAATCTCATCCGGCGGCGTGCCGTTTTCGAGCAGGCGAAGCTGCTCTTCGTATTCGACGAGATCGGCGCGGAAATTCCAGCCGTGCGGTTGATTCGTGCCTCGCAGCCTGGTGCGCTCGCCGTTGAGCCTGTTCAGCAGCTCGCCCGTCAGTTCGATCCGCTCGTCCGTCAGTTTTCTCCACATCGTCTGCTGCACGTCTGCCGGCTTGCGGGCGAGTTTGCCGTCGACGTAGAGGTTGCCGTTGTGTATCTGGACTGCTTCGCCGGGTTTGCCGGCCAGCCGCTTGATGTAGTGCTTTTCGGGGGAGTCGGGGCAGTAGAACACAAAGATGTCCCACCGATCGGGATCGTGGGCGCTGTAGTACAGCTTGCTGACGAGGATGCGGTCGCCTTCCGCCGGATCGCCGCGAAGCGTGGGTTCCATGGAGCCGGTGGGTATTTTGAACGCCTCGAGCACGAAGCATCGGATGATCATCGCGAGGATGAACGCGATGGACAGCGATTCGGCGTATTCGCGAATTTTTGAAGAGAACCTCTTGGGCATCACTGCTCCGATCGATCCACCGACAGCACCGCGAGGAAGGCCGACTGCGGGACTTCAACGCGCCCCACGCTCTTCATCCGTTTCTTGCCTTCCTTCTGTTTCTCCCAGAGCTTTCGCTTGCGGCTGATGTCGCCGCCGTAGCATTTCGCGGTCACGTTCTTCTTCATAGCGGCGATTGTTTCGCGGGCGATCACGCGGTTGCCTATCGCGGCCTGCAGGGCCACCTCGAAGAGGTGCCGCGGAATCTCCTTGCGAAGCGCCTGCACCAGCTTGCGGCCGCGGCGCTCGGCTTCGGCTTTGTGCACGATGAACGACAGCGCGTCTACCTTGCAGCCGCCAACCACGATATCGAGCTTCACCAGATCGGCCGGCTTGTAGCCCAGCAGATCGTAGTCCATAGTGCCGTAGCCCCTGGTTACGGATTTCAGCTTGTCGTAAAAATCATAGATGATCTCGGCCAGCGGAAGCTGGTAGATCAGCATTGCGCGCGTGGGGCTGAGGAACTCGGTGGAGCGATATGTGCCGCGCCGGTCCTCCAGCAGTTTCATCACCTGGCCGATCGAGTCGGCGGGCAGCAGGAACGACACCTCGACGATCGGCTCGCGCATCTCGTCGATGTAGTTCTGGTCGGGCATCTGCGACGGGCTTGAAATCCTCACCACCTCGCCGGTGGTCTTGACGATTTCGTAGGTGACGTTTGGGGCGGTCTTGATAAGCGAGAGGTCGTAATCGCGCTCGAGGCGCTCCTGCACGATTTCCATGTGCAGCATTCCGAGGAAGCCGCAGCGGAAACCGAAGCCGAGCGCGTCGGAGCTTTCGGGCTCGAACCAGAACGACGAGTCGTTGAGGCTCAATTTGTCGAGCGCGTCGCGCAGCGCGGTGAATTCGCTGTCGTTGGCCGGATACAGCCCGCAGTAGACCATCGGCTGCGGCTGAACGTAACCTTTCAGCCGCGGCACGCCCTCGGCCTTCTCGGCGGTGATCGTGTCACCTACGTCAACGTCATGGATGGTCTTGATATTCGCGATGATGTAGCCCACCTCGCCGGCCGAGAGCCGGTCGCGGTCGGCCATCTTGGGCGAGAAAATGCCCACGCGGGTAACCTCGGCGGTGCGGTTGGTTGCCATCATCCTGATCTTCTCGCCGGCGCGAACGCTGCCGTTGACTACGCGCGTGTAGATTATCACGCCGCAGAATTCATTGAATTCGGAATCGAAGATCAGCGCCTGCAGGGGAGCCTTGGGGTCGCCTTGGGGGGGCGGCACGCGATCTATGATGGCATCGAGCACCTCGTCGATGCCCACGCCTTCCTTCGCGCTCACCTTCAGCACGTCCAGCCCGTCCACGCCGAGGCTGTGCTCCATTTCGGTAACCACCTCGTCGAAGCGTGCGCTTGCAAGGTCGATCTTGTTCACCACGGGCACTATCTTCAGGTCGTGCTCCATTGCGAGGAAGTTGTTTGCCACGGTCTGCGCTTCCACGCCCTGCGTGGCATCGACCAGCAGCAGCGCCCCTTCGCACGCGCCGAGGCTTCGCGACACCTCGTAGCTGAAGTCCACGTGGCCGGGTGTGTCTATGAGGTTCAGCATGTAGTCCACGCCGCCGCGCTGGTAGTGCACGGTCACGGCGCTGGCCTTGATTGTGATGCCGCGCTCCCTCTCGAGGTCCATGTCGTCGAGCACCTGATCGCGGAAATCGCGCAGGCTGATCGCCCCTGTTTTGAGGAGCATTCGATCGGCGAGCGTCGACTTTCCATGGTCGATGTGCGCGATTATGCAGAAGTTCCGAATATTTTCAATGCGCATCCAGCAGCTCCGATGATACCCGCGTTGCCGCCCAGCAGGGCGGGCAGTATTTTGACGGTATTGGCAGAGGGCAGTATGCCCCGCTTTGCCACTTCTTCTTTAACCGGCCCGAAGAGCATATCGCCCGCTCCGGCCAGGCCGCCGAAAAGAACCACCATCTGCGGGTTGAAGATGTTTACGAAATTCGCGATCGCGATGCCCAGCAATCGGCCGGTATCCTCGATCGTGCTGCGGGCGAATTCGTCGCCCGCGACGGCGGCGTCGTAGATATCCTTGGCGGTTATCTCGCCGCTCTTGTCCAGCGTGGCCTTCAGTGTGGTTTTCTTGCATTGCTCGATGCCTTGCATCGCGCGTCGAACGGTTGCCGGCGCCGAGGCGTATGCCTCGATGCAGCCGAAGCTGCCGCAGTTGCATTTGGGGCCGTCGAAGTTGATGCTCATGTGCCCCAGCTCGCCGGCGGCGTCGTCGCGCCCGTGCCACACCTCGCCGCCAAGCACTACGCCGCCCCCGATGCCGGTGCCCAGCGTGAGCAGGATCATTGAATCGGCGCCCTTGCCGGCGCCTACCCAGTTTTCGGCGTAGGCTGCGGCATTGGCGTCATTTTCGAGGAAAACGGGGCATTTCAGTTTCTCTTCCAGCACCTTCACCACCGGCACATCGGTCCAGCCGGGAAGGTTTGGTGCGGTGTAAACCATGCCAAGGCGGCGGTTCAGCGGCCCGGGCGTGCCCACGCCCACGCACAGAACCTGTTCCCACGAAACTTTGGCGCCCTTCACTGCCATCTGGCAGAGCTCGGCGATTCGGCCAAGCACGCCGTCGGGGCCTTTTTCGGCCTGCGTGTCGATGCTGGTGCTGTAGACCACCTCGCCCTGGAGGTTGATCACGCCGCCTTTGATGAACGTTCCGCCCAGGTCTATGCCTATGGCAAATTCCTTTTGCATTTGAACCTTTCCTTGCAGGAGGTATGTGCCTAGTTTTTCCTTGAACGCGTGCAGCGCGATGCCGCGGTGGCTCACGCTGTTTTTCTCGTCGGGCGATAGCTCTGCGAAGGTGCGTCCGAGCGGCGGATAATGGAAAACGGGATCGTAGCCGAACCCGCCGCGCCCCTTCATTTGCGTGGCGATAAGCCCCTCGCAGCGGCCTTCGGCGGTGAAAAGCACCCCGCCGGGTTTCGCCAGCGCTATCACGCAGCGGAACCGCGCCGTGCGCTTTTCCGCCGGAACGCCGCTCAGCTCCAACAGCAGTTTCGTGCACCTCGCCGAATCGTCGGCGTCGTGCCCCGCGTAGCGCGCCGAATGAACACCCGGCCGCCCGCCAAGGGCATCTACCTCCAGGCCCGAGTCGTCGGCGATCACACACTCGCCGAGCGCGTCGGCAAGCGTGAGCGCTTTCTTGCGGGCGTTGCCTTCGATCGTCGGCTCGTCTTCCTCCACTTCCGGTGCCTGCGGAAAGTCGGCCAGCGATTTCAACTGCACCGGGAAGTCCGCGAGAATCTTTTCGATCTCGGCTTTCTTCTTGAGATTCCTGGTGCCGACTACGAGGCTGATCACAGGCACTTGCGAGCTATCTCCACGCACTCGTCTATCTGCTCCTCTTTCACGTTGAGCGCCGGGTAAAAGCGTATGACTTTATCGTGCGTGCAGTTTAGCAGCAGCCCGGCCTGCATGCAGCGCTTCACAAACTCCGTGCCCGACTCCTTCAGTTCCACGCCGATGAGCGAGCCTTTTCCGCGCACGTCGGCGATGATGCCGAACTTCGGCTGGAGG
>DATLAR010000321.1:0-12351 GCA_035527355.1 Planctomycetota bacterium
AGCAGGGCATCGGTGCCCGACGACACGCCGACGGCGTGGGCGCAGTTGGAATATTTCGCAACGGCCTCCTCGCACTCCTTCACCTTCGGTCCGAGGATGAAATACTGCGACTCGAACACCTCGGCCACCGCCGCGTCTACCTCGGCCTTGATGGCGCGATACTGGGCTTTCAGGTCCAACAATGGAACGTTCATCCGGATGCTGCTCCTATGCCTACCGCGGCAACACGCGCCCGTTTGCGAGGGCATACTTCCGCCCGCACGCCGGGCACGCCGCCGCGTTTGAATCGTCGAACTCCAGCTTGCCCGCCGCACACGCGCACATCCAGCCGTGCTGCACGGCCGGGTTGCCATACACCAGCGCATACGGCTGCACGTCTTTCGTCACTACCGCGCCGGCGCCGATGAACGCGTACTCGCCGATGGTGCTGCCGCAAATGATCGTGGCGTTCGCACCGATTGTCGCTCCGCGGCGCACAAGCGTCGGCCGCACCTCGTTCATCCGCACGATCTCGCTGCGCGGGTTGAATACGTTCGTGAAAACCATCGACGGCCCGCAAAACACGTGGTCTTCCAGCGTTACGCCGTGGTACACGGACACGTTGTTTTGCACCTTGCAGCCGTTGCCGATCACGGCATCGGGCCCGATCACTACGTTCTGGCCGATCTTGCAGTCGCGCCCGATTTTCGAGTTTTTCAGCACGTGCGAGAAATGCCAGATTTTCGTGCCCTCGCCGATCTCGCAGGGCTGATCCACAATGGCTGTCGGATGCGCGTACCAAGGCTGCTGCTTCTTCTGCGCCACGCCAGGCGCGGTGATCGCGCCGTGCTCTACAAGCGACTGCTGGCACGCGTTGAGAATCTCGAGCACACGCAGGCCTTCCTCGCCATCCGTCCACGGCTGCCGCCTCGCGGCCACGCACTCCAGGAAATGCTCGCACTCCGCACGCAGCGGCTCCACCGAATCGATCGCCACCGGCGACGCCTCGGCCTTCACCGCCGTCGGCACGCGGTTCTTCCACTCGATGCGGTGCGGATACACCACCAGTTTGTTGGGGGCGTTGTCGTCGAACACGGCCATTTTTTCGGAGCCGACAACGACCAGCCGCTGTTCCTTGCTCGGGTGCAGCCAGCTCACGAAAATGTGTGCGCGTACGCCGCTCGGAAACAGGAACTGGCTCACCGTCACGTCGGCTACGCTCTCGTTGATGTAGCTGCCGCCCTGGCACGATACGCTGCACGGGTTTTCGCCCAGCAGCGCCAGCATCACGGAGATGTCGTGCGGCGCAAAGCTCCAGAGGATGTTTTCCTCCGTGCGGATTTTGCCGATGTTCAGGCGGTTTGAATATAGATATTCGAGCCGGCCCAGCCCGCCGTCGCGGATCATGCGATCCAGGGCGATCACGGCCGGATGATAGCGGAGGATGTGGCCCACCATCAGGATGCGCCGGCGTTCGGCGGCGAGGGCTACCAGCCGGCGGCCGTCGTCAACGCTGATCGCCAGCGGCTTCTCGACGAACACGTCCTTGCCGGCTTCGAGCGCGCGGCGGGCGATGTCGAAATGCGTTACCGCCGGTGAAGCGATGGCCACGGCGTTGATGGAAGCGTTTGCCAGAATGGAATCGATGGAAGTGGTGAATGCAGCCTGGGGGTATTTCTCCTTCACCAGCAATTCGCGCTGCGGATCGGAATCGCAGATGGCGCGAAGGGCGCCTATCTCATGGAAATTCCGGATCAGGTTCTTGCCCCAATAGCCGAAGCCGATCACTGCCACGCTGCCGAATCGCTCTGAAGTCATGATGAAGCCCTGAAGTCTGGCGGCGCCGGCCAGCGGCGCCTATCGCGCGTTACAGGTGGTGGGGCCGCCGGGGTCATTGGTAATCCTTGATGCTCTTGTCACGCTCGATCTTGTTGAGTATGAAGCCAAGGATATTTGCGCCGCTCAGCAGGTCTACTGCGCGGGCCACCTGCTTGCGCTTGGTCCGCCCGGCCTCAACCACAACTACAACGCCTTCGAGATGCGACGCGAGATGAATGGTGTCGGCGGCCGGCAGAACGGGGGCCGTGTCGAAGATCAGGTAGTCGAACCGCGAGCGAAGCTCGGCAATCACTTGTGCGGCCCGCTTCGATCCCAGCAGCTCCGAGGGATTTGTCGGTATCTTTCCGGCGGTTAGAATAAACAGCCGTTCGAGCGGCGTAGGCAGAGCATGGGTGCCGTCGGCTGGCGCCGAGCCGTCAAGCATTTCGCTGAAGCCGGTGCCGTTGCTCACGCCCACGAGCTTGTGGATGGTGGGGTTGCGCAAGTCGCCGTCCACCACGCACACCGTGCCTTCGCAATCATAGGCAAAGGCCACGGCGAAATTGAGTGCAACGATGCTCTTGCCTTCGCCCTTTTCGGCGCTCGTAAAGCCCAGTGTGGCAGCCGAGCCGCGCGCAACCGCCCGAATCACCGTGTGCTTGAGGTTTTCGGTAAATGCGGTGCCCGGCCTGTGGAAGGCCGCTATGCGGTCGTCTATGCGCATGGAGCCGGCATTGGCAACCAACGCGGGCGTCTGCGACGCGGCCGTCTGCGACACGGGGGCCGGCGCCGCCGCGCGTTCAGCTTTCATCTTGTTGAGGGCGTCTTCTATTCGCGACAACTATACTGCTCCTGTCTTTGTGGCACACGTCTCTGCCTGGGCGGGGGCAGCCACCTGCGCGCCATAGCCGCTTCGGCGGCGGCACGTGCCCCGCCCCTACGGCCAAACGGCGCTCTTCGGCACGGGCATTGTCAGAAGAACAACCAATACGCTGCACCGGCCGCCGCTGCCGCGGTCGCGCCTATGAATGCTATCTTGCGGACCAGCCGGCGCGGCTTCGGCTCTGGCCGGTCGGGTTTCGGGTCTTCGGCCTTCGGTGGGGCAGGGGCCTGCTCGGCCCGCTCATCAGCCGGCGTTTCAGCGTCTGCCGCGTTTGCATTCGCAGGCGCGGGTTCCGGGCGCGGCTCGGGTTCATCAAAGCGGTCGTCGCCTTGCGCCGCGCCAAACTCGGCCGTGCCGTCGAGGTCGAAGACGGTCTGGCGCACGTATTCCGCGTTGAAGGATGTCTTTTCATCGAGGCATCCGGCCACCAGCACGGCGTTGCAGGCGATGTTTATCTTGCGGGGCACGCCCAGCGAATAGCCGTGGATAGATCGCACGGCTCCGGTGGAGAAGCGCACGGGTGCGCGGCCGCCGGCCGCTACGTGCAGCCGATGCGCTATATATCTGGCCGTCTCGTCAAGCGAGAGCGGCTCGAGGTGAAATTTGATGGAGATGCGCTGGTTCAGTTGCTTCAGTTCCGGCGCCTGCAGGATTTCGCGGAGTTCGGGCTGGCCGACGAGGACGATCTGGACGAGCTTGGCCTTGTCGGTTTCGAGGTTCGAGAGCATCCGCACTTCTTCGAGTGTGCCGATGTCGAGGTTCTGCGCCTCGTCGATGATGATCCTCGCGGGTGCGCCGCCGGCGTTGCGCCTGAAAACAAGCTCTTTGAATGCGCCCAGCAGCCGCTCACGTGAGGCCTCTTCGGCCACGGGCACCACGCCAAACTCGTCCATCACAATGCGCATCAATTGGCGGAAACTGCCGCGCGGATTCACCACGTACGCCAGCTTGCCCTCGGGCTGCAGGTCGCGAATGAGCCGCCTCACGATGGTAGTTTTGCCGGAGCCGATCTCGCCGGTTACTACCACAAACCCCTCGCCCGTGCGCAAGCCATACTCAAGGTAGGCCAGCGCTTTTTTGTGGCCGGGGCTGAGGTAAAGGAAATCGGGGTCCGGCGTAAGGCTGAACGGTTTTTCTTTGAAGTTGTAAAAGGCTTCGTACATCTATTTTGCGCCTGCGGTCTTTTCGTGCACTACCACGGCATCAGGTCCTTGTAACGATGCCACACATCCCTGGCCAAATCCATGACCCAGCCGTGGAAGTCTTCGCTGAACATGAAAGCGGCGACGGCGCCGCCAACGATCAGCACAACGGCGCCGATTGCGCCGCAAACGGCGAGCCTCCGGTTGCGTTTGTCGCGGGTGGTAACGATGATCGGCACGGCGCCCAGGCTGGGCAACTGCAGGAAGTCGCGGGCATCGTCCACCGTCGAGAATGACTGATCCAGGTATTCCGCACCCAGCACCGCTGCAAAGGAAACGGCGAGGCTGAGGAAAGTGCCGATCATCAGCCATTTCAGCATCGTTTTCGTATCCGCCCTGGGCGACACGCGCAGCGAGAGTTTTTCAAAGGAGTTGATCTTTGCCACTTCGGCAAGCTCGAGGCGGCGCTGTGCGTCTTCCTGGTTCAACCACGCCTTCTTGTATAGATCGAACGTATTCAGCCGCTGTCCTTCAAACTTCGCTTCCTGCTCCTGGGCCGCCGGTATCAGGCGGGCGTTCTCCTGCAGCTTGTCGCGTTGCGCCAGCCGGGCCTTGCGCTCTTCCTCGAGCTGCTTGATATCGAGCTCCACGTCGTTTTTTTGCTTGCGCAGATCATCGTAGGTTTTGTTTGGTTCAAACGTGGTGGCGGTGCGTTCATCCTGAAGCTTGTCGCTTTCCTCGCCCAGCGCCTGTATCTGGCTGTCCAGCTTCTTCGCACGCGGGTTGTCGTCCGTGTAATGATCCTTCATCAGGATCCGCTCGATCTCCAGGCCCGCAACCGTATCGTCGTAGCGTGCTTTCTTGGGGCTGCGTTGGTATGTGATGGACCTCTCGATGGTCGACTGCGTATTCTCGAGCAGTTCCATCAGGAAGTTGCGTTTCTCGGCTTTGATCTTCAGCTCGGAGTCGATCTCGTCGAGGCGCGAGGCCGTTTCTTCGAGGCGCCTGCCCAGGTAGCCGGCTTCGCGCATCGACAGCTCAACGGCGTGCTGCTCGCGGAAATCGCGCAGTCGATTATAAACCGACTCCAGCTCCTCGTAATACTTTCGCACGGTCCTCTTCGAGCGCTCCAGCGAGTCGAGCCGCGCCTTGCGTTCCAAGCCCATCCAGCCGTCCAGAAATCTATCCACCAGGCCGCCCACTACGTCGCGCGCGAGGTCCGGCGTATCGCCAAGGTATGAAATGTCCACGTATTCGTCGCCGCTCTGCACGATCTTCACATCGCTCTGGATCTCCTCGATGAGCTCCTCCACCTCCACTTGGTTGTTGCGGTCGATCTTTTCGGCGAGGCCGCGAATACCCGGCGTGCCTTCGGCGCCCAAGATGAGCTCGCGCACGTTGCCGTACATGAGCATGCGGTTGCGCACGCCCTCAAACTTGATCCTCGATATCTGGGTGCGCGTCACCCGCGTGGTGTAGGGGTCTACGTCCTGCTCTTCCTGGGTAGTGCCCATGTAAATGAGGCACGACGCCGGGTATTTCTTGGGCGCAAAACCAGCCACGATCACGGTGGCAAGCATCAGCACTGCCAGCGGCACGATGCCCCACCACTTCCGCCGCCACAAGATGCTCTTGTACTTGCTAAAGTCGAATTTTTGCGCCGGTGCATTCTCTGGCATTTGAGCGAAAACCTCCCGATGAAAGGGGCGGCCGGCCCTTCTGAAAACCTTTGTCCAGCAGAAAACCTGCTGCTCGCGTCAATCGTCGCTGCTGCTGAGACTCTTGATGGCCGAATAGCCCGACAGAGGCGTGAGCAATCCTCTGAACGGCCACATCACGCTGTCGATCGCATAGCCCACCTTTGCCAGCACTGTAGACGGTACAAAAACGATATCGCCCTCGTTCATCTGCAGGTTGGCAAGAGACTGGCCCTTTATTGTAATATCATCCAGGTCTATTTTGAAAACTTTTTCACCGCCTTCGGGGTCCGGGCGCACGAGGCGAACGCTTCCCGTGGCCGCTCGCAGCGTGATGCTGCCAGCCCGCGCAATAGCTTCCACCACCGTCATGTCGCCGCTAAACTGCTGCGGCCCAGGCCGCATCACCTCGCCAAACACGTATACCTTTTTGCTGTTGAAACCCGTTACCGTCACCGTAGTCTGCACTTCCTTGAGATAGTGGGTAAACTCCTTGTCCAGCATGTCTGAAATCTGCACCGGCGTCATATCCGCCACGTAAACGTCCCTTAGCAGCGGCAGCGTGATATAACCGTCCGGCCGGATCGTCACTTTCACGCCCAGGTCGCGGTTATCCCGCACCTCCACCTGCAACTCGTCGGGCGGGCCCACCTTGTAACGCTGGTTGATCTTCTCGAGGCGGTCCGAATCGCCCTTGGTTGCAAGAATGCCGGCGCGAATATCGGTGTACCTATGGCAGCCTGCCAACGCGGCAAGGCACAGGCAGCAAAGCGCTGTCCCAGTCAGTTTTCCCATGTGAGCTACACCTCCTGCTTATGCACTGACACAAATGGCCGCACACCCGCGGGCACCATTCGTCTCGCCGTTTTCATTGGATATCTTAAGAAAGTGTCGGTATACCGGCACACCTGATTCATAGATTATGTTGTTTTCCCTGAACACGCCAAACCTGATTGAACCCCTGCAAACGCGTGTGGCTTCCCTCAACACAGCTCCTCACGAATCCTCAGCATCTCGGATATCTGCTGCTCGCTGAATGCCCGCCAACCCCTCCAATCGCGCTTCGATTTCGAAATCCGCCCTGCCTTCTCCCAGCGGATGATTGTCTTGGTCGAAACACCGACCTTGGATGCGGCTTGCGTGATGGTCAGAAATCCGCCGCTGTGATCCATTTTCCGCTGATCCCACGTTGAATTGCATTTTTCCGTCATGACCTCTGCGTTTCCTGTCCGCCTTCCCAGGCAAACCAGAGGAGCTTGGAAGTTTAGACCTCAAAGCTTCTTTTCGCAGGCTTTTCCACGACTGTCGCGGTTTGTCTGGGACATGCCGGAGTAATCCGCTTGGCAAAAATACGAGTACAAGCCTTGATAGCAAAAACCGTGCCCAAGTCTTCCGCCTTGCCGCAAAAAAGCTGATTGCCCCCTAAGGATGCGCATAAACCTCAACAATATAGGCAAAAAATATACAGGCCGCCAGCCAGAGCTTCACCGCCATCGCAAGCGCGATTCCACCTGGCCATACACCTCCAGGCTGAAAAGAACGACTTGGGTGGAGCTAATATCTTCTATTGCAACGTCTTAAGGCGATGTCTGAACAAACGGACACCTGATGGAAAAAAAGAAACATAAAAGGCTGAAATGCGTCACAAGGGGCAAACCCGCTCCGCTTGGGACGGTTCGTTGCAGCCATTTTCAGTCTTTTATAGTCTTCCCTTCGTGCTTCTCAGTGTCCTTCGTGCCCTTCGTGGTCAATCCTCACCGCCAAAGCCTCTTCGTACGCTTCACCAGGTCCGAAATCCTGTTCTCTCCGAAGCCGCTCACCGTACTCAGCAGCGTATCGTTCAGCGGCCAGGTCCAGTTCGAGGGAATTTCTTTCGCACCCAGCATCGCCCCGCAAATCGAGCCGGCCGTAGCGCCGTTGCAGTCGGTATCGAGCCCGCACATCACCGCGATCCCGATGGTCTTCGTGAAATCCATCTCGCCGTAGAGCAGTGCAAGCAGCACGATGGCCGCGTTATTGATCGTGTGCACCATGCTGTAATGGCCGTATTTCTCCATCACGAGGTTCAGCGCGGCCTGCCAGTCGGCCTGCTCGCCGTGCCAGGTCAGAACATCGCCGGCGGCTTCGGCCAGGCGGGATTTCCGGGGAATCTGACAAAGGCCGGCCTTTATCACCTGTTCAACGTCATCCAGCACCAATGCCGCCGCGAGCATTGCAGCCACAAACATCTCGCCGTAGATGCCGTTCTTGCGGTGCGAAAGGGCGGCATCGCGCCAGGCCAGCTCGGCCGCCAGCTCGGGGTTTCCAGGCGTGGCATAGCCGAAAAGATCGCCGCGAATCTGCGCCCCTATGTACTCGCGGTAGGGGTTCAGGTGCAGCGGCACCTCCTCTATCGGCAGCTCGTTAATCAGGTTTGCATAGGCCTGGCGTTCGGCGGTGCAAACCGCGTGGTACGGCAGCAGCGACAGCCACAGCGCGCCTACGTCTTCCGTTTTGAAGCCGTAGCCCTTGGTTTCCATCAGCTTCAGGGCTACTATGGTATAGTTTGTATCGTCGTCGGAAACGCCGGCATGCACGCCGCCGCGGCAGCAATCGGCCGCCAAATCCACGGCTTTGCCGTCGGCGTCCCTCAGTTTCCTGGGGAAGTAGTCGTCGAGCGGCCAGGCATTTGCGTTTTCGAGGCCGGCCTGAATCCACTTGTGGCTGCGGCCTTCGACAGGTTTGCCGAGCATGCAGCCCGCAATGCGGCCCAGCCAGGCGCCGTGGAGGCGGTCGGTTAGCTTCTTTGCCGAAGCCCGCACGTTCATCTGCCGCTGGCCGTCGGGCCTTTGCTTGCGTATGGCCTCGATATCCGACGGCTCCTTATATGGAAAATCAGCCCTGACCGTTGACTTGCGTAGCTGACTGTAGATTTCGTTAAGAGATTCCGCGTTGGCGGCGGCTTGCTCGAGGCTCGCGGCGGTCACGTGCACGTCACACCCTTCTTCGGCAAGCTGTACGATTTCCTCCTCGATAAGGGACCTCAGCGTATTCACGGCTGTCATTATTCGAATTCTCCTTGTGGTAAGGCATCATAATTTTGCCTATTGTACTGATTACCGGCTGAAATGCAAGCGATAATGGGCCGCCGCGCGCCGCTCAGGGCTGGGGGGCCGTAGACGCGCGGAGTGCAAGGTGTAGAATGCAAGGTGCAAGGTGCAAATGGTGTCTTGCTCGTTTGTGCCGGTTGCACAGGCACCGGCCAGAAGAGGGCAAGGACAGTGCCTTGCCCCTACACCGCCAGCCGCGCCTGAATGCCTCACCACCGGGCCTGCCCCGGTGGAAGGGTGACTGATCAGCAAGCCAGGTGCTTCCAAGAACCCGCCGCCTCTCCGCGGGCATCGCGGATAGGGAGGGGGGGCTCCATAGCCAACAGCCAAGGTTTTGAAGGTCCGCTATGGCTGTCTGCTGTCTCTGGTTCTTCTGGTTCTCTGGTCTCTTATTGTGCAGAGGGGTGGGGCTGGCTCCAGTTGAACAGCATGAGCTCGGCGTGCTTTCTGGATGTCATCGAGATGGCTTGATGGTTCATAGTTTGACCCCTGCCTGCGCGGCCACACCTCGGATGTGATTCTGCGCCGCGATATACTCTTCTTCGTTGGGAAGGTGCTCGAGCATCAGCGGAGTGCTCGGGTCGAGGCGGTCGAGGGCTTTCAGGAAGACCGCATAGTTGAGGTTGCCCAGCCCCGGCCTCACTTCATCGAGGTGCACGGTGAGCCTGTCGGCGAGGAGGATGTCTTTTGCGTGGCACGATTTGACGTATGGCCCCAGCTTTGCGAAGCACTCCTCTATGAGGCGGGCGTTGTCGAAGCAGCGCTGCGGGCTGCAAACGAGATTCACGGGGTCGAGGTGAACGGCGAATGCGGTGCGGTCGATGGCCTTGATGAGCAGGAGGTAGGCGTCCGGAGAATCGGGATACATCCACGGCATGGTTTCGAGGGTGTAGAAGGTCCGGGTGGGCTTCACGGCATCGATGATGTCTCTGATGATGTCGACGATCATGCCGAAGGTTTCATCGGTGAGGTCGGCGGCGGCGGGTCCGTCCCATTTGCTGCCGCGCGATCCGGCGATATTGACGCAGCAGCGAGCCCCGATGCGATCGGCCAGGGCAAGCGATGCTTTGCACCTTTCGAGTGCGCCGGCGGCGGCTTGCGGGTCGGGGCTGAGGGGGTTGGACCAGGCGCCCACTTCGGCGATCACGATATCGGCTTTGCGGGCAGCATCTTCGTACAGCTTGGCTGTCTGCGCGTCGGCTTCGATGGAAACAGGGCAGTATGCGGCAGAGTAGCCGGCGGAATGGACAGCCGCAGCCCACGATTCGGGAGTGTCGGCTTTGGTGAAAATCGGGCCACCGAGTCTCATCTGCGAATACCTCCGCTTGTGAAATCCTCAATACCAGTGCAGTGCGCCGCAGTTGCAGTTGACTAAGGTTCTTGTCCTGCCGCCACCGGCTTTATGCCGGTGGAGCAACGACTGACCAGTGAGATCGACAGCCAAGACAACGACGCCACCACCGGCAGCGCGCGGAGGCGCTTCCCAAGCCTGGTCTCGTCCTCATGGCTACAGCTTACCAGCATCGAGCCTTCCCGTCAAGAGGAATATCACCCGCGGTGGCGGCGGGTCGGAAATCCGCGCGGGCTTGAGGCGGGAATGTAGGTGCCAGTCATAGTTTTTAGTTTCTGTCACGCACTGCGGGAAAATCTCTCGCAGCCGCGCGGCTTGCTCGGCCGCCATGCTCGCCGTGGCAGAAGCGGCTCTTGTCCTACCGTTGGTTGTCATTCCCTATCCTCTTTACCCCGTACGGTGGAACAGGATACTCCAACGCCTCATACAAATGCTTGGCCACAAGATACGGGATCAGTTTGCTGCACAGGCGCAAATCCTCTAAGGTGTCCCTTTCCTCTAGTCCGCTGGTCAAGTGAGCAACGGCTTTGTTTGGTACGTGGATTGCAGTAATACACGCGCGTTTGATGGCTTCCTCGGATCCAAAGCCGCGGGTGCTGAGTATTGTCTCAGGCGACACTCTTGTCAAGGGGCAACCGTTCAGCCTGAAATCCTCAATGAAGACATCATCGTTCTTCTTGTTTGGCTCCCCATTCTTCTTGTTTGAACACCTTGACACCAACTGCATGTCCTTGCCCAATTTCACACCAAGGAATTCGAGAAGCACTCGGCAGAATATCGCGCCTGTCTCAATCACGGGATTTGTCAGGAATCTGCACTTCGAGGCTTCCAATTCCTTCTGGCCGTCAATGACAACTACTGCTGGTCTGTCAGCGCGGCCTGACGTCACCAAATCGCATGCATGTCCCATGAAGTCAACGGCCGTGATCCTGTAAGGAATGTGGTTGTCCAGAAATTCCCTTTGCTGCTCTTCGTCCATAGCGCGCTCCTCTTCTGTTCAGTACTGCACCGAACGCCTGAATTCACCTACGAGGTCACTTCTTCGCGGGTTTCCGTGGCGGTGGGGGTGGCACCACATTAGCGGTTTCCTTGGAACCTTGGTATCCCGAAGTGACACCAGGACCGTCATGAATCGTCGTGATCGCCCTAGGCGGGACCAGCTTCTGTCCACTCTTGTCATCGCTCATTCCGTAACTCCTTTGCATGGCTTGCCTTCACACTTGAAGAACCTGACCATTCTTATCGAACTGGCCATGATAAGTATTCCACCAACCTCCTGTCTAATGTACTGGCCTGTTTCTTCATTCAGCTCGTAGACAGGCTCAAGAAATATGTCACGCTCGCCCGGTTCAGAAGACGCCAGGGATTTGTCCGCGAATACGCCCTCTATCATTCTTCCATCTACTAGTTCAATCCTTGCCCAGAAACTCTCATCGCGGGCAAAGGCATAGTCCCATGCCGTCGGGGCGACGTGCAGGACAAAAAGCCCGAACCGCTTGAGGAACCCGCGAGAGCGATCCTTCTGCCCGTATCTCCCAGTAAGAAATCCGGCAAGAACAGGCAGAAAGAACACCGGTACGATCCAGCCCGTGAAGTAAACCCCATGCAGGAGCGAGAAGCTTGGATTGAGTATATCAAAGTCAACAGGTCGGCAACTGAGCAAGAAGAAAAGCAGAGGCCAGCCGAGCAGATAGTTGAAGCAACTCAGCACGAAGTAATCAAGCCAACTCTCAGATGAGGGTATCTTGTACCTACAAGCGAGCAATGAGGTCTTCTTCCAAAGAAAACCAGGTACCAGAAAAAGGATGGTAAGCAGTACCGCCCAAGGCGTCCCGAAAGACATGTTGAACCTCCCAAGACAATACGCCCAGGGCCACGCGGTCGAAGCCCATTCTGACGAATGTCCTAACCTGGTAGCGACAAGACAGCATGGGCACAATACGTTGTGGCTCTCTAACACCGGGACACTATAGCAGATTCCCATTTTGCGGTCAAGGGAAATCCTTGCACGCTCTGCGGAAAGCTACGAATACCAGGGGGCGGATAATTAGGGACAGCCACGGGACGGTCACCGTTATTCGATCCCCCGCATGCGTCCGCCACGCCGGTTCTCTCACTCCCGCTCGTTTCCGGGACGGCCCACAGGCAGCGCGCGGAGGCGCTTCCCAAGAGTGTGTTCGAGCTTGCTGAGAAAGCTGTCGCCAGCTAGCGGCCGCGCGAGGTGCTGTGCCGGATGGCTGCCAGCATCTGCGCGCCATCAGGATTACAGCTTACCACTATCGCGCCTTGCAGTCAAGAGGAAAGTTGCGCACGGAGGGGGTGCGGCGTCTTGAAAGGAAGACGCCCTCTTTCGGAAGAGGGCGAAGAGGGGAAGATTACAGGCTCCACCTGT
>DATLAR010000322.1:0-14177 GCA_035527355.1 Planctomycetota bacterium
GTGAAAACGCGCTTGCACAACGGTCAGGGCATCTGGGAAGCACTAGTGAAGCAGAGCGATACGCGCATCGAGGGTTCTGCAGCAAAGCAGGGCGATCTGCCCAAAGCGGCGGTGAATTTGCCGCCGGGCTGTTCTTCTTTCGAGCTGCAAGGTGTTGCGCAGCAGCAGGCTAAGCCGCTGTCGGCTGATATTCCGCTGCCCGTGCGGTACGGCTGCGAATACCTCAGGCTGATGTTCCAGGACCCTTTCACATTGTACTGTTATTGGGAGGTTTGCGAGCAAACGCTGGCTGAGCATGCCAAGGCGGCAGGGGCCGGCGGATCGTTTGTGCTGAGGGTTGATCGGGAGGGAAGCGAGCCGTATGACATCGAGGCGGGCGAGACGTGCGGCAGCAAGTACATCAATCTCGAGGATGGCGGCGGCATATACTTCGTGATTTACGGCTTGAGAACGGCCGATGGGCGGTTTATCTCCATCCTCCGCTCAAATCGTGTTGCACTGCCCCCCACTGGTGTTTCGGCGGCTGCAGACGAGGCCGGCCAGAGCGAGGCCGAGTTCATTCCGGAGCTTTTTGGCGATGTTGGCTTGCCTGATAGCCCGAGCTCGCTGCAGTTGCAGTCTTCAGCTTTCCGCCTGCACAATTTGTCTTCCGCATCGCTTGTGCGGAAGAAAACATTCTGACGAGCAGGCCGGAAAACCTTTGCGAACGTTCTTCTGTCCATCGCTTTTTCCGATAATCAAACGAGATGGCCGTATGTGTAGCTGATCACGACTTTGGAGTTGTATGAACAAAGTCTTTCTGGCAATTTTGTGGCATCAGCATCAGCCGTACTACAAGGATCTCGTGGCGGGGCAGATGGTGATGCCGTGGGTGCGCCTGCACGGGATCAAGGACTACATCGGGATGGCAGACATCCTCGATGAGTTTCCGTCGCTGCGGATGACGGTAAACCTTGTGCCTTCGCTGATCGATCAGATCGACGACTACGCCGAGTGCGGCTGCACCGATACGCACCTTGAGCTGAGCAGGAAGAGCGCCGACAGCCTTGAGGAAGACGAGATCAAAACGATTCTCGACCGCTTCTTCATGGCAAACTGGGATCACATGATAAATGTGCATCCCCGTTATGCCGAACTGCTGGCGATGCGCAATTTCGAGCGCAAAACGGTCGACAAGGTGTGGAAGAAATTTTCGGTGCAGGCCCTCCGCGACCTCCAGATGTGGGCCAACCTCGCGTGGTTCCATCCGCTGGTGATCGACCGCGATCCGTTTCTGAAGCTGATGGTGGCGAAGGATCGCAACTATACGGAAGAGGAAAAGCAGACGCTGCTGGACAAGCAGATCCATGTGATGGCCCAAATCCTGCCCAAGCACCGGGCGCTGCAGGACGAGGGGCGCATCGAGGTGACCACCACACCCTATTACCATCCGATCCTGCCGCTGCTTTGCGACATGCGCTCGGCCCACGTGGCCATGCCCCGGCTGAACCTGCCCGACGTGAAAGGCAACTTCCGCGAGGATGCCCGAAAGCAACTGCTGATGGCCGTGGAGCTTTACCGCAAAAAATTCGGCCGCGATCCGCGCGGGCTGTGGCCGTCGGAAGGCTCGGTGAGCCCCGACATCCTGCCGCTGGTAGCCGAGGCGGGCTTCAAATGGCTGGCTACCGACGAGGAAATACTTGCCCGCTCGCTCGATATTCACCTCCAGCGCGACTCGCTGCAGCGGATCAACCGGCCCGACGTGCTCTACCAGCCTTATTCGATCAAGGCCGATTCCAAAACTCTGAACATGGTCTTCCGCGACCATTTCCTGTCGGACCTTGTGGGCTTCAAGTATCAATGGAGTGCGCCCGAAGACGCGGCGAACGATTTCCTGACAAAGCTGTGGCACATAAGGCAGAGCGCGCCGAATAACGATCACTTTGTGGCGGTGATCCTCGACGGCGAAAACGCCTGGGAGCATTACCACGATTCGGGCGTCCATTTCCTGCGGGCGATGTATCGCAGGCTGTGCAGCGAGCAATGGATTGAAACGGTGACGGTGAGCGACTACCTGGAGCGCCGCCCGCCGGCGTTCGAGCTGCCCCGCCTGTTTTCGGGCTCGTGGATCGGCCACAACTTCGCCACGTGGGTGGGGCATCCCGAAAAGAACGCGGCCTGGGAGTATGTCAACAGCACGCGGGCATACCTCACCACGGTGAAAGACGGCGGCGATCCGCTGCGCCGGGCGTCGATCGAGGAGGCATGGAAAGAGCTTTATATCGCCGAGGGCAGCGACTGGTTCTGGTGGTACGGAGACGATCATTTCTCGGGCAACGACGAGGCGTTCGACGAGCTGTTTCGCAAGCACCTGAAGAACGTGCACACGCTGGTGGGGCACACGCCGCCGCAGTTTCTGGACAACGTGATAATAAGGACCGAGCGGCAGGGAATTTACACGCTGCCGCGGGCATTTCTGGACGTTACGCTCGACGGCCGGCAAACGTCATACTTCGAGTGGTCGCCGGCCGGCCATTACGATTTTCGCCGCGACCGCGGCACCATGCACAAGGTGTCGGACAACCTGGTGTCGGACCTCTACTTCGGTTTCAGCCAGAGCACGCTGTTCATAAGGCTCGACCCCGCCGCCGAGGCGGCGGAAGGCGACGAGCAGCCGCTCGAGTTTGTGGTGTGGTTTGCCCAGGGCAGGGAAGCCGAGCTGCGGCTGCGCATAAGCGATCTGCACCTTGGATTTCCGAAGATGACCCTTGAGGGCACGAATCTGTCGGAACCGATTATGCTGGATACGGTGGCATTCAAACGTATACTGGAGCTATCGTGTCCGTTCGAGTTCCTCGGCTACCGAGAGGGGGATAAGGTAGAGATGTTTGTCGAGGTGAAAAGAAACGGTAAAACCGTTCAGCGAATCCCCGAAAATACAGTAATAGCTTTCATTGTCCCGTCGAAGGATTTCGAGCGCGTGATGTGGCAGGTATAAGGGACTATTGAAAGCCGGCAGGAGCATTGCGCTCCCCGGCGACGCACCAAGATTGGAGGTTCAACGAATGCCCGAGCTCAGGAAAGATCCTGTAACCGGCAGATGGGTTATCATCGCAACGGAGCGAGGCGCCCGCCCGAGTGATTTCAAATCGGCACCGCAGGTGATCAGCCGCGGCTTCTGCCCCTTCTGCGAGGGAAACGAAGACAAGACGCCGCCGGAGATCGCAGCCTACCGCGAGCACGGCGGGCGCGACACGAAGGGCTGGCGCGTGCGCGTAGTGCCAAACAAGTTTCCGGCGCTGCAGATCGAGGGCGGGCTGGACAAGCGCGGCGAGGGCATCTACGACGTGATGCGCGGCGTGGGCGCGCACGAGGTGATTATTGAAACACCCGAGCACGTTACCACGCTCACCAGCCTTTCGGCCGAACGAATCGAAGAGATGCTGCGCGTTTACAGCGAGCGCCTCAACGACCTGAAGAACGACAAGCGCTTCGCGTATGGCCTGCTATTCAAAAACGTAGGCTCGATCGCCGGTGCTTCCCTCGAACACACTCACTCGCAGTTGATCGTAACGCCCGTGGTGCCGATCACGGTGAACCGCGAGATGCAAGGCTGCCGCGGCTTCTTCGACTATCGCGGCCGCTGCCTTTTCTGCGACATGCTGAAGCAGGAAATCGCAACCGGAAGCCGGGTGGTGATCGACGGCGACCAGTACGTGGCGTTTGCACCGTTTGCGGGCCGGTTCCCGTTTGAAACGTGGATTCTGCCGAAGCGCCACCGCTCGAACTTCGAAGACGTGCCGCGCTCCGAACTGCCGGAGCTGGCCGAAGTGCTGAGGGACCTGCTGGTGCGGCTGGAAAGCGCGCTGGAGAATCCTCCGTACAACTACATCATACACAGCGCCCCGTTTGCCAGCAACGACCTGGAGTATTACCACTGGCACCTCGAAGTGATCCCGCGGCTCACCAAGGTGGCCGGTTTCGAATGGGGCACCGGCTTCTACATCAATCCCGTGCCTCCGGAAAAGGCCGCCGAATTTCTCCGCAACGTCGAGAAATAGCCGGCGGCGGCACGTTCGCAGCGTCCGTGTGTTTTTTCAAGAGAGGTCTGAGGAAGAGGACGGAAACCATGCACATAGCGTTCATGACATCCGAAGCTGCACCGTTTGCGAAAACCGGCGGCCTTGCCGACGTCTCCGGCGCGCTGCCAAAGCACCTGCACGACGACCTCGGGCAGGACATCGCGGTGATCATGCCGCTGTATCGCGCCGTGCGCACCAGCGGCCAACCGATCGAACCCACCGGCATCGAGTTTGAAGTGCCCGTGGGCCAGGTGACCAGGCAGGCCGTGATCCAGAGATCGCACCTGCCCGGCTCCGATGTGCCGGTGTACCTGATCCAGCAAGACGCATACTTCGACCGCGATTCGCTCTACGGCGACAAGGGCGTGGACTACAAGGACAACTGCGAGCGGTTCGTGTTCTTCTCTCTCGCCGCCATCGAGACGGTGAAGCGCGTCTTCAAAAGCATCGATGTGATCCACTGCAACGACTGGCAAACCGCACTTGTGCCCGTTTACATGCAAACGCTCTACGCCAACGACCCGATGATCAGCCGAGCAGCGTCTGTCATGTCAATCCACAACCTCGCATACCAGGGGTTGTTCTGGCATTGGGACATGCGCCTCACGGGGCTGGACTGGTCGCTGTTCCACTGGAAGCAGCTCGAATACTACGGCAAGCTCAACCTCCTGAAGGGCGGCATCGTGTTTTCCGACAGCATCTCGACGGTGAGCAAGCGCTACGCGCAGGAAATCCAGACCACCGAATACGCCGTGGGGCTGGAAAGCGTGATCCGCACGCGCGCCGAAGACCTCTACGGCATCATCAACGGCATCGACTATACCGTGTGGAACCCCGAAGTAGACAAGCTGATCCCGGCACAGTATACCGCGAAAGACCTCAGCGGCAAGCTCTTGTGCAAATGCGAGCTGCAAAAGCAGCACAAGCTGCCCGAGCGGCCCGAAGTGCCGCTGATCGGCGCGATCAGCAGGCTCGACAAACAGAAGGGCTTCGACCTGCTGGCCGACATAATCGACGACCTGATGCAAGACGACATCCAGTTTGTGCTGCTGGGCACGGGCGAGGCGAAATATCACACGCTGTTTGAGCAGGTAGCCCGCGACTATCCGCAGAAGGCCTGCATAAACCTTGCGTTCAGCAATGCGCTCGCGCACCAGATCGAGGCGGCCTGCGACATGTTCCTGATGCCGTCGCGCTACGAGCCATGCGGGCTGAACCAGATGTACAGCCTGAAGTATGGCACGGTGCCGATCGTGAGATCAACCGGCGGCCTGGCCGATACGATCGTAGACTATAACGAGAAGACCCGCAACGACGAGGCGGCCAACGGTTTCGCGTTTGAGGAATACACGCCGCGCGCCCTGCTCGAGACGATCAGGCGCGCCGTGCACGCTTATCACGGGCCCGACTGGCACAAGCTGACGGTTCGCGGGATGAAGCAGGATTGGTCGTGGGCGCGCAGCGCTCGCGAATACGTGGAAATGTACGAGAAAACGATGGCGAAAGCCGCCGGCAAACGGCAGCACGCCGAAGTTGGCGCCGTCTGATTCAAGGCATGACCGGCGGCTCGTTCTTCATTCGGGCGGGCCGCCGGAGAATTGTCTTTGCTTTTCTCTTGACAACTGAACCGAAAACGCTGTAATATGAGGCCAACCTTATAACGTGGCGTCCGTGCAGCGTCTCCAAGCCGAGGAGCGGCTTTCGAACATGAGCAAGGTGCACTTCTTACTCGCTCTCCACGATCATCAGCCGGTAGGCAATTTCGATGTTGTGTTCCACAGGGCCTGCAACGACGCCTACGGCCCGTTCCTCGACGAGCTCCAGCGGCATCCGCAAGTGAGGATGGCCCTGCACTACTCGGGCTCGCTGCTGGAATGGATCGAGCACAACCGGCCCGACATGATAGACCGCATGCGGGAGATGGTGAAGGCCGGCCAGCTTGAGATAATGGGCGGCGCCTATTACGAGCCGATCCTCACGATGCTGCCGCAGCGCGACCTCATCGGCCAGGTGAGGATGTATGTAGACCACCTGCAGGAGCTTTTCCAGACGCGCGTGCGCGGCCTGTGGCTGCCCGAGCGCATCTGGGAGCAGCGGCTGGCCAGCTCGATTGCACAGGCAGGGATCGACTACCTCATCGTCGACGACACGCATTTCAAGTACGCCGGCCTCTCGCAGGAGCAGCTTACCGGCTATTTCATGACCGAAGACGAAGGCAAGCTGCTGCGCGTTTTCGCCGGCAGCGAACAGCTTCGCTATCACATTCCGTTTGCCGACCCGTGGAAAACCACCGAATACCTGGGCCAGCTCAACGCAGCCGCTCCCGGTTCGCTGGTGGTTTACGCCGACGACGGCGAGAAATTCGGCGTGTGGCCCGAGACGCACAAGCACGTCTATACCAACGGCTGGCTGCGGCGCTGGTTTGAGGAGCTGGAGCGAAACCTCCAATGGATCGAGTTCATTACGTTCAGCGAGGCGATCGACAAGTTTCCGCCGCGCGGCAAGGTGTACCTGCCCGATGCCTCCTACCGCGAAATGACCGAATGGGCGCTGCCCGCCAAAACGCTGGTGGAATACGAAGACGTGGTGCTCGAGCTTCAGAACCGCGGGCTGTTTGACCGCGTGAAACGCTACATGCGCGGCGGGTTCTGGCGCAACTTCAAGATGAAGTATCCGGAATCGAACCAGATGTACGGCAAGATGATGCACGTGAGCCGCAAGGTGGATTCGATCAAGGCTGACGGGCAGGCGTACGAGGATGCGCGGCGCGAGCTGTATCGCGGCCAGTGCAATTGCTCGTGGTGGCATGGCGTATTCGGCGGGCTGTACCTGCCCCACCTGCGCCACGCGATCTACGAGCATCTCATCGCGGCCGATTGCATCGCAGACGCCACGCACGGCCGCGGAATGCTCCAGGCCGAAGAGCTTGATTTCGACATGGATGCCGCCAACGAGGTTTACCTGGCCAACGACTACCTGACGGCCGTAATCAAGCCCGACCGCGGCGGCCACATGACCGAGCTGGACGTGCGCGGCAAGAACGTGAACCTCCTCGCCGGCCTGTCGCGGCGCTTCGAGGCTTACCACCGCAACGTAACCAATCCGCCCCCCGAAGCCGCCCCGGGCGATGTGAAGAGCATACATCACATCGTGAAGTCGAAGGAAGAGGGCCTCGGCAAGCTGCTGAAGTACGACTGGTACCTGCGGGAAGGTTTCATCGACCATTTCCTGCTGCCGGACGTTACCATCGAGCAGATGATGGACTGCGAGTACATAGAGCGGGGCGAGTTTGTGACGGGGCCGTTTGACTGCCGCGTGAAGCGAAACGCCAAGAGCGTGCGCGTAGACCTCTCGCGCAACAGCACCGTGTGGGTGGGCAACACGCCCTTTGCGGTGAAGATTGAAAAATCGTACAAGCTGGTGAAAGACAAGCCGGAGATCGACTGCACATACAAGATCACGTCGGCTTCGGCACCGGTGGATATCATATTCGCGCCGGAAGTGAACATGGCGTTTGTGGGCAAGGACCCCGACGTGTGGAACTACCGGCTTGAAAACGGAGAGAGCGCAGGCGAGCTTGAAGCCCTGCATACGCTGGAAAAGCAAGACGAGATAGGCGTGCGCGACAAGATGAAGGGGATGGACGTGCTGCTGCGTTTCAGCAGCCCGGCCGATGTGTGGCTATTCCCGATCCGCACCGTTTCGCAATCGGAAGGCGGATTCGAGCACGTATTTCAAAGCAGCGCAATAGTGGCCCGCTGGCAGGTGCACCTCGAGCCCGGCCAGCCGTGGCAGGTAAACATAACCGAAGCCGTTCGTGATCTGTGAGCCAGATGGTTGAGACATTGATAAACTCATCCAGCGACGTAGGCGGCGACGCCATCCGTTACCTCCGATCGAAGATCAGGGAGATAACGGAGGTGTGGGCGGAGCGCGCCGCGAACATGCCCCCGCATCGCCTCATCGGCTCGCAGGAAACAATCAACGAGATAGGCGCCGGCGTGCCGCTGTATCTGTCGGTGGTGCTCGAGGCGGCGGAGATGGGTGATTGCGGGCGGTGCGGGCAGGCGCTGCGGCCGCTGGGCGAGCGAATGTCGGCGGCGGGCGTGCCCGTGCTGAACCTTCAGCGGGCGCTCGCGCTGGCCCGGGAGGTGGTTAGCGATTTCCTGCGGCCGCTGTTTCAGCAAGACTTCCACGCGCTGGCCGAAACGCTGCACGTGGTGAATTCGCACCTCGACGAGGCGCAGAGCGTGCTCACGCAGTTGTGCGTGTCGGCCACGATGCACAAGCTGCAGGAGGCCGAAGACAAATACCTGAATTTCATGAAAAACGCGTCCGAGGCGCTGTTTGTGTGCGAGCCGCAGGATGGAACCATCCTGGAGGCAAACCGGCGCGCCGAAGAGATAAGCGGCCTGAAAACGGGCTCGCTGGTGGGGATGCGGCTGGTTGATTTCGAGATGCGGCAGGCCGGCATCAGCACGCTGCTGGACGGCTGCAAGCGCGCGCTTGCCGAGCGGCAGACCGTGGTGCTGGAAAACGTGCAGTTGGTGCGCAAGGATGGCTCGTTCATCACGGCCGACGCGCGCATCAGCTCGCTGCTGGGCGAGCCGGGGCAGGCGCCGTCGGTGCTCGTTTCCATCCACGACACCACGCCCGAGAAGGAGCTCGAGCAGCGCATGCAGAGCTTCAGCGAGCAGCTAAACCGCACGGCAAACGAGAAGACGGAGGAAATCGCCGCCCTCACGAGGGTTACGTCGGCCATCAGCTCCGGCGTGGATATGGAAAAGATTTTCCAGGTGGTGGTGTTTGAGATCGGCAAGCTTGTAGCATTCGACAGGTTGAGCATCCTGCTGCAGGAAAACGATGGCCAGCATTACCGGGTGATGGCATCGGCGGGCAACGGAGCGGCGCACCTGGTGCCGGGCGCCGTTTTTCCGCTGAAGGGTTCGCTGGTGGAGCGCGCTTTCGACGAGCACAAGCCCGTGACGAAAGAGGACATCAGCGGAGCCGCCGAGTTTGCCGAAGAGAAGCTGCTGCCGGCCGAGGGGATGGTTTCATACGTTTGCGCGCCGCTGATCACCGCGCAGAAACTGGTGGGCGCGCTGCTGCTATGCAGCACGCAACGGGCCGCGTTTGGCTCGCGCGAAACGCGCATCCTCCAGGATATCGGCGAGCAGGTGGCCGTGGCGATGCAGTGGGCGAAGCTTCGCGAGCAGGAGCGCCGCCGCAAGGCCGAAATGAGCATCCTCAACGAAGTCGGCCGCGAGGCCATGTCTACGCTTAACCTCAAAACGCTGCTGAAGTCGGCGGCCGAATCCATCCAGAGAAATGTCACATTCTACGACGTGAGCATCCTGCTGTCCGATTGGGATAAGGGCGAGATGGAAATGGCGGCTCACGCCGGCGCGGTTCAGTCGCGCCCGCCCGAAGGCTGGCGAGTGAAACTGGGCAGCAGCCTTGCGAGCAAGGTGCTGCAAACGGGCGAGGTGGTGCTTGCGAACGACCTCGCGCGGCAGCCTGCGGGCGCGCTCGATTTCCCGGGCGCACAGCCGGTGGGCTCGCTGCTTTGCCTGCCAATCAAGACGGCCAAGCGCGTTGACGGCGTTCTCAGCATCCAATGCAAGGAAGTGAACGCGTTCGACGACAGCTCGGTGAGCGCGCTGGCAACGCTGTGCGACCTGCTGGCGCGGGCCGTTGAAAACGCTCGGCTGTACCAGCGCACGTGCACACTGCGCGAGCTGAACGAAAACATCATCGCCGCAATGCCGTCGGCGCTGCTCATGCTTGACAAGGCGTTCAACGTGGTGCTGGCAAATTCCGCATATTGCAAGCTCACCGACTCGCAGAAAAGGGACGTGGAAGGCAGGAACATACGGCAACTGTGGGACGAGGATTTCCTGAAGGAAAGCGGCCTGCTCTCACGCATTACGGAGGTGCTGCAAACAGGCAGAAGCTCGGAATTGAAGAACATCCGCCACAACCGCGGCGGACAGCAGATGGTGCTGAACTTCGGCATCGGCAGCATCAAGGCCGGCGAGCAGCCACGAATCCTGCTGATCATGGAAGACGTGAGCGGCACGGTGGAGCGCGCCTTCCAGCTCTCGATGCTCCGCGAGATCAACCAGGCCATCCAGGGCACGCTGGAGCTCGACAAGATCCTGCGGCTCGTGCTGACGTGCGTTACAGCGGGCCACGCGCTCGGTTTCAATCGCGGCTTTCTGCTGATGGTAGACAAGAAGAACCGTCGAATGGAAGGCACCACCGGCATCGGGCCCATAAACCTGGAGGACGCCCGGAACATCTACTCCGACGAAGCCCTGCGGCGCAAATCGCTGAAACAGCTTCTTAACGAGTGCGATTTCTCCGTGCGCAAGGAAGACCTGCCGCTATACAAGCTTGCCCGCAAGATGCTCTTTTCGCTGAGCGAAGACAGCGAGATCATCGTGAAAACAGTGAAGGAGAAGAAAACCTTCCTGGTGCTCGACGCGGCCAACGACAGCCGCGTGAGCAAGCGGTTCCGCGACCTCGTGGGCTCGAATTCTTTCGTGAGCGTGCCGCTGGTGGCAAAGGATGAGGTGATCGGCGTGATTCTTGCCGATAATCTCTACAGCGGCCACCCCATCACAGAGGACCGCGCGGAGCTGCTGGCGATCTTCGCAAACCACGCGGGGCTTGCAATCGAGAACGGCGAGTCTTACTCGCGCCTCCAAGAGGAGATCAAGGAGCGGATCGAGGCCTACCAGCGCCTTGAAGAGATGAAGGAGCGCGAAGTGAGAACCAGCCAGCTTGCGGCGGTGGGCGAGATGGCCGCACGCGTAGCGCACGAAATTCGCAACCCGCTGGTAACCATCGGCGGCTACGCCCGCGCAATTCTGAAATCGCTGCCGGCCGACGACCCGCGCCTTCAGAAGTCTGAGGTGATCGTTGGCGAGGTGATGCGCCTTGAAAAAATCCTCACCGGCGTCGTCGATTTCTCGCGGCCAGCCACGCCAAACAAAGTTTACCTCAGCATCGATTCCATCGTCGACGAGGTGACCGAGTTTGTGAGGCCGCAACTGGCCAATCGGAACATCCAGCTCGTGCGGCTGCAGCACAGCCCGCTTCCGGAGATATCAGCCGACCCGTCGCAGATCCGACAGGCGCTCTTCAACATCGTGAAGAACGCAATGGAGGCGATCGACAGCGACGGCAGGATCGTGATCTCCACCGAGTTTGACGGCGAGATGATCGCCTTGGACGTCATTGACTCCGGCCCGGGCATCATGGATGACGTCCGGGCGAACATGTTCAATCTGTTCTACACAACCAAACTAGGTGGAACGGGTTTGGGCCTTGCAATAACGCGAAAGATAATTGAGGATCACCACGGTTTTCTGAACATCGAGAGCACTCTCGGCGAAGGAACCACCTTCTCGGTTTATCTGCCGGTTAACAGCAAGAATGAAGACGCTCCACCATTCCAGGCACCTATGCAAGGAGGGCCTCAGCCATGACCAGAATTCTAGTGGTAGAAGACGACAAGAACCAGCAGGAATTGTACCGCCAGGAGCTCTCGGAAGAGGGCTACGAAGTAGACGTGGCATCCGACGGCAAAGAAGCCATCGCAAAAGTACAGAAGGAACGCCCCGACCTCATCGTGCTCGATATCTCGATGCCGGGCATGGACGGAATAGAGGCGATGGGCAAGATCCTCGGTTCGGATAACAGGATCCCAATCGTACTGAACACCGCGTATTCCTCGTACAAGGACAACTTCATGACGTGGTCGGCCGACGCATACGTGATCAAGTCGTCGGATCTCACCCCGTTGAAGAACACGATCAAGCAGGTTCTCGAAAATGTGAAGCAATCGGGGAGCTGAAGAAATGGCACGCTTCGACCAGCAGACGCTGAAGAACACACTTGCCGTCGTCCTTGCCGGCGGTCAGGGCGAAAGGCTGTATCCGCTCACGAAAGACAGGGCCAAACCGGCCGTGCCTTTCGCCGGGTCATACCGCATCATCGACTTTACGCTGAGCAACGTGGCAAACTCGGGCCTGCGCCGCGTCGCCGTGCTCACGCAATACAAGTCGTACTCGTTGCAGCGCCACCTCCAGCTCGGATGGAACGTTTTCAACTACGAACTTGGCGAGCACCTCTCGGTGATCCCGCCACAGCAGCGCATGGCCAGCGTATGGTATCGCGGCACCGCCGACGCTCTATTCCAGAACATCTACATCCTCGAGAAGGAAAAGCCACAGTACGTGCTCATCCTCAGCGGCGATCATATCTACAAAATGGACTATGCCCGCATGCTGAAATACCACATTGAAAAAGGGGCCGACCTCACCGTGGCCTGCATCGAGGTCAATCGCGAGGAAGCTTCGCGCTTCGGCATCATGCAGGTGGACGAAACCAACCGCATCATCGATTTTGCCGAAAAGCCCTCCGACCCCAAGCCGATACCCGGCAAGCCCGACGCCTTCCTCGGATCGATGGGCGTGTACGTTTTCAACACCGAGGAACTCGTGCGGCAGGTGATCGCCGACGCAAAGCGGCCATCGAGCCATGACTTCGGCCGAAACATCATCCCTGCCATGATCGAACAGCGCGACGTGTTTGTCTTCAACTTCGGCGAGGGGGCCGTGGGCGGGCCATACTGGCGCGACATCGGCACCATCGACGCCTACTGGAATGCCAGCAGAGACCTGCTCGAAGCAAGCCCGCCGTTCGTGCTCGACGACCCCCGCTGGCCCATCCGCACCTACCAGGGGCAGTACCCGCCGGCAAAGGTGATCTCGAGCAACAGGAACAGCGACTGCGGAGCCGTGATCAATTCGCTGATATGCGCCGGAGTAGTGGTCAACGACGCCCGCGTAGTCGATTGCATCCTCTCGCCCGGCACCGTGATCGAGCCAGGCGCGGTGGTGGAAAACTGCGTGCTGATGGAAGGCACACTCATCGGCCGGGGCGCACGCATCCGCAACACCATCATCGACAAATACGTGCACGTTCCGCCCGACCTGCGCATCGGCTATGACCTTGCCGAAGACAGCCGGCATTTCACCGTCACCGAAAGCGGCGTTGTCGTCATACCCAAGGAGCTCCCCGTCGAGCAGGGCTACGAACTGCCCGTGAGGCAATAAACCGGCCGCCATTCTTTCCGAAACCATCAACCGTGAAAAAGACACGTGCCGCCATTCAGCTATTCGCAGCCCTTTCCGCCCTGCCGGCAGGCGGCATCGCCATGGCAGGCGAGAGCGGGCCGGCCCAGCCCGAAGGCTTCGACAAGCTCTGGTACATCCTCGCGTCTTCCTCGTTTGCCGCCGGCATCATCTTCCTCTTCCTCGCGGCCATCGTTACCGCATACATCGCAAAGATCATCCGCGACCGCTGCCTCAGGGCATTCCGCGGATTCCCGGCAACCGTGGAGCTGAAGGACGATACCCGCCGCTTCGGCCGCCTGGACGTGGAGCGCACGGGGCTGGAGTTCGTTTACATGCCGGATATCCGCCAGGAGATTCCGCCCGGCGTAAACGAAGCAAGCTACCTGCTGTTTTCCAGCGAATACCAGAGAATATACCTGCTGCTGCGCTTCCTCGATCAGCTCTCGCCCAAGGAGCAGACGGCCCGCACCAGCTACCGCCTCCGCATCTTCAACAGGAAACTTTTCTGGCGCGCGCGGCGCAAGATCCGCAACGTCTTCGCCGCACTGAAAGACGCCTTCCTCGAAGCAATGAACATGGTCATCGGGCGGATGAAAGGCGGGGCCGGCGCCGGTTCGCAGGTGCTCGGCGCACAGCAGCGATACGTTTCGCAGATCGGCGGCACCGCCATCGGCTACCTCGGCGAAAATTCTTTCGATCCGCTGCTCGAAAAGCAGATCGGCCGCCGGATGATCGTCGAGGTGTTCAAAACGCCGGTCGACCTCCGCCGCTTCGAGGGCACGTTCACCGAATACTCCGGCGAATTCCTCCTGTTCACCGAAAGCTCATACGCCACCAGTTGGTCGGTTGAATGCCCGGCCGACGGCGCCGAACTGCGCAGCCGCGGCATCGTGATCGGCCGCGCCGGCAGCACCTTCAACATCGCAAATTCCAATCCCTACGAAATCACCGTGAGCCTCATGCCCACGCC
>DATLAR010000323.1:0-3505 GCA_035527355.1 Planctomycetota bacterium
GATGGCCGCGTTGGCCTCGGCAGGCGATGCCCGGCTCAACGTGCCCGGCGACGCCGTCGCCCAGGTGGCCAAGGTCTTCGAGGATGCCGCCAAGCAGCCCACCACGGCATACGCCGCCCCGTGGCCGGCACCGTCAGCCGAGTCCAGGATCACCCCCGGCATGCTGGCACTGCTCGCGCCTGCGCCCGAGCCCGACCGCTCGCTGCTGCTCGGCGAGCTGGGCCGGCTGCACATCGATCCGCCTGACTGGAAGAAGAACGGCCAGATCTACTGGCTGGTCGGCAGCTCCATCATGAAAAAGGCCGAAACCGAGTCCTGGCGGCACTGGTACCAGGCCCTCCAACAGACCCTCATCCGCAACCAGCGCGAGTCCGGCCACGCCATCGGAAGCTGGGTGCCGATGGACAGCGGCGCGCGGCTGGGCGGCCGCGTCTTCTCCACGGCACTGTCGATCATGGCGTTGGAGACGCCGTACAGGTAGGTGAGGCAGGGAAAGGTGGCGAGAGTGGAAGTCTGCGATTCCCCCTCAGATCGATCAAACATGACCCTACAACTCGAACAATGATCCTTGGCCTATGAAATCCTGCTTCATCCTTCGATAGAACTCCTGCCACGTGAAGCAAGGGACATTCTCGATATGGCATGCGTTCTGGACCGCCTCGTCGTTACTTACGGCTGCGTATCCTCTAACCTTGCACACCGCTACGACTTGGGAATCTGCCGACAGCTTGCCGCTCTTGCTCGACCAGAAGCCCTTCCTTTTCTGGTCACCAAGCGTTATTGCCTCTCCATAACCGTTATCAATACGAACCAATTCCCTCTGAAGGGTCGGGTCAAGCAGCCAAATGACGGCGCTGTGTTTCTTCTGCCAACTCTGAACCATTTCCTTCAATCTATCACTCTTTCGGCAGATTTCACGATACACCCCCTCCGGAATCACGACCTTGCCTTTCTTCGCGTATTGATTTATTCTTCTAATCTCCTTGGGATAGTATAGCTTGATGTTTATCAATGCGTCTGCATCCAGGCAGTAGGTGTGGCTGGATCCCTCATGCTTCACGCCTCGTCTCCGGCTTCCCTGAAGGTTTCCAGAATAGCAGGCACCCGCTCCACCTTGACATCCAGCATCTCTGCGAGGTCAAGTGCGGATAAGGCCGCTTCTGCTGGCTTGGACGAGAGGACCTTGGCAAGTGTGGTTCCGACCGTCCGCAATTTTCTCTGCTGCAGATTGCGGCCAATCGTGGGAGCCGTCGCATGCCCGAAGGCTTTTCGCTTCGCCCATGTAGCGCGTTTTCGCGCGTAGAATCCTTTCGGAGCAAGCCCGAGCTCTTTCTCAAGGTAGATCGAGACAACATCCCGGCTAACTTGAAGAGGCTCGCGAATCTTGTCCAGAAAAGTATCACCCCATTGCTGCCGGAACGTGGTGGTTCCTACTTCTTTAAGCCTAGCCCTCAACTCCTCGGGGCCCAATAACATGCGAGCGGCAAATCGGTTCGTAAAGCTCTCCACATCAGTTCCGCGACCTGACCCGCGAAAATCGCATACAAAGCTTTTCCGCAACATCAGATGCGCGTATTCGTGCAGGAGAGAGAACGTGCGGCCCGCGGCGGCCTCGGCATCTTCGCTGTTCACCAGGATGAAGGCCGCTCCGTGCTCTCCCCGAAACGAAGCCCCGCGAACCTCGCTCGTCGGCAGCCGCATGACGAAACAGAAGACACCAAGACTCTCGATCCGGCGCCGCCACCAATTGAAGGCGTCGTCTTTCTTCCGCCAACTTCCGCGAATCGAGGGTTCGAAATCAAGCCGGCGCCGCTCCACAGCAACCAAGTCGTTCATGTCATCGGTAAGGCTTGCGCACGCGATGGTTGGCGTTCGAAGTTGCCCGGTCTGAACCGCAACGCCTTCGGCCCACTCGGCGAGTTCGAGAAACCTCGATAAGGTCTGCCGTCCCTGCCCCCCAATTCCTTCTTCGCTTGCGACTCCCCGGAAATCCAGTTTGTGAGTTTCCGCCGGTAGACTCGAAAGAAAAAACCACCCGACTGGACAAACATAAATCTGCGAAAGAGCCTCCAGGTGGCGAAGCTCCGGCTGTCCTCCGCCGCTCTCCCATGATGCTAGAGCTTCCGCGGTGATCCCTCTATACTCAGCGCCCAGTTGACGCGCTTGCTCGGCCACATCCCGGGGGGCCAGCCCCAATCGCTTTCTTGCTAGCGCGAGATTTCCTGGATTCACCCATTCGTAGGGATCGTCAGGCAGGTCGTTTTTGCTGCTACAGTCAGGCATCCTTTGATCTTCTCCCGAGACGGGTTTCATTCTACCGCACTAGCCGTATTCTACAAAATGAGTCATGTCGTTTCAAGCCGCATTCCTGGCAAGTTACTTGAGTCAGCATTTGAGTCCACACCCCCTTGGAATCCTCGCGACTTGGCCTACAATGAATCCTCACAATCCTCCGATTCCTCGGATTCACGGAGTGCCTTCCCATGAAAAAACCAAACCCGCTCGAACCCAATTTTTCCACCGCCTGCGACTGGTGGGCCGACCTGCCGAACATCTGGACGCCGCTGGACTGGCGCGAGCACATGGCTGGCGCGAACACGTGTTCCGGTTCAACGTGCTCTGGAACGGCACGATCCTGGCCGAGCCGCACATGAACCGCCGCACCGAGAAATGGAAAGGCCTCGGCGTGCAGCTCAGCTTCTCGCCATCGGTGCGCATGCCGGTCCGTCACGGCGTCAGGATCACCTTCACGCTTCCGGCGGACTTGCCGGCGGCGGCGTCGAACGCGGCTTGGGCTTGATCCATCGGGAAGCGGTGGGTGATGATCTTCGGTGCGGGCACGGCGCCCGACGTTATCAGCTCGATGGCCGAGTCGAAATCGCGGGTGGCGCCGGTCCAGCCGTAGCAGTTGGAGCCGGTCACGCGCACTTCCTTGCCGACGATGGGGAAGATGGGCAGGATCGTGCGGCCGCCGGGCATCGCCACGAGGACGAGCGTCCCCTGCGGGCGAATGGCGTCGGCGGCGTCGGCGAGGGCGATGGTTGAGCCGACGGTGTCGATGACGGCATCCACGCCGCTCCGGCCGCCGGTGAACGGGCGCACGGCGTCGGCGGTCTTGCCTGCCGTGATGAGGTGAACGGCACCGGCTCCGAGTTCCTTCGCGAGTGCGGCCTGGTGGTCGTATTTGACGACGACCATGCAATGGAGGCGCAGCCTGGCCTTCAGCACGGCGGCGCACAGCAGGCCGATGGTGCCCCCGCCGATGACGAGGACGCGGTCGCCGGGGCGCGCGTTCGCGAGCGAGGCAGCCCGGCACGCCACTGCGGTCGGCTCGGCGAGCACGGCCAGCTCGGCGGTCGCATCGGGCGGCATGCGGTAGGCGATCTCGGCCGGGACACGCGCGATCTGGGCGAACGCGCCGGTGAGCTTGCCGTGCGATTTGCCGCCCCCGCGATTGGTACACACGTTGTAGTTGCCGGTGCGGCACTCGACGCACTGCCCGCAA
>DATLAR010000324.1:0-7058 GCA_035527355.1 Planctomycetota bacterium
GAGCGCGTGCGCCGCCTGCGCCGGATGCAGATGTAAGGCGGCACGGGAGACCGGAGCGGCATTCCGGGGGATGCACCAAGCATGAAAATCTGCGTCGCTCCAAACTCCTTCAAGGAATCGCTGAACGCGGTTGAAGCCGCCGAGTGCATCGCGGCCGGTTTGGTGCGGGCGCTGCCTGGCTGCGAGATCGCGAGCGTGCCCATGGCCGACGGCGGCGGGGGCACGGTGTTGGCGATGGTGGCCGCTACCGCCGGCCGAGCCGTTCCCTGCAAGGCGAGCGGCCCGCTCGGCGAGCCGGTTGACGCCGAATTCGGCATACTCGGCGGCGGCGAGTCGGCGGTCATCGAAATGGCAGCGGCCTCCGGCCTGCAGCTTGTCCCTCCTGAAAAACGCAATCCACTTTTCACAACCACATTTGGCACGGGCGAGCTGATAGCGGCGGCGCTAGACGCGGGCGTGCGTCGCATCCTGATAGGCATCGGCGGCAGCGCAACGGTCGACGGCGGCGTGGGCATGGCTCAGGCGCTGGGCGTGCGATTTCTGGACGCAGCCGGCGCCGAGATTCCACGCGGCGGAGCCGGGCTGGCATCGCTGGCGCGGATCGACCGATCGGGCATAGACCGCAGGATATCGAGCACGCGCATCGACGTGGCCTGCGACGTGGACAGCCCGCTCACGGGCGCGTCCGGGGCCGCGCCGGTATACGGCCCGCAGAAGGGTGCTACGCCGCCGATGGTGGAGCAGCTTTCGCGCAACCTCGAACACCTCGCGAGCGTGATCAGGCGCGACCTGGGGATCGACGTGGCCGGAATGCCGGGCGGCGGCGCGGCCGGCGGGCTGGGCGCCGGCCTGGTGGCGTTTTTGGGCGCGAAGCTCTGCGGCGGCGCGGAAATGGTCATCGAGCACGCTGGCCTCGAACAAAAGATGCAGGGCTGCGACCTGGTAATCACCGGCGAGGGCCGGCTTGACGCCCAGAGCCTTCGCGGCAAGGCGCCGGTGGCGGTGGCGCGGCTGGCACGCCGGCTTGGCATTCCCGCAATCGCAATCGCAGGTTGCATCGGACGCGAGAGGTCGGGCTTGCACGATGCCGGCATCGACGCGTTTTTCAGCATCATTGATTGTCCGATGAACCTGGGCGACGCCATTACTGACGCGAGGACGCTATTGATGGCGGCCGCCGAACAGGCTTTCCGCGCGTTTCTGGCGGGGCGGCGCTCGATGACCGCGTTTGTGCTGGCGTCGGCATCGCCCGAGCGCAAGACGCTGCTGGCGAAGCTCGGCCTGCCGTTCGAGGTGATACCGGCCGACATCGACGAGACGCTGCCGGATAATATGCCGGCGCGTGAAGCCGCGGTAGATATAGCACGCCGCAAGGCGGAGGCCGCGGCCGCTCTTGCACTGGAACGCGGAATCAGGGCGATCGTGATCGCGGCCGACACCATCGTGGCGGCGGATTTCGGCGCGGGCGAGCAGGTGATCGGCAAGCCGAGGGACGACGCCCACGCGGCCGAGATTCTTCGCAGCCTTAGCGGCAGCACCCACAGCGTGGTTACGGGGTTGTGCGTGCTGGACATGAAAACGGGCGTGCGAGTTGCCGGCTGCGCTGACACACGCATCAGGATGCGGCGCATGACCGACGAGCAGATCGGGGAGTATGTGGCGTCGGGCGAGTCGCGCGGGCGATCGGGTGCATACGGCTTTCAGCAGCAGGGCGACCCGTACGTGGAGGAGATCAACGGCAGTTTCAGCAACGTGCTGGGCCTGCCGCTCGAGTTGCTCAGGAAATTTCTGAACGAGCTGGGCGTGCGGGTGTGACCCAAGCATAGAGTGTGGCGGCGCTTGTGCCACTTTGACAGCGGGCTTGACTGTGCGTGGGCGGGCGGATAGAATGAGTGCGGCACGATTTACCATACGCGAGGGCTAGAGTTGCTGCAAGGTATTTCATCACCGATGATAAAGCTGATCCGGATGCTGCTGGATTTGCTGCTGGTGGTTGCGGCATTCGGCATCGGCTTGGTTGTTTATCACGCGATCGGCATCGGTGAAAAAGACCCTCGCGTGCTGCCGTATATCTACCTCGCACTTTTTGCCGGCACGCTGTACGTGAGCATCTTCAACTGGATGGGCCTGTACGGTGCGGGCCGCAGCTCGCTGACTATCGCGGAAACGAAGCGGCTGTTCGATGCGTACGTGTATGGTGCGCTGATCCTGACGGCGGTGACGTTTTTCTCGCGAGTGGCACAGGCCGATCCGCCTTCACGGCTGGTGCTGGTGTATTCGCTGACCGCGGGTTTTCCGCTGCTGCGGCTGGGGCGGTTTGCTTCGCGGGTGCCGCTGGCGCTGCTGCAGAATCTGCTGGGCGACTCGAAGCATGCGGTTATCGTGGGCGCAAACGACCTCGGCCGGCAGTTGCACCGCGCACTGCGGCGGACGCCCTCGCCGCAATACAGCATCGCGGGGTTCGTGTCGTGCAGCGACACGGCGCCGGCGCTGAGCGAGGGGCCGGTGATCGGCACGCTGGGCGATATCGAGCGGCTGCTCGACGAGCGCCGGGTGGATTGCCTGTTTGTGGCGGGCGAGTCCATCCCGCGCGAGTTGATGTTCCAGCTTCGCGGCACGTGCGAGGCGCGCCGGATCGAGTTTTGCTATGTGCCGGACCTGTTTGAGCTGGTGACGCATGACGTGCGGACGTCGGAGCTGGACGGCATTCCGCTGATGACGCGGCGGGTGCGCGGCCGGCGGCGGGTGTACCTGGCGGGCAAGAGGGTGTTCGACATCGTTTTTTCGGCGCTGGCGCTGGCGGTGCTGGCAATACCGTTTGCTGTGCTGGCGATGCTGGTGAAGCGCGACTCGCCCGGGCCGGTGTTTTTCAGCCACGAGCGCATCGGCCGCAACGGCAAGCGGTTCCGCTTGTTCAAATTCCGCACGATGCGGCAGGGGTACGACGCATACCTGCCGTCGCCCAAGACTTCGGACGACCCGAGGGTCACGCGGCTGGGCCGGTTTTTGAGGCGCAGCAGCATCGACGAGCTTCCGCAGCTTTTCAATATTCTGAAGGGCGAGATGAGCGTGGTGGGGCCGCGGCCGGAGATGCCGTTTATAGTGGAGAAATACACGCCGGCGCATCGGCTGCGGCTGCAGGCAAAGCCGGGGCTGACGGGTGTGTGGCAGATCAGCGCGCATCGAGGCAGCGACATTCACGACGTGATGGATTACGACCTGTATTACATCGAGAATCAGTCGTTCGTGCTCGACATGCTGATCATACTGGAAACGTTCTTCTACGTGATAAGCGGGCGGGGCGGTTGCTGATTTTCGGCGAAATGAGAAGGGGCAGGTGCGCGAGCGCCTGCCCCTTTTTCGTTGGTGGTGCGATCAGACGGCGGTCTTCGGCACGGTGACGGGTGCGCCGTTGAGCTTGGCGGACTGCCACGCGGCCTCGGTGAGCTCGATCACGCGCAGGCCGCAAAGCGCGGGCGCCTGCACCTGCTCGGTGCCGAGGATTGCGTTTATGAAGTTGCGGTCGGGATCGCCGGCATCGGCCGCGTGCACCAGCTCGCTGGTTGTGCCGTTTTCGGCGCTGACGTGCGTGATCTTGCCGTTGCGCGAGTAGATAGCGCCCTTGCTGCCGATGTAGGTGAGGTCTTCCCACCAGCCGGGGCAGTTGCCGATCACCGAGATGTTGCCTTGGGCGCCGTTGGTAAACTTCAGAGCGAGCGCGGAGTTGATGTCTACCTCGGTGCCGAAGTTGTCGCAGTATGCGGCCACGGACTGCACCGACAGGCCGGTAGTCCAGAGGATGATGTCAACGAGGTGGCTGCCGGAGTCGTTTAGCTGTCCGCCGCCGGATAGCGAATGCTGCTGGCGCCAGAGGCCCTTGGTGAACCTCAGCCAATCCTGGCATTGGAGGGCTTGCACGAATTGGACGTCGCCGATGAGGCCCTGCGCGATGGCGGTTTTGATCCATCTGAATCCGCCGGAGAAATGCCGCTGGTAAGCGAGGAGGAAGACCTTCTTGGAGGTGTCGACCTTCTTGAGCACTTCCCTGGCATGGTCGATGCTGCAGACCATCGGCTTTTCGCAAAGCACGTGCTGGTTGCTGTCGAGCGAGTTCATGATTTGCTCGAAATGGCAGGTGTGGGGCGAGCCGATGAGCACGGCATCGGTAAGGCCGGCCTTGAGCATTTGGCGGTAGTCGGCAAACTCCGCGCTGTCTTGCAGTGCCGGGAATCGCGTTTTCACGCTTTTGATGTGATCCGGCGAGGTGTCGACCAGCGCGGTGATTTTCACCTGCGGCATAGCGACGAGTTTGCCGGCATGATGCTGCATCATGCCGCCGCAGCCAATGAGGCCGATGCGTATCTCAGGCATTGGTGTGTCTCCTCGTGAACGTTTGATGGAAAAGCCCGGTATCAAGCCGAGCTGAAATCACTCAGTCGAAAAGCCTGGCGCCCTGCTGGATGAGCGTCTGGCGCACGTCTGCAACCTCGATCTGCCGCGGCGAGAGGTTCTTGTCGGCCGCGATGGCAGCCGCAACGCCGGCGGCCTGGCCGATGGCCATTGCGCAGGCAGGTGCTCGAAGCGACTCGTACGGCGAGTGCTGCGAGGAAATTCCGCGGCCGGCTACGAGCAGGCCGTTGAGGTTGTTCGGCACCAGGCAGCGGTATGGCACGTCGAAGCCTTCGTGTTCGAGGAACACCTCGGCGCCGCACTGATGTGCGATGGGCGACGAGCTGATGGCCACTGCATCGGAGAAGCGCGCTCCTGAGAGAGCGTCTTGCTCGGTGAGCATGTATTGGCCCTGGATGTATCGCGTGCGCCTGAGCGCGAGGCAGGGCGGCGTTTCAACGAGGTAAGCGAACTGCAGTGCGGGGTTGCTGCGCTTCAGCTCGTCGAGGTGGTCGAGCACCTGCGTTCGGGTTTCGATCTCGGCGCGGCTGATGTCGCTGGCGCTGGCGCCTGAGATGGTTGCCAGCGGCCCGGAAACGAGCATTGTGCCTTTGGTCATGACTCCGGGAAATCGGAGGTCGTCGGGCATGTTTCCGGCCAATTTGTACATCAACTGCGGCTTTCGGATGAAGGAGTCGTCGGGCAGGTCGCTATGGCAAACGGCGCCGGCCCTGAACGCAACGTCCGCGTTGTCGGTGCAGTCTACTACTACTCGAGCAAATATCGCCTGGCGTCCGGATTTGTTTTCGATCATCACGCCCTGCACGCGGTCGGCGGCCACAATGGGGCAGGCGGCAAACGTGTGCAGGAGAAAGTCGCACTGTGCCTGCTCGGCCATGCGGATGAGCAGCAGCTTCAGCTTTTCGGTGTCGACGGCGTACGAATAGCTGAACTGGCCGGAGGCGGGGTCGAAGTCTTGCTGTTCGCAGGGGCTTCGGCCCAGGCCGTCCATTTTCCGAAGCTCGGCGATCACCTCGGCCGCAATTCCGCGCACGGTGTTGGACGCGGCCGGCAGCTTTGGATTTCTGAAGCCGCTGATGACGCCCAGCAGCGACGCGGTGACGCGCCCGCCGAGGAAGCCCTGCTGCTCGATCAGCAATGTGTCGGCGCCGTGCCGTGCGGCGGCTATTGCGGCGGCGGCGCCGGCCGATCCTCCCCCGATCACCACTACGTCAACTTCGGCGTAGATGGGAATTCTGCGAGACGGTTCAACGTATGTTTTCATGATTGGCTCCTCTCTCCAAGCGGGCAAGCGTGCCCGGGCCCCTTGAGGCCGTGGGATTATATCATCCCGTAATAAACAAATCCAGCAGATTCCTGTGCCGGATTCCCGTGCCGGGCAGTGCGCTGCCGGGCTAGTCGCTCTGCGGCTGAAAGAACAGAATGAGCGTGAGCAGCCCGGCGGCTGCGACGACGGAATGGATGAGCATCATGTTGCGGATATCGAAGGTGTCGACCAGCCATCCGGCGGCGAGGCTGCCCAGAATGCCGCCTGCACCGTGCAGCACAGCGCAGTAAATCGTTTGTGCGCTCGCGCGAAGGTCGTTGGGCGAGCGCTTGTTTACGTAAATGAGCCCAGCGATAAAAAGAGCGCCATAGGTGAAAGCGTGCAGGCACTGGCTAATTATTATAATCGCCGCAGTCGGCTGTAGAGACAGCACAAAAAGACGTATTGCAATTCCGATGAGGCCAAGGGCGAACACGTGGCGGATTCCGATGCGGCGGATGATGTCGTCGGCGAAGAAGATGAACGGGATTTCGGCGACGGCACCGACGGCCCAGATGGGGCCGATCCATTGGCGGTCGAAGCCTGCTGCGTGGAGGTAGTTGCCGAAGAAGGAATAGTAGCCCATCATCGCGGCCTGGCCCAGGAAGCCGCAGAACGTGATTATGAGCACGTCGCGCTGGAGGAAAGCCCGGAAGGCGCGCCGGCCCACGAATCCCTTGCGCGGGATTGCCACGTTTGGAATCAGCGGAAGCGAGAGCATTGCGAGCATCGAAAACACGGCGCCGGCCCAGAACGTTATGCCGAGGTACACCTTGCGCCTGAGCAGCAGCCAAAGGCACATGCTAACGAACACGAAACCCAGCGATCCCCATGACCTGAATCGCCCGTATCTGCTGCGGCTGCAAGCCGAATAGCTCAGCGTGAGGCTGTCGATCAGCGGCGCCAGCGGTGCGTTGAAAAATGAGAAGACGATCATCAGCGCCATGATCTGCCAGAAGATTCTCAGCTCGTTGAACATGAGCAGCGAAGCGCCGGACATTGCAAGTCCGGCGGCAATGAGGATTCGCGGCACGCGCAATCTGTCGCTGAGGTAGCCCCACAGCGGCGGTGCGAGGGCTACGAGCAGTTGCCTTGCCGAAAAGACCGATCCGATCTGCGAGCCGCCAAAGCGGAGCTCCTTCTCGAGAAAGAGCCCGAGGAACGGCGAATAGCTGCCGAGGATGGCGTAAAACAGAAAATAATGCGAGCATAGCGCGGCCGAGGTGAGCGGGCGGGCGTCGTCGGCGGGAATTGCGAGCTCGGTGGTGGTCACGGCTGATCCGGGTGCGGTGTAGTTTTTTTCCATTGGCAAATGCCGGCGGATAATTATAATGATTCGCGC
>DATLAR010000325.1:0-3827 GCA_035527355.1 Planctomycetota bacterium
CAACATGCTCTCCGAAGAATCCGCCGCCATCCGCCTCGCCGCCGCCAAGGCGCTCAAAGCATCGAAAAGCCCCGACAAACGCCCCCTGCTGCTCCGCGTTTGGAAGCAAGACGCCGACGAGCGCGTGCGGCTGGCGGCGCTAATATCGGCCGGCTACCCCGCAAAAGACGCCCGCAACGACGACAGCCTGCTGCAAGCTTGGCGCGAGCTATTGCACGGCCGGCCCGATCTCCTGCGCCAGCCGGCTTTCTCGCGGGCCGCGGGCGACCTGCGCATCGCCCAAGCCGCAGTTCTGCTGCTGCCGCTCACGGAAGACCCCGAGCTCAGATACATCGCCATCGAGAGCCTCGGAAAGATCCGCTGTGCCGAAGCCGTTGGCCTGCTGCTCGAAACGCTCGCGCGAAACGAATCCTGGGTAATGAACCGCCAGGTATGCCGCTCGCTCGGGCAGATTCGCGAGCCCGCGTCGGCGCCCGCACTCGCGCAGATTTTCAGAGAATGCAAACCCGAAACCGACAGAGACTCGTGGGATCGGATGGTTTTCGTGACGCTGGCAATGGTGAAAATCGGTGGCGACGACATCTTCGATGCCTTTGCCGCGCACATAACCGACCCCAAGAAGCGGGAATTCGCACTCTATGGCCTGCATCGAATGACCGGCGCACAGCCCGTTTGGGTGGAACACTACTGGCTTTACACGTGGAAAGGCATCGAGCAGCAATGGCGAACCTGGTGGGCGGAGAACAAGGACGCCGTGGCCAAACGCCTCGATCAGAAGGCCAAGGAAGAATACGACGGCGAGGAATAGCGAGAAGCGGCATACACAAAATGCGTGATTGCAGGCCGTTTTCGCCGTCACAACGGCACCCGGCAAGTTTTTCCTGCAACTTTTCCTTGACATTCGCCGGTTCATGTCGTAAAATGCTTGTAGACGGTTTTGGCTCTGAAACCAGTGAGTCCGGTTTTTTTATGAACAATTCCGAGCAAAGCACAGGCCGGCGGATTTCCATCCGCAAGAACGTGTCGATGACGGCACACGGCACCGCTGCGCTCAACGCCGGGCTCTGGGGCTGGTATTTTGCCTATTATTTTACCTTTGCTGAAAAGGGGTCTCAGGGCTTTTAACCGTTAAACAAAAAACAGAATAACGAAAAAGATAAAAACCCTGAGGCCCAAAAGGCTTCGGGGTTTTTTTATTGCCCACGCTACCGGCAAACAAAACAGGAGACACACAGATGATCGTTGTAATGAGCCATGATGCTTCGCAGGCGGAGATCGACCGTGTGGTCGCGAAGATAAAATCGTTTGGACTGCAGGCAATGGTGATGCAGGGTGAAACGAGGAACGTTATCCATTGCATAGGCGACAAGCGCGGAATGAATACGGATGCACTAGCCGCAGTGCCGGGAGTAGAGTCTGTGGTACCTATTTTAGCACCGTACAAGATTGCCAGCCGCGAGGCGAAGCCCGAGTCCACCATAATACCCATCGACGGCAAGTCGTTGGGCGGCAAGCAGATCGGCGTGATAGCCGGCCCGTGCACCGTGGAAAGCCGCGAGCAGATTCTGGAAACGGCGCGCTTCGTGCGCGCGCACGGTGCCGTAGCACTGCGCGGCGGCGCGTTCAAGCCGCGCACAAATCCATACAGCTTCCAGGGCCTGATGGAAAAGGGCCTGGAATACCTCGCCGAGGCCCGCGAAGAAACCGGCCTCTCCATCGTAACCGAGGTTGTGTCGCCCGAACAGGCCCCGCTGGTGGCGAAGTACGCCGACGTGCTGCAGATCGGCACGCGCAACATGCAGAACTTCGCACTGCTGAGCGCCGTAGGCGAGACCGACAAGCCGGTGCTGCTGAAGCGCGGAATGTCGGCCAGCCTCGAAGAATTCCTCCTCGCCGCCGAATACATCCTCTGCAAGGGCAACCAGAAGGTGATCCTCTGCGAGCGCGGCATTCGCACGTTCGAAACGCACACGCGCTTCACGCTGTCCCTTGGATCGGTGCCCTGTCTCAAAGAGCAAACGCACCTGCCGGTGGTGGTAGACCCCAGCCACGGCACGGGCAAGAGCAGCCTGGTGGTGCCGATGGCCCGCGCGGCCATTGCGGCCGGCGCCGACGGCCTGCTGATCGAGGTGCACCCGCGCCCGGAAGAAGCGGTGCTCGACGGCGCGCAGTCCATCAATTTCCCCCAATTCGCTGAGATGATGATGCAACTGAAGGCCCTCGCCGCCGCTCTTGGCAGAGAAATGTGAGGCGCGGATATCAGACTCTTAGACTCTCAGACTCTTGGGACTTTTTTTCACATGCCTAGTTGATATTCCCGTTCTTTGTGGTATACTATCTCTGGCACTGGCGTCATCCGGGTATCAGCGGCATGCAAGAGCAGGCAAAATCCAGCATAGGTTTGTTCAAGTTTTCCCGCGCGGAGACGGCGCTGCTGGCCGCGCTGGCCGCCTGCCTGCTCGTGTTCGTATCCGTGCGCGTATCTCAGCGGCATCGCCCGGCCGGCGCCGGCCTTGAGGTGACCGGTGCTCCTGCACTTTTCCCGCACAAGATCGAGCTGAATTCATCATCGGCCGATCAGCTCCGGCTCGTCCCCGGCATCGGCGAGGCGCGGGCGCGGAAAATCGTGGAGGAGCGTGGAAAAAATGGCGGTTTCAAAGGGGTTGGCGATCTTGCGAAGATCAATGGTTTCACCGAGAAGCTCGTAGACGCGCTGAAATGCTATGTCTACGTAGGCTCCGCCAGCCAAAGCGAGGCCCAATGAAGCATTCTTCGCCGGAAGAGATAGCAGTTTCCAGGATATCACGCTTGGCATTGCCGCTGATACCTGCCGTTGGCATTGCGTGCGTTGTGCTTGCAGTGACCAGCATGTCCACGCCAAGCCGCGGCGCTATCCTCACAGCCGTAGGCGTGCTGTGCATCCTTTCCACACTTGCTGCAGTTCTCGTGGCGCTGCTGCGGTCGCGCTGCCGGGACCTCGCATCCGAAAAAGCCTCCGCAACAGACCAGGTGCGCGTGCTGCAGGATCAGAACGACAGCCTGCGCGGCAACGTGGAGGTGCTGGCGGCGATCCGCGAGGTGAGCCGCGTGATCAGCGACGACGTTGATTTCTGCAAGATACTCGACCAGGTTTTCCAGATACTCGAGCGGTTGCTGCGCCCGGAGGAAATCTGCGTGATCGTGAAGGAGGAACTCACCAGCAAGTTTGTGCCGCGCGCCCTGCGGCGACGGGGTGTAACGCATTTCGCCGATATCGACCAGCGCGAGGCCGAGCACGCACTGTTCGAGCTGGCAATAGGCAGCCGCGAGATGAAAAAGGAATTCCACGCCGGCCGCGCCACGTTCGTGGCACCGCTGATCGTCGACCGCGAAGTCGCCGGCGCTATCAAATTCGTGCTTCGCATGGAAGGCACAGAAGAATACGTTCAGAAGAGGCTCGACTGCACGACGCTGGTGGTAGACGACATCGCCCGGCACATCGCGCTCGCGATCAAGACGCCCACACTGCACGCCCGCGCCGTTATGGACGGCGTTACCGGGCTCTACTCGCGAACGCATTTCGAGAACCAGCTCAAGTTCTTCACGAACCTCGCGCGCCGCTACAACAAGGCGCTGTCGCTGATCATGATGGACATCGATAAATTCAAGCTCGTGAACGACCAGTACGGGCACCTCACCGGCGACTCAATCCTCAACCAGGTGGCATCGGCGATGAAGGTGAACGTCCGCGATTGCGACAGCGTGTATCGCTACGGCGGCGAGGAACTCGCCGTGATCCTGCCCGAGACGACCGCCCTGCAAACGCAGATCATTGCCGAACGACTGCG
>DATLAR010000326.1:0-8957 GCA_035527355.1 Planctomycetota bacterium
CGCGTGGCCGAGGCGCTCGAGCAGGTGGGCCTGGCCGGCTTCGAGAGCAGAGCGCCCTACCACCTTAGCGGCGGCGAGAAGAAATCAGTCGCCATCGCAACCGTGCTGTCGATGTCGCCCGAGGTGCTCGTGATGGACGAGCCGACGAGCAACCTCGATCACCGCGCGCGAAGGCGGCTCATCCGGCTGCTGCAGTCGCTGCGGCAAACGCTGGTCATTGCCACCCACGACCTGCGGATGGTGCAGGAGGTCTGCGGCCGCGTAATCGTTCTGGACGGCGGAGCGGTCATGGCCGACGGCCCCACCGCCGCGCTGCTCGGCGATTCTGAGCTTCTGGAGCAGCATGGGCTCGAGGCGATATGACCTGCTGCCTCATCTTGCGGGCATTCAAGCGTCACCACTTTTCGGTAAGCGTCACCACTTTTCCCGTTGATTCCGCCCGACTGCGCTGCTATGATCGTATGACTATTTTCATCACGTGGTGTTGGTTCTTTTGCCATATGAAAACGATGCCAGGAGCAAGGAGCAGGCTGGATGCCCTATAGAATGATTGTGCTTGCCAAGCAGGTGCCGGACACGAAGAACGTGACCGGCCAGGCAATGAAGGAAGACGGCACGGTGAACCGCGCGGCGCTGCCCGCGATCTTCAACCCGGAGGACCTGAACGCGCTCGAGATGGCGCTTTCTATCCGCGACCGGTTTGGCGGACACGTGACGGTGCTGACGATGGGCCCGCCGGGCGCCGTTGCCGTGGCGCGCGACGTATTGATGCGCGGCGCCGATGCCGCAGTGCACGTGTGCGACCGCCGCCTGGCCGCCGGCGATACGCTGGCCACCGCATACGCGCTGAGTTGCGCCGTGAACAACGCGGGCCCGTACGATATCATCCTCTGCGGCCGCCAGGCGATCGACGGCGACACCGCACAGACCGGGCCGCAGGTGGCGGGCAAGCTGGATATCCCGCAGGTTACCTACGTGGAGGAAATCCGCGGCATCGACGGCAATAACCTCACCGCACGCCGCAACATCGAAGGCGGCTATGAACTGGTGCAGGTGGCGCTGCCCGCGCTGATTACCGTGGTGGCCAGCGCCAACGAACCGCGCCCATTCGCTGCAAAGAAGCTGATGCAATTCAAGAAGGCACGGACCGCCGCCGAGGTGAAGAAGGAAATGCAAGGCGCCGACGCCGAGAAGGAGATCGACCGTCTGGCCGGTCGCGGCCTGCTGATCAGGGAATGGTGCCTGGAAGACATCGCCGCCGAGGAAGACGCATGCGGCTCGCTTGGTTCGGCCACAAAGGTGATGAAAATCTACAGTCCGGTGCTCGTGGCCGGCTCGCACAAGACGGTTGAGCCTTCCCGGCAGGCCATCGCCGAACTTGTCAGGCAGCTTGTTGAAGACCACGCCCTCGAATAGAATCGACTCACGGAGTGATAATGAACGACCAAAAACAGAATTGGCTTGGCGTGCTCGTTTTTGCGGAGCAGGATGAGGCTCGGCTGGCCGACGTGAGCCTCGAGCTGCTGTCGAAGGCGCGCGAGCTGGCCGACAAGCTTGGCAAGAAGGTGGGCGCGGCCCTGCTGGGCCACAACGTGGGATCGCTGGCCGCGCCGCTGATCGCTCACGGCGCGGACGTGGTTTTCGCGGCCGATAGTCCCGGCCTGAAAACCTACACAACGCTCCCCTACGCGAAAGCCGTTTCCGACATCATCGAGGCGAACGAGCCTGAGATAGTAATGTTCGGCGCGAGCCTGATCGGCCGCGATCTCGCCCCGCGAGTGGCCGCACGGCTGCGCACCGGCCTCACGGCCGATTGCACCGATCTGCAAATCGGCGACTACTCCGACAAGCGCGGCTCCTACACAAACCTCCTCCTCCAGATTCGCCCGGCCTTCGGCGGAAACATCATCGCCACGATCGTCACGCCCGATCACCGCCCGCAAATGGCAACCGTGCGCGAGGGCGTGATGCCCATGAAGCCGGCCGACGCGTCGCGCAAGGGCGAAGTGCGCCCGGTATGCGCGCAGCTCGATGGCCTGGAAAACGTGGTGCGCATCATCGAGCGGTTCAAGGCCGAGAAGAAGGTGAACCTCAAGGCCGCCCAGATAATCGTGGCGGGCGGCGCCGGCGTGGCAAGCAAGGAAGGCTTCGATCTGATCCGCGAGCTCGCACACGTGCTGGGCGGGCAGGTGGGCGCCAGCCGAGCGGCCGTTGACGCCGGTTTTATCGGCAAGGAACACCAGGTGGGCCAGACCGGCCTGACCGTGCGGCCCAAGGTTTACGTCGCCTGCGGAATCTCCGGCCAGGTGCAGCACCGGGCCGGCATGCAGGAAGCCAGCAAGATAATCGCCGTCAACAGCGACGCCGCCGCGCCCATTTTCTCGGTGGCGCATTACGGCATCGTGGGCGATCTCTTCCAGGTGATTCCGCTGATGATCGAAGCTTACAAGCAGAAATGAATTAGCCGAAAGGGAACGAATGGCCAATTTCTTTGAAGATAACAGGGACATCCAGTTCTACCTCGATCATCCGCTGCTGGCAAAGATAGTGGGGCTTCGCGAAGGTGATTTCGGCGACGCCCGGCTTTACGCCTACGCGCCGGAGAGCGAGCAGGATGCAATCGACAACTACCGCCGCGTCCTTTCGCTCGTGGGCGAGATATGCGGCGATTTCGTGGCGCCGCGGGCCGAGGCCGTGGACCAGGAAGGCCCGCACTACTGCGACGGCAAGGTGGATTATCCCAAGGGAATCACCGAGGCTATCGAGCGGTTTGCGAAGGCCGACCTGATGGGCTTCACGCTGCCCCGCAAATACGGCGGGCTGAATATGCCCGTTACAGTCTACTCCGCCGCGATTGAAATGATCTCGCGTGCCGACGCCGCCCTGATGACCATCGTGGGCTTGCAGGACATCGCCGAGACGATCAACTCGTTTGCCGACGACACCATAAAGGACCATTACCTGCCGATGTTTGCCGGCGGCTCGGTGACCGGTGCGATGGTGCTCACGGAGCCTGACGCCGGCTCGGACCTCCAGGCCGTGCAGACGCGCGGAATCGCGGCCTCGCAAGACGCACAGGGCCATTGGCACGTGAGCGGCGTCAAGCGTTTCATCACCAACGGCTGCGGGCACATCCTGCTGGTGCTGGCACGCACTGAGCCGGAGATATCCGACGGGCGCGGTCTCAGCCTGTTTCTCGTGGAACAGGGCGAGGGCGTGCGCGTGCGCCGCATCGAAAACAAGATGGGCATACACGGCTCGCCCACGTGCGAGATACAGTTTACCAACGCGCCCGGCAAGCTGATCGGGCGGCGGAAATTCGGCCTCATAAAGTACGTGATGGCGCTGATGAACGGCGCCCGGCTGGGCATCGCATCGCAGGGCCTGGGCATCGCCGAGGCCGCGTATCGCGAGGGCCTGGCATACGCGCGAGACCGCGAGCAATTCGGCAAGGCAATCATAAAATTCCCGGCGGTATACGAGATGCTCCTGCGGATGAAGATGAACATCGAGGCCGCGCGAGCGCTCATACACGACGCGTCGATGGTTGTAGACATCGACGAGGGCCTCGAGAGGCGGGCGGAATCCGACCGCAGCCTGAAGGCCGAGCAGCAGAGGTATGCGAAGCTCGCCGCCACGCTCACGCCGATGTCGAAATACTTCGCCTCCGAGCTGAGCATCAAGGCTACTTACGATTCGCAGCAGATTCACGCGGGCAGCGGTTACATGAAGGAATACGCCATCGAGCGGCTGTACCGCGACGCGCGCATCACCACGATCTACGAAGGCACCACGCAGCTACAGGTGGTGGCGGCGGTGGGCGGCGTGCTGGCAGGAAACCTCCAATCGCGGTTTGACGAGTGGAAGGGCAAGGCCTGGCCTGCCGCCCTGCAGCCGCTGGCCGGCAAGCTGGCCGTGGGGCAGCAACGCCTCCAGGATTGCGTGGCGTTCCTCAAGGGCAAAGACAAGGACTACGTGGACATCAACGCGCGGCGGATGGTCGACATCGCGATGGAAACCTACATTGGTTACCTATTGCTCGACCAGGCCGAGCGCTGCGAGCAGAAGGCGACCACGGCAACGATGTTCATAAACGACATGATGCCCCGCCTCGAAATGAATGCCGCTTACGTAACCGGCGGCGACCGTTCGATGATCGACGCACACGAAACCGTGCTGGGCTGACAGCCGAAAGCGGAATGCAACAAGCCCTGCAAGGGCGGCACATACGCTTACCCGATGATCTTCGGCATCGCGTAAAATTCCGGGCCTTTCCTGATCACGCGCACGGGCAGGTCGAGCCGTTCGAGCCGCAGGAAGATGCCCCACGCGTTGCCGTGGTTGGACGAGAGCGCCACGACAAGCTCGTGCGTGCCTTTTGCAGCATTGAAGGGCGTTTTCGAGTCGCCGGGCAGCGCGGGATTGGTGCCGTTGGGGTCGTGAAAAACCTGCGAGCCGTCCAGCCACATCTTCACCGGGCCGTCGTAACCCAGCAGTGCGCACAGTTTCATCGGCTCTTCGCATTCAAACGAGCACGCGTAGATCACGAGCACGTCCTCGGGCGCCCGCTTCACGAAATCCTGCCGGAAATCGCAGAAATCGGCTGCGAATGCTTTTGCCTGCAGCGGCGGAGCGCCGGGCTTCGGGCACTCGAGAGCATCGAGCTTGCCGGCCGAGGGCAGCAACTCGCTGACGCGGAAGTCGCGTATGAACGGCGTGACGGCGCGATCGGTCGAAATCTTCACCGGGCCGAATACCGGCAGCGAGCGGCCGGCGGCATCGGTGATGTTGCAGTAGGGATTACAGCCATAGCCGTAATGGACCGAAGCGCCGGCGGAGAGCGTTTCCTCGGGGACGGTGCTGCGGATGATCGCGCGGTTGCCGTCGAGCTCGATGTCATAGACACCCACCAAGGTGTTGTTGTTTACGATCGAGAATCCGGCGGGCCGGCTGCCGGATCGCAGGCCGCCGACCACGTTGTCAAATTCCACCACCACAGTGCCAAGCGCCCTGCACGACGTCACCGATACTTTCTTGAGTGCAATCGGGAGCTTGCCGGCCTTCGGCCCGATCCTCAGCACGCGCATAGCCTGTGCAAGGCGCCGCCCGAGAACTATCTGGCTTTTGCCGCTGATGTGAATGGCGTCGACGAGGCTGAGGTCTATGGCCGGCACGACCGCGAGGTTCTTGATCTTCTCGGGCAGGCGGCGCTGCTGGTCCTGGATCATATTCCATCCGGGGTTGTCGCCCCAGCCAACGACTGTGGCGATCTGCACCATAGCCACCGGCAAGGATTTGTCGCCGAAGTCGCGCCGCATCGCTGCGATCAGCTCGCGCATCCTGTCGGTGTAGAGCTTTGCCACATTCGTGTCGGCGTCGCTGCAGCCCTGATACCAAACCACGCCGGCCGCCTTCGCTCCGTTTTTCCTGAACCGCCTGACCATAGCGCCGTAGAGGCTCTTGGATCCGAGGTGCTTGAGCTTGGGGTCCCACTGTGCCATCGACGTTCCGCCGTGCGCGCAGGCAATCACGCCCTGCGGTATGCCGGTCAGCTCGTGCATAGCCTGCCCGAACGAAACGCCCGGGCCCACGCCCCAGTCGGTGGCCGGCGCGTGCGGCATGCCGCCGTTGAGGTCCACGTGCACCTGGTCTACAGTCTGCCACATGTTATGTATGGGTTCTTTGGCTACGCGCCACTGGTCGTCCATGTAAAACGCCCTGACGAGCGGCTTCGGCTTGGGGCCATCCTTCAGCAGGCCCACGCCCTGCATGTTCGATTGCCCGCCCAGCAGCCACACGTCGCCCACCAGCAGGTCCTTCAAGGTCTTGCGGTCAACAATTTCGCCGTCGGCGTTCTTGACCGAAAGCTCTACGTCGTATGGCCCGCCCACCGGCAGGCCCTTCAGCACGGCCGCAAAGCGTCCCTTGGCGCTCCTGCCCAGGCTTACGCCCGCGAAGCCCTTCAATGCCTTGCCCGACTGTTTCACGCCGGCAAGAAGCTCGCCATCGGCCGCGGTGCCCGCAAAAGCTGCCTCGCTCACGTTGCGTGCATTACGCTGCAGCACCATATGGTCAAAAAGACCCTGCTCAATTTTCATGAATTATCTGTCCTTGCCTGAATTACGTTGGATACTCCCACCGACACGGCGGAGATTATAGCAGTATTTGCGACTGAATTCAAGCAAGCCCAACGCGCGATTCAGCCAGTTTCCTGTCGGCATAGAGCGCCCGCAATTGCCTTGACCTTGGGCCGAGTTTGCGCTAACATTTTATGTGCAATCATCATCCGCTCGTTTGAAAGGAAACCATATGGCCGACGTCGAGCGCAAGGAATTTCAGGTATACGGAACGGAACGCAAGAAAGCCTTGGCAAAGATGAAGGCTTGCCTGCAGGCCTGGGAGCTGAAGATGCCCAAAGTGGAGCCGCAGGTGCTCGATTTCGGGCTGGGCGAGTTTTACAAGACCGGCCTGATCGAATACTGGATCGCCAACGAAATTGCCGAAGGCTACTGCGGCAAGTTCCTGTTTGTATTTGACGGCCAAACCTGCCCCTATCACCACCACGACCTAAAGCACGAGACGTTCTTCATACTCAAGGGTGCGGTGACAATGAATATCGACGGCAAGAAGATCATGCGCAAGGAGGGCGATTGCCTGGCAATGGCGCAGGGCAGCGATCATCTATTCACCGGCAAGGGCGACGCCCTACTGCTGGAGGTGTCGAAGCCGTGCTCGGCCAACGACAATATTTTCGCGAACAAGTCCATCGGCGATAATGGCGTTGTCTGACACGCCGCCGGTCGATCCCGGGAAGTAATGGGGCACAGGTGATCTGTGCCCCTTTCATGTTTGCAGTCGCTGGAGGGAAGCCATTCACACGTTCGCAGCGGCCATCTCCCTCTCGCGCTTTTTTGCGGCTGCCTCGCGGATCATCACGCCAAACGCGAAATTCGGGTCGTGGTTCTGCACGTAAATCATGTCGATATAGAGCATGGCCAGCGCCTCGGCTCCCGTCCGTGATCTTTTGCCGCGCCTTGAATATACCGGCGAAACCCTGTAGCATGTGTATCGAGCAAAATCGCTGGAGCCGCCTTTCCGCGGCCGGCTGCTGTTTTCATAGGTGGACACCTCGGAAGATCAATCACCCGGAGAAGAGACGGATGAATTCCCGCGAGCGCTTTCTCACTGCCATGAGCGGCGGCAAGCCCGACCGCGTGCCCTGCGCCCCCGATTTCAGCAACATGATCCCCTGCCGCCTCACCGGCAAGCCGTTTTGGGATATATACCTGCACGGCAATCCGCCGCTGTGGAAGGCGTATCTGGATGCCGCGAACCATTTCGGCATCGATGCTTGGTTCTTCGACGGCGGCATCTCATTCCGAAATCCCGACGTGATGAGGTACGAGAGCCGCATCGTTTCGCAGGACGACGAGCGAATTGTCCAGCGCACGCTCATCCGCACACCCGACGGCGACATGGAGTCCAGCGCCACCTACTACCGCGCCGATCCGCCAACCGTCACCGAAAAGGCCGTGAAGGACGTCAAGGAGGAGTTCAAGAAGCTGCGCCACTTCTTCCCCACACCCACCGGCTACTCCGTCGAGGAGGCCCAGGCCCGCAAGCGCGAGGTGGGCGGCAAATACGCTTTTGGAGTGCATGTCGGTTTTCCGGGTTTCCAACTATGGCACGTGTTTGTTGAAGGTGGTGTGGAGCCGCTCGCATACGCCGAGGCCGATGATCCCGAGGTTCTCGAGGAATTGCACGACATCCACATGCGCTCCGTGGTGAAGCAAACCGAGATGATCGTTGATTCGGGGCTTTTCGATTACATCCTGCTGGGCGGGTCGGGAGCCATCACGCTGGCCAGCCCTGCTCTGTTTGACAAGTACGCCCTGCCCACGATTCAGAAAGTGACGCGAATATGCAGGCAGGCAGGAATGCCCACGATGCTGCACAGTTGCGGCAAGGAGGCATACCTGGTGAAACGCTGCGTGGAAGCGACCGACCTCTCGTGCGTGAATCCGCTGGAAATTCCGCCGATGGGCGATTGCAACCTGGCCGAATTGAAGCGCCTCTACGGCACGAGAATCTGCCTGATGGGGAATATCCATACCACCGACGTGATGCTGCGCGGCAGCGTGGAAGACGTGGAGCGGACGGCGAGGAAATGCCTGGACGATGCCGCCGCCGGCGGGGCGTTCATCCTTTCCACCGGCGACCAATGCGGGCGCGACACGCCAGACGAGAATATCAGAAAGCTTGTGGAAGTGTGCGAAACGTACGGGCGATATGAGTGACGCGGCTCACGCGGCAAACGTTATTCCGGCCTTGAACAGCCCCGGCTTGCGCGCCATGAGGTCTGCAAAGGCCGTGTTCATGCCGTCGAACGGATAGCACGTTACCAGCGATTTCATGTCGAGCCCGCCCGATCGGATCATCTCGATGCCGGCGGCCATCGCGTCGCGTTTCTCGTCGTCTCTGCGCACGTGCCCGTTGATCACGTCGATCGCCTTCCAATTCCACAACGCCATGGGAACCGAGCGCATGCCGTTGTTGGATTGATGGTATCCCACGATCAGCAGCCGCCCGTGGAAGGCCACGAGATCGGTGCACATGTCGAGGGCGCTTTGCGTGCCGGCGGCCTCGATCACCACGTGGCATTCGCCGGCATCGCGGATCACGGTTTGGGGGCCGTCGGGCGGGGGCACGAACGTGAGCTGCGCGCCGAATTTCCGCGCGGTCTCGAGCCGCCACGGAAGCAGGTCGAACGCAGCCAGCGAACCGGCGCCCATCAGCCGCGCGAGCTGCAGGCACAGCAGGCCCATGAAGCCGCTGCCCACCACCGCCACGCGGTCGCCCGGCCGGATGCAGAACCGCGCTCCCGCGTGCACCGTGCAGGCCAGCGGCTCGCCCATCGCCCAGACGGGGTCCACCTCCTTGGGCAGCTTCACGAGCGC
>DATLAR010000327.1:0-4462 GCA_035527355.1 Planctomycetota bacterium
GCGAAAGAGGTGGCGCCACATGGTATCACGGTCAACTGCGTGCTGCCGGGCTTCACTCGCACGGAGGAAATGGAACGCATATGGGGCAGCATTGCCGCGGCGGCGGGCACAACGATTGACGAGCTTGTCGATCCTATCCTCAAGGATAAGGTTCCGGTAAATCGCTGGCTGCAGCCCGAGGAGATCGGCCATATGGTTGCTTTTCTTGCAAGCCGGAAGGCTGATGCCATAACGGGTCATCTTCATTATGTCGATGGTGGAATCGATGCTCACGATTGAGAATGAGAGGTTTCAGGATGGGCAACAGTGAGGTGTTCATAACGGACTGCATTTCGCCGAGAGTCGCGGTGCTTCGAGACCGTCTTCGCGGCGGTGCCAACGTTCTTGAGGGCGCGACAACTGCTCCGCCCACGCCTGAGTACATTGGTGAAGAGCCTTTTCATCGCGTATGGATGCAGAGCGAAGACGCACCCTTCGATGTGCGGCTCGCGCGTGCACTCTCGGCCTGGCGCAGTGCGGCGAGGCCGGTGCTGACGCCTGGGCATCTGGTTGTTGGCACTCCCCCGCCGCGAACGGTTATCTCGTATCGAACCGGGGTGTTTGCCTGGGACTTCTGCCTGGATCAGCAGCTCTGCAAAGAGCATCCCGAAACACAGCCGATTGCCGATTACTGGCGCGAGTGGCTGGGCAAGCGCGAAAAGCCGGACCTGCCGGAAGCGGCGCGCAATCCGGCCCTGCATGATAGCCTGTGGATAACGGGCATCTGCTGCCATTCAACCCAGGACTACGCCCTTGCCATCGAGTGCGGAATTGACGGCTTGCGGCGGCGAATCGGCGAGCATCGCAACAGACATCCAGAGAGCGCCGACTGGTATGCCGCGGCGGAAGCGGTTCTTGACGGCGTGGCCGGTTACATATACGCCCACGCAAGGGCCGCCGAGGAGCAAGCCGCAAACGCCACGGGCCGGCAGGCCGATGAATGGCGCACAATCGCCGCCAACTGCCGGCACATCGCACAGTACCGGCCTGAAACTTTTCAGCAGGCGGTACAGTTGCTGTATTCTCTTTTCATGCTCAACGGGCACGACTCGCCGGGGCGGCTGGACCAATTCCTCTGGCCGGCGCTCCGGCGCGATCTGGAGCGCGGGGCTATCGACCTTCGAGGCGCCCAGGAGATCGTGGATTGCCTTTATGTGAAATTCGCCGAGCACATCTGCTATGGAGCCACTCTCGGCGGGCAATTGCCCGAAGGCGGCGATGCCACCAACACGGCCTCCTGGCTGTGCCTGAACAGCATCAGGCGCCTGCGGCTCATGTCGCCGCGGACTGCGCTGCGCTGCCACCAAAACACACCGTGCGAGTTGTTCGATGCCGCCGTGCATAGCAATGCCACGGGCGCCACATTCCCAACGTTTGTAAACGACGAGGTAATCATTCCGGGTATGCTGCTTCGCGGCGCCACGCGCGAGCATGCCCGCGACTACACCTTCTGCGGATGCGGCCAGACCATACCGTCGGGCCGGGCCTACGGCTCCTACGAAGACCTGGTCCTCAATGCAGCCAAGCCGTTGCTCTATGCGCTTCACAACGGATGCGACGAGCGCTCGGGCGTGCAGACAGGCCCGCAGACGGGTACGCCGGATTCATTCAAGGTATTCGAGGAGTTTGACGAGGCAGTATGGCGGCAGCTTTGCAGCCTGCTGGAGCTCGGCATCAGCACAACTGCGGCATGCCGGCGCTGGGGTGCCCGGCACGTTCCCGACCACCTGCGTTCGCTGCTCACGCATTCCTGCGTCGAAAACGGCCGCGACTGGCGGGCAGGCGGCGCTGATTACCACGATGGAATGGTCGACGCCGTGGGTTTTACCAATCTCGCGGATTCGCTTGCGGTTATCCGTGAGGTGGTTTTCAGGGAACACCGCTTCACTCTCCAACAACTCGTCGAGATGCTAGACAACGACTGGCGCGACGCGGAGGACGTCCGGCTTCATTGCCTGCTGAAGGTGCCGAAGTTTGGCAACGGGAACGAGCAGATCGATGCCATGCAGGCTCGGTGGTTGAAGCGATTGAATGACTGGCTTCTGAAGCAGCGTACAGCATATGGCGGCCCGTGGGGGATAGACATCATAGGTTGGTCTGGTGCAGTGCAGCTTGGCAAAGTGACCGCGGCCACGCCGGACGGCCGCCGTGCAGGCGAGCCGCTTGCCGATTGTGCAGGTGCGGCCCAAGGCAGAGACCGCTGCGGGATAACGGCGGTGATGCGATCGATGGCCGCCTTGCCGGCGCGGGAAATCCACGGCCCAATGGCGTTGAGCATCCGGCTGCATCAGTCTGCGGTGTCAACACCGGCGGGAGAGCGGAAACTCGGCGACCTGATCAGGCAGTACTTTGCGATGGGCGGACAGCAGGTGCAGGTGACGGTGGCCAGTGCAGAAGAGCTTCGCGCCGCACAGAAGGAACCGGAGAAACACCGCGATCTGATTGTGCGTGTCGGCGGCTTCAGCGCCTACTACGTCGATCTTCCCCCCGAGTTTCAGGAAGACATGATACGACGGACCGAATACGTGCTATAGATCGCCATCGAGACCATGGCGCCAGATCAGCTCGCCGAAGAATGGTGGCAGAGCATGACGCACCGCGACTTTATCTTCTACATTTCAGACAAGCGCATCGGGGCGATCCGGCCGGATGGCACCGATGAGTGCTATCCTGAGCTTTCCGTGCCAAACCAGGCATATTGGCAACTGGGAATGGTCTTCAAAGACGGCCGCAGGGCCGTCTTGTGCAGCCAGGAGCCGCCTCGCAACCCGAATGCGGCCTTCGAAGACAAGGACGGGCTGAAATACGCGAAGACACATCTGTGGCTGTACGATTTTGCAGAGGGTGCCATTTGCGAGATCCCGGTGCCTGCGCAATGTGGCGTGGTGGGCGAGATGCCCGGCGGCAAACGTTTGTTGGTTAGCGGGAATATCGACGACCAGACGCATCTGTTTGCCTGCGACCTCGACGGCGGCAACAGGGACGGTATTTACACCGGGCCCGGCTTTGCCTACGGCACGACGCTCAGCACTGACGGCGCCAAGGCAGCGTTCCACATCACCGGCGTACCGGGACGGCCCGGCTACGAGATATACGTGATCGATCTCGCCACGCGGGAGCGCGTGCTGATTGCATCTGATCCCGAGTACATCAATTTTGCACCGGTGTGGTCGCCCGATAACAGATGGTTGGCATATCAGCGTTGCGCACATCTGCAGGACCCTGCCCATGAGCGCGCCGACATCACGGTCAGCCGAGCGGACGGCAGCGAGCATCGGCATCTGACAACCGTGCAGCAGCATTGGTTTTCCGCGTCATACGGTCCTGCGGACAATCCCGGGCGGGGTTCAAACTGCGCGACGTGGTCGCCCGACGGCAAATGGATCACCTTCACGCGCTGCCTGCCGGGCGCCCGCACCGCCTGGGTGTGGAATGCGAACCGGCCCGATACGGACCATTTCAACCGCGATTACCGGCCCGACCTGGCGCGCGGCGGCACGGAGATATGCTTGATCGATCCCAAGACCGGAAGGATTGTGCCCATTACGCATGACGACCCGCCAATGTGGAGCTTCCGGTGTGCCTGGTCGCCGGACGGGTCTCGCCTGGTGTTTGCCCGCGCCGACGTTGGCTGTGCGCCGGGGCTGTGGGTGATGGACGTTGACGGGGGGAATCGGCGATTCCTGACAAACGGCATAAACAACAGAGGGGCTGACCATTGTCGCTGGGTTGGCGTCAATTGGCAGTAGACAGAGCGTTGGGGGGCGCCGGAGAGGCAAAGAAGGCTTGGCGGAGAGGGCGGGATTCGAACCCGCGGAGGAGCTTTAAGGCCCCTCAACTGCTTAGCAGGCAGCTGCTTTCGACCACTCAGCCACCTCTCCGTCAGTACAACGACTATCCGGCCGGGGATGCGCCGGGAATGCAGGTTTGTTTCTTGCCGACGCTATGATTATAAACTTTTGCTGCGGACATGTCAAATAGTTTTCCACCGAATCGGTTTTCACAAACACGTTTTCCGCCGGTGATTTTTTCACAAACCGGCCGCCATCGAACGGTATTCCGCGCCGGCCGAACACAGATGCCTGATATCGGCGGGCTCAAGTCCGGATCTGGCTAGTCGCACAGCGGCACGAGGCTTCGGTGCGGGTCCATCCGTAGCGCGTGGCGGTATCCGGCGGCAGCGGCCAGCTCGCGGGCGGCTGGGAAGTATCTGCCAACTTGCTCGGGCGCGTGCGAGTCGGAGCCGAACGATAGCTTTACGCCGGCCTGGCGGCACGCCGCTATGATCTCGTTGCAGGGGTAGAACTCGCCCACCGGCTTGTCTTTTCCGGCGGTGTTGATTTCGAATGCGGTGCCCGTGTCGGCGAGGGCGGCGATTGCTTCGGCGGCCAGGCTCACGCTTCGGCCGTTGGGGCGGTGGCCG
>DATLAR010000328.1:0-6239 GCA_035527355.1 Planctomycetota bacterium
GGTTGTCAAATTTTCCCGGGCGGAGGGCCTGTTGGCGCTCCTATTTCTTTTTGGCTTTCTTGGCTGTCTTTTTCGCGGCCTTCTTGGTGGCCTTCTTCGTCGCCTTCTTCTCCGTCTTCTTCACAACTTTCTTTGCCATAAGACCTTCATCTCCTTATAAGCGGCCCAGTGAAAAATGGCAAGATATATTATTAACGACAATGCCGCGAAAAAACTTTAGGAAAAAAATCGAGAAAGTTTTGATAACGTCTGCGAAATGTTTGCGAATGCAATCGCACGCAGCGCAGCGCGCGCTATCAATTGATGCTCACAAGCCTCTTGAACAGCGACGTACGCCCCACCGTGATGCGTACGTCGGCCGAGCCGCCCGGCATCAGCGCAGCCTTGCTATTGTCCAGGATCACCTCCACCACGTAGAATCCCTCGCCGGTGCTTTGCGGTGTAACTATCTTCGACGTGTCTAGCACGTGCCCCGGAAAGTAGCCGTAGAGGTCGTGCGGGTAGCTTGTGAGCGAAGCCGATGCCGGCTGCTTGCGGGCCAGCTTGTGGAGGTGGCGCTCCGATACCCTCACGCGCACTATGAAGGCGCTGTCGTCGAACACCTCGCCCAGCGTTCTGCTGGGGTCGATGATCTCGCCGATAGCCAGCAGCGAAAGGCTCAGCACGCCGTCGATCGGCGAGATCACCTTGCGCTTTTCGAGCATCTTCTCGGCCTCGTCCAGCAGCTTCCTTGCCACTTCCACGCTTTTCTGGAGCTCGGCCACTTCTTTATCGAGCGAGTCGCAGGTGGCGTTTTGCTCGGCCTCGTACCGCGCGGCGGCGAGGTCGAAATCGAGCTTGCGGCGTTCTGACTCTTCCCTTGCCATCGCGGTGCCCAGGTTCACCGCGCGTTCGTATTCGGTGCGCGCGTTCTCCAGCACCACGCGGGCGATTTTCAGCGAGTCTTCGCGTTTGCGCAGAATTTCGGTGTTGACCGATTGCTGCCGCTGCACCTTCGCTTCGGCCAGTTCCACCTCGGCCTTGCGTCGCTCGATCAGGCTCGCCTGGTCGCTGTCTTCGAGCTCGACAAGCACGTCGCCCTTCTTCACGCGCTGGCCGTCGACCGCCAGCACGGCCCTGATCGCGCCCTTATCGGCGGGAAAAATCCGGCAGCGTTCCGGAGTAGTGATGAGGCCGGTGCCGTAGACGTAATCGTTCACCTTGATCACCGATAGCGCAAAATAGCTGCCCGCAACGGCTGCAACTATCAGAACGAAAATCATCGCTATACGTTTTTTTGTTTTGCCCGTCATTTGTTCACACGCATTCGATTTCAGTGGCTTCAGAAGCCGCGAAAGTAACGAAACACCGGAAACGGATGGCACGGAATATACCACAAGCTCCGATGGTTTTCAAGCGCCGGCTGCGGAAAACGCGAGTAAGCCGTGCGCCCGATGCCCGTGCGTCAGGAAACTGCCTTCACTTCCAGGCTCGCCGTCAGCACGTCGGTCTGGTTTCCGCCGACCATTATCTGAAAGACGCCCGGTTCCACCACGGTCTTCATGTCGGCGTCGATCATCTGCAGCTCGTTGGGCGTGACGACGAATTCCACCGTTTCCTTCCGGCCGGGCGCCAGCGTGATGCGCCTGAAGCCCTTCAGCTCGCGCACGGGCCGCGTAACCGAGCCGATCTCGTCGCGGATGTACATCTGCACCACCTCGTCGCCGGCCATCTTGCCGGTGTTTGCAACGTCCACCTTCACTGCCGCCTTGCCGCCGGGGGCGATCCTGTTTGGTGTGATGCGAAGGTTTTCGTATTTGAACGTGGTGTAGCTCAGGCCATAGCCAAACTGGTAGAGCGGCGTGCTTTCGATGTCAACGTACTTGCCGCGCTCCATCGCCCTGACGGCGTAGTAAACCGGCAACTGCGCGGCGGACCGCGGCACGCTTACGGGCAGCCGGCCGGCCGGGCAGTAATCGCCGAAGAGCACATCGGCCACGGCATGACCGCCCTCCTGGCCCGGATACCACGCTTCGATGATCGCAGCGGCGTTGTCGGCCAGCCAGTTGATGCACATCGGGCGGCCGTTGATCAGCACCGCGATCAGCGGCACGCCGGTTGCGTGGATTTCCTTCAGCAGATCGAGCTGCACGCCCATGAGATTCAGATTCGCAAGGTCGAACCCCTCGCCGCATTCCATGTCGCTCAACTGCGAGGCATCGGTTACCAGCGCAGCGCCGGTTTGCTGGTTGTAGCTGTCGGGCCCGAAATCGCGGGCGCTCGAGCCGCCCACCACTACAACGGCCGCATCGGATGCTTTCGCCGCCGCCACGGCCTCGGCGAATCCGGCCTTCGACGTGCCCTTCACCGTGCAGCCGAGCGCGTAGCGAACCGCGGTGTCGCGCGACACCGCCGCACGTATGCCGTCAAGCACGCTCACGATCTTTTCGCGCGGCTGCGGGGCGGTGTAGTCGCCTAGCTGGTTGTAGATCATGTCGGCGTTGGGGCCGATCACGGCGATCGATTTCAGGTCCTTCTTCAGCGGCAGCGCGTTGCTGTCGTTTTTCAGCAGCACGATGCCCTGGCGGGCTATCTCGCGGGCAAGCTCACGGTGCTTGCCGCAGTTCAGAAGCTCGGCTGCGCGGTCGGGGTTGCAGTAGGGTTTTTCAAACAGGCCCAGGAGGAACTTCGCCCGCAGCACGCGCCCCACGGCCCGGTCTACGTATTCCTGGCGCACCTTGCCTTCGCGTGCGGCCTGCAGCAGCACCTCGCCGTAGGCCCCGCCCGACATCTCGATATCCACACCGGCCTCGAGCGCGCGGATGCCCGCGTGCTGGAGGTCATTGGCTGCGCGGTGGTTGTTCCAGATCAGCGCGATTCCGCCCATGTCGGATATGACGAATCCGCGGAATCCCCACTCGCCGCGGAGCATATCGGTGAGGAGCCTTTTGTCGCACGCGCAAGGCAGACCATCGATTTCGTTGTATGAAGACATGACCGCCCACGCGCCGGCCTTGACGGCAGCGCGGAAGGGCGCCAGGCACACCTCGCGCAGCTCGCGTTCGCCCACGTGCGCCGGAGCGCCGTTGTGCCCGCCCTCGGGCCAGCCATATGCGGCAAAATGCTTGATCGTGGCGATGATGCTGCCCTCGCCGGCCAGGCTGTCGCCTTGCAGCCCGCGCACCGCGGCCTCGCCCATCCTGCTGCACAGGAAAACATCCTCGCCAAACGTTTCCTCGGTGCGCCCCCAGCGCGGGTCGCGGGCCACATCGAGCACCGGCGAGCACGTGGCGGTGCAGCCCTGCACGCGCGTTTCGGCGGCAACCGCGGCGGTCATTTCACGCAGCAGCTTTGGATTCCACGTGCTGGCCGCCGTGATCGGCACCGGGAAAACGGTGGCGCCGATAGTCATGTGCCCGTGCGAGCATTCCTCGTCGAAGATCAGCGGAATGCCCAGCCGCGTGCTTTCAATAGCTGCACGCTGCACGGCGTTTATCACCTCGGCGCCCTGCCGGGGCGTCAGGCCCTTCTCCAGCGTCACACCCGTCCAAGGGTCCGCCCGCAGCACGCCGTAAAGCGAGCCGATGCCGGCGCCGGAGAGGAGCTTCCTGAACTGCTCGGCCACCTCGATCCGGTCGCCTTTTTTCTCGTATGATTTCCATGCGAGCTCCTGGCAAAGCTGGCCTACCTTCTCCTCGATCGTCATCCTTTCCAGCAGGTCGGCCACTCGCGCGTCCACCGATAGCGACGCGTCCTTGTATCGTTCAGCCATGAGCTATCCTTTCCGCGTGATCAAACGCTCTGAAGCTGTGTGGCCGATGCGGCCTGCGAGCCGGGCGGCGGAGGGCCCGCGATAGCAGCGTGCCGGCTGTGGACAATTGCCTGCGTGACCACCGCCCCGCACACAAGCAGCGCGCTGAAGAGGTACGGTGCAGCCAGGCCCGAGCGGTCGGCCAGCAGCCCGCCCACAAACGGCCCGATCATGCCGGTGATGCCTACGACCATTTCGTTGATCGAAACGTACCGGGCGCCCTTCAGCGGGTGCACCAGCGCGTGAAAAACCAGGTAAAAGAAAAACGTGCCCGAATAGACGCCGTAGAACGCGGCTGCAAGGCAGAGCATGGCCGCCGTTTCGGCAAAGGCAAACGCAGCCAGCCCCACAATGCCGCACAGCCCCAGCAACACCAGCGGCAGCGGCCTGTACATCCACAACCGGCCGCGGCCAAGCAGCATGCCCACCACGCCCTGCATCGTGCAGAAAACGAAGAAGACCATGCCTTGGTTGAATTTGGATATTTCGAGGGCGGCGCCGGTCTTGGGCAGGATGCCGCGAACAAGCCCGAACGTGATTGCGCCAATGCCGCCGCACAGCCAGGCCATCCAGGCGAGGTCGGGCATGCCCGAATACTCGGCCGCATGGCCTTCGGGCGGCAGATGCTTATCGACCACGTGAACGCTGTCGGAGTGGCGCTTCACCAGCAGCAGGCCCGCGGCGGTGCCGAGCGCCGCAAACGCGTTCAGTATGTGGCAGCTCTGCCAGCCCAGACGCGTCCACAGGAAGCCCGCGAGGAACGGCCCCGCGGCAAAACCCACGCTCCACGCCAGCGTGTAGAGTCCAACCGATTCGCCGATACGCCTGGTGCGCCGGCCCATATGCTTCATAAACACCTGGAACGGCACGAAGAACATGCCGGCCGCCGCCATCAGCAGGAATACAAGGCAATACTTTGCATAGATGCCATCGAAAAGCGCTAAGCCCACCGAGACAAGTGCAACGAGGACGCAGGCACATGTCAACAGCGTCACGGCATTTCGCTCGGTAACAATGCGGCCGGCCGCGAAGCACGACATTACGTACGAGGCCGACATGACGGTTACGAGGTTGGCTACGGTTGAAGCGCTGTATCCCTTTTCGGCGGCCGACACGGTGCATATGAAGCCGGCCGATGCGAGCACCATGTCAATCAGCGCGGGAAACAGGTAGATGAGAATGCCCATAGGGGTCCAAAGTCCAAGGTCCAAGGTCAAGAGTCTAAGAGTCTGAGTCTAAGAGTCTGAGAGTGCCAAGGGCAAAGGCCGCCATTGGCGAGAGGGGCATAGATTACGCATCTGGGGTCATGTTATCAACGGAAAAACGAGCGGCGGCAAGGCGAAAAAAACCGGGCGCAAGCCCGGTGGCTCGCGCCTGGCGTGATTTGCGTTGAATCGGTCAGGGCTGTTTCGGCTCTTCGAGCTTCTCTATGGTCACGAGGTCGCCGGCCTTGATGCTGGCTCCTTCGATGAGGTCGCTCACCTTGCCGGTGGCGTGGCCGAACCCGACCGACGACACCTGCACCGTGCAAAGCCGCTCGCCTTCGCGCAGCAGCCCAAGCTTCTGGTTTGGCTTCAGCCCCAGGTTTGGCTTCACAACAAATGTCAGGGTTTGCTCGATGGGTTTGAAGATCACCACCTGGCTTTCGAACAACGGCGATTCCTTGGGCACCTCGATTACCTCAGACTTGCCCACGTCTTGCAGCCGCTCGAGCACCGCCGGCGGAAGAGAGCGGCCCCCCTCGGTTTTCCACCACTCGCGCCACTTGTCGATGTCCTTGCCGAAATTCTTGCCTGTGATCTGCACCAGGGCCTGCCGCGCCGCGTCGTTGACGGGCAGCATCTGGTGGCTGAGATTCCGGATGAGCGCCGGCACGGCTTGCATGTCGCCGATCTGCTCGAGCGAGTTTGCCGCGCACACCCGCAAATACCAGTCTCTGTCTTCCATCGCGGCTATCAGGTCATCCACGGCCGATCTCGCCTTCAGCACGCCCAGCTCCTTGGCGGCGCTGGTGCGAACGTGCTGGGCAGCGGTGGTGTCTTTCAGCTCGGCGAGATACTTCGGCACGCGAGGGTCGTCGTCCTGCACTTTCACCGTCGTTGTAACGGTTACCGGCTCCACCTTCAGCTCGTCGAGCCGTTTGCGTGCATCGGCGGCCATGTCGGTCAGGCCATATTCGAGCACCTGCCGATAGACCTCGCGGGCTTCTTCGTAACGGCCGCCACGCGCCATAGCCTCGGCGCGGGCCACATCCATGCGGAAAAGCTCCTCGGCTCGCTTGCGCACCTTCTGCTTTTCATTTTCGCGTTCTGCCTGCCAGCGCGGGTCGCGAATGTCGGGACGGCTGTCCAGCAATTCGATCGCTTGCGGATACTTCTTGTCGTCGGCCAGCTTGGCGGCGGCCGATTTCAGGCCCGCAATCGCGGCTTGGAGGTCCTCCTTCGGCACG
>DATLAR010000329.1:0-3922 GCA_035527355.1 Planctomycetota bacterium
GAGATGTTTTCGCACCCGGTAACCGGCGGCACGCGAACCGTCGCGGCCGAAGCGCCGAAGGCGCCCGACGGGCAGACCGTACTCCGTGGCTTCGGCACGCTCAACTACACCGTGCTCGCCGCGTACCTGGTTGGAATGATAGCTATCGGGTTCGTCGTCGGACGGCGTGTGAAGGGCACACGCGGCTATTTCACGGCCGACGGCCGCGTCAATTACATCATCGTAGGGCTTTCGCTGCTGGGCACGTACCTGTCCGCGCTCACTATGATGGCTTTGTCGGGCTGGTCGTATGGCGAGCACAACTGGGTGTTTATGGTGCAACTGCCGTTCCTGATCATCACGGCGGCGGTGATCACGCGATTTGTGCTGCCGAGGTACCGCGAGGCGGGCGTGATCAGCGTCTACGAGTACCTCGAGCGGCGGATACACGTTTCGGCGCGGCTGCTGGCGTCGGCCAGCTTCGTGATCTTTTCGGTGGCGCGGTCGGGCCTGGTGCTTTACCTGCCCGCCCTGGCGCTCAGCACGGTAACGGGCATTTCGCTGCCGCTGTGCATAGTGGTGATGGGCGTGATCATCACACTTTACACCGTGATCGGCGGCATAGAGGCCGTGATCTGGACCGATGCCGTGCAGGTGGCGGTGATCGTGCTGGGGGCGCTGCTTACGCTTGGCTGCATCTTCAGTGCCGTGGGCGTGGATCGGTTTCTTGAGGTGGGCCTGGCGCACAACAAATTCCGCTACATCGTACCGTCCGCGAGCATCGCCAAGCTCACCACGCTGTGGGCGGTGCTGGAGACGATTTTCTCCACCATTCGCATCTATGGCACGCAGCAAGACATGACCCAGCGTTACATGACCACAGCCTCAACGGAGAAGGCCAACCGCAGCGTGTGGATATCGATCATCGCGTATATTCCGCTCGGGTTCTTTTTCTACTTCATCGGCACGGCGCTGTTTGTGTTCTACCGCGAGCATCCCGTGGCTCACCTGCCGAAGCCCGATACGATGTATCCGTTTTTCATCGTGGATCGGCTTCCGGCGGGCGTGGCGGGGCTGGTGATTGCGGCGATTTTCGCGGCTGCGATGTCGAGCATCGACTCGTTGATGAATTCCAGCTCCACGGTTTGCGTCGAAGATTTCTATAAGCGTTTGAGCAGGCGCAAGCCGTCGGATGCATCGTGCCTGTCGCTTGCGCGCTGGCTTACGGTGCTGTGGGGCGTGCTGGCGGTGGTGATGGGGCTGATGTTTATGGAGGTGACATACGCGCAGGCCGTGTGGCAGAAGATCATGGGGATATCGACCAATGGCGTGCTGGGGCTGATGGCTCTGGCATTCCTGCCGTTCAGGGTAAACTGGCGCGCGGCGCTGGCTGGCTTTGCGGTTTCATACGTGTGCCTGTTCCTGATGATGTCGGCTGGAACCGATTTCGGCATTGTGCCGCTGATCGGTGGAACCCTCACACGTGCGGCCGCACAGTTGCCTTCGACCCATTTCCTGCTCTATACCATCGTGGGCAATACGGTGTGCTTTGGTGTGGCGCTGGCGGCTCACGCGCTGCTTGCGCGGCGGGAGCTGCCGCAGCCCGCGTGAAACGAGCGAGGCGCGGTTGCCGCAATCGGAAAAGGTGCTTGACATCGGCGGGCGAGCGTATAGAATTGCGCGGCAGAAAATAGCGCCGGCGGCTATGCGCCCCACCGGCGGAAATCTCGCGGGTGCTGCTTTGCAAAAGGAGCTGGTAATGCGGTTTCGTTACGTAATGATTTCGTTTCTTGCGATGCTTGTCCTGGCGGCGGTTGCAGTTGGGCCGGCGGCGGCGGAGGCGCCGGCGATGCAGAACTGGCCCGGCTGGCGCGGCGACGGCTCCGGCATCAGCAGCGAGACCGGTCTGCCTGTTTACTGGAGCGCTACCGAGAACGTGGTGTGGAAAACGCCCCTGCCCGCGGGCAATTCCTCGCCCGTGATCTGGGGCGATCGCGTATTCATCACGGCGTGGGCCGAAGCCGGCGCGAAGCGGATGGTGATCTGCCTTGACGCGAAGGACGGCAAGATACTTTGGCAGAAGGATTTCGCGGCCGACCGCGTGGCCAAGACTTATGACAAGAACGGCTATGCGTCGTCTACGTGCGCAACCGATGGCGAGCGCGTGTTTGCGTTTTTCGACTCGCCCGGCCTCGTTGCCTTCGATATGGACGGCAACGAACTGTGGAAGCGCGATCTGGGGCCATACAAGACCGATTGGGGCATGGCGGCCTCCCCGATCCTTTATAAAGACTATGTGATCGTGAACTGCGACCAGGACGACGGCAGCTTCATTGCGGCTTTCTCAAAGGACAAGGGCGAGGAGCGCTGGCGCACGCCGCGGCCCGGACAGGGCCGGCAGTATGCCACGCCGCTGCTCATCACGGTGGACGGCAAAGACCAGGTGGTGGTGAACGGCGGCAAGGTGCTGGCATACAATCCCGCCGACGGCAAGGAGCTGTGGTGGTGCCGCGGGATGATCTCGATGCTCACGCCGAGCGCCGTTTCCAGCGACGGCATCGTGTACGTGACGTCGGGCCGCAACGGGCCGACGATGGCGATTGACCCGAGCGGACGCGGCGACGTGACCGACACGCACGTGCGGTGGCACGTAACCACCGGCGGCCCGTATGTGCCGTCGCCGCTGGTGCAGCGGTTCTGCGTGCTGCCGGGCGACAACGGGGCGATGAGGTTCATTGATCTGCGAACAGGCGCCGTGGCGGCCGAGACGCGCGTGCGGGCGCATTTTACATCGTCGCCGGTGATCGGCGGCGGCCTGATCTACTGGGCCAGCGAGAAGGGCGACGTGTTCGTGATCGAGCTGTCGCGCGGTGCCAAGCCGAAAGCTACAACGCTCTCGGTGAATGCCTTGGGCGAAAAGGTGCTGGCCTCGCCCGCCATCGCGGGCGGCAGGATTTTCATTCGCGGCGAGAAGCATCTTTTCTGCATCGCGGGCGCCGGCAAGGGCAAGGGAGCGCCACTGGTCGCAGCCGAGCAACGACCGCTTGACGACATCATGAGTACCTATGACGCCCACAAGGAGGCACCTGAAGGACCGGACGTGGCCCTGAGGCTCGATCTGGTGGAGCAGTGTGTGGGCCGCAGGGAGCCGGAGGTTTTCGAGTTCCTGAAGACCGTGGCACAGAAGGAGAATCACTGGGACGTGAGCGAAGCGGCGGTGAAGGCGCTTTGCACATATGACAAGGACGCCGTGCCGGCAATGATAGAAGTATACAAGACGGACTGGCGGCCGTATCTGAAGGTATCGCCCGCGCAGGCTTTTGCGAGGCTGAAGGCACCCGAGGCCGTGCCCGCGCTGCTCGAGGGTATGAAGCACGGCGACCAGATCGTGCGGCTGGAAAGCCTGAAGGCGCTCGCACAGATTGCATTGGCGGCGGACGCCGAGGCGGTGAAGGTGGTGCCGGTGGTGCTTGGCAGCCTGGGCGACCGCGAAGGGCCGGTGCGGCGTGCGGCGGCTGAATCGGCGGCCTTGCTGGCCAGGCAGATTGGCGCAGAGCGCGATGATATTGTGAAGAAACTGCTGGATTGCGCGGCCGACAGGAACCCGCTGGTGAGGCCGGCGGCGATGGATGCACTGAAGGCATTGAAGGTTTCCGAGGAGATCGCGATGCGGGATGTGATACTGTTTGGCGAGCAGCGGCGCGAGCCGGTGGTGCATTTTCTGAATGCCGGGCCGATCCGCGCGAAGTTCCAAGACGGCGAGCTTCGTTACCTGTGCGTGGGCGACAAGGAGATCGTGCGGCGAATCTATTTCGCGGTGCGCGATGAGCGGTGGGATACCGTGATGCCGGAGTTCAGCGCGATGAACGTGCAGAAGCAGGAGAACGGCTTCAAGATCACGATGAACGCGGTGAGCAGGAATGACGTGGCCGATTTCACGTGG
>DATLAR010000330.1:0-6471 GCA_035527355.1 Planctomycetota bacterium
GCCGCTCAGCACGTCATCGATGCGCCCGCAGGGCACGCCTGTGTAGCAACCGGCGGTGTAGTCGCGCGCGCGCCACGCGCCATCGGGGCTTTGGTGCCGCTGAAGCCACTCGAGCGCCAAGTCTACGGCGCTTTCGGACCCCGGCGTGCCGCCGCCCTGCGATGCGATCTGCTTGCGGCCGCTGCGCGCGGCGTAGCCCCCCATCGAAATCAGGCGCGGCACATCCAGCGCCCTGGCCACATCCTGCAGCGACTGGTCCTTCTCCGTGCTGTTCTCGTCGTATTCAAACGCCGCGGGATCTATCGCGGTTGCGATGCCCGGGTTGAGGTCGGCCGGCTTGTCGTCGCCTTTATCCAGCGTGGTGTCGCTTCGGTTTGTTATGCTCACCAGGCAGGTTTTTGGCTCGGGCCGCTCCGTTACGCTGGAAAGCTGAAGCAGCAGGCCGATCATCACCACGTGCAGCACCGCCGATGCCGCCCACGCGGGCGCGCGGCTGATCAGCCGCGCCATACGCTCATCGGGCGGTTGATGGCCGCTGATCGACGGATGGATGCCGTGCCTGTGCTGCTTCATCGCATTGCCACTCTCTGCTCGCTTTGCCCTCCGGCCTGTTAGACGCCGCCCGGGTGCAAGATGTTTCAGCCGTTTTCGCGGCCGGTGCACGCCTTCACGCACACGCCGCAGATATGCTGCCCGATGCCCGGCATCCGGGCAAACTCGCACAGCTTTTCATAGCATTTGTTCAAATCGAAATCGCGGAAGCTCTGATGTATTGCACCCGCTGGGCACGCGGCGGCGCACTTGCGGCACTCGCCGCACTGGTCTTCCACCGGCTGGCCGGCCTCCAGCGGCGCATCGGTAAGCACCGACACGTATCGCATCCTTGCGCCAAACCGCGGATGAACCAGCAGCGAGCTGCGGCCGATCCAGCCGATGCCGGCCGCCCAGCCCAGCAGCTTGTGCGACAGGTGCCCGCGCATCGGGTTTCGCGCGATCACCTGCGATGCCGGAATCGCAATCGCGCGGCAGCCGGCGGCTTGCAGCAGGCCGGCCGCATCGAACGCCGTGCGGTCGAGCTCATAGTTGGCCTGCCGGTAGAGGTGGAAATACAGCGGCGTGGGCCGGTCGTTCACCCCCTGCAACACGGCATCCTGCAGCCGCACGCCAATCACCACTGCCCGCGTGAAGCCATCGCCTACGTCGGATAGCACATCGGGCTTCTGCTCGGACAGCGCGGTGAGGTCGGCCACGCCAAATGCGGCCATCCGGTGGCGCTCCGCCAAGGCATGCAGATCGTTGGTAATTCTCTGCACGGAATCGCTCATAATGAGAATTCGTCTCCTAACCTCATTATAGAGGCGCCGGCCGGAGAGTCAATGCAAAATGCATATGCGGCGAGGCGGGCAAACTGCCTGTCAAACCTACCGAACGTGTCGTTTGCGGGGGCATGCCCTACAGCACGAGGTCCTTTTCGCTTTCGTTGATGGCGCTCAGCACGTCGCCGGGCGATTGTGCCAGAAGCATTTTTTCGCGGAAGCCTTTTGCCTGGAGGAGCTTGCAGACGGCCTGGAGCAACTGGAGGTATTCGGCGCTGGCGTTTTTGGGTGCTGCAATGAGGAAGACAAGGTGGGCGGGGGTGTGGTCGGCGGCGCCGAAGTCGATCCCCTGCTGCGAAATGCCCAGCCCCATTATGATGCTGCTCACGGCATCGGTCTTCGCGTGCGGCAGGGCTGCGTCGATTCGGGCGTGCGGCACGGCAGCTCCGCTGTTGAGTGCGGTCGTCTGCAGCTCCTCGCGTTCGACTATGGCATCGAAAAGCTGCACCCTGTCGACAATCCGCCCGTTCTCGGCTATTCTGTCGACCATTTCCTTTATGGCGTCCATCTTGCGCGTCGATTTGAGGTTCAGGCAGATGTCGCCGGGCGTCAGTATATTGGAAAGCAGCATCAAGGGCTATTCCGCGACTACGGGTCCGCGCAACGGCGGAGCCGATTGGTGTCAGGTTGCAGCTTCACTGTTTCCTGCGGCACAGTACCGCCCGCGTGCCTCGAGGCGCACAGTGCCCGCACTCCGCGCGGCATCGGATGAAAGCATCGCGTGCCCCGTGTGCGGGGGAATGCCATCGCAAAGGTTCTGATTTCAGCCGAGATACTCGGCGAATGAGGCTAGAAACACTCGTTTGCTGTAGTATACGCTCTTGCGGTCTTCCTTCTGGGGAAAGAATATCTCGACGTTCCCCTCGCCCCGAAGGATCCTGCTCCTGCCCTTTTTTTCAACGAATCCGATTTCCCCAAGCTTCTTCGGCCTGGCTTTGCCCACAAACTCCAATTCACGGTCCTGACATCTGTTCGATTTTGTCATACAAGCGCTCAGTAATGTCTCTCTGTCTTGTGCCTGAAAATCAAAAAGCCAGGTCTCCCCGGTTACGTCACCGGGAAGGGAAAAACCTCTCCGCGGCGTTACGGACAGTGGCACTCGTGAACGACCGCCCCGCGGATCTTTTCTATCCTGAACAGGAGCCTGTCCAACTCCTCTTCCCTATCGCAAACGACGACAAAGAACGTGCCGCCGTCGGAAGTCTTTCGGCAGGCTCTGGTTTCGCTGTTGAGCAGGGATTTCGTTTCCCCCAGCAACTGCTCCACGCTCACTGCCGCCTTCGCTGTTGTTTCGATATGCACTTCAGAACGGCGCACCTCTTGTGAGAACATGCATTCTCCTTTTCGCGGCACTGCCCAGGGATCAGAACCACGGCCTTCGGCGAAAAGCTCATAGGCTGCCGGCGATCCGCCCCTGGTTGTGCTTGCTTAACACAACCAAAGTGCAAATTCCGTGCCAATTCTCGCCGCCATCGACCGCGTATCGCCGATGTGCTTATGACACAAGCTATTCTGCAAAAGAACGGACCGCGCTAAAACACAGAGCGGAGCGTGCTTTCTGCAAATTCTTGCAGCACCGCTGCAAAGTCTTGCAGGTTTTTCACACTCTCACGTAGATGTGATTGCTGAACACCCACGCCCTGCCGCCGATGCAAGCCTCCACGCGAAACACGCCCGCCGCGGCCGTTGAATGCTCCAGCGCCCTGCCAACCTGCACCTTCTCTACCTGCCCATCACGCAGCAATGAAAGCTCGGCATCGCGCGGACACGATGCCCTGAAAGTCACGGGCTTGCCCCCCGCCGCCATTTCGTCTCCCATCTGGTATTCTTGTCCGTTTTGCTCGGCGGTAAACCGAAAACCGGTGCCGTCGCCCAGCGGAGCGTAGTCTATGTAACAGCGGCCGCTCTTCAGCGCCGCCAGCACCGCGTCTACGTCTTCCTGCGACCTGCCCGTCAGCGGCGGCACGAGTATGTGCGTGCGAACGGTCTTGAAGGCAAATTCGTGCGGAAATATCTTCAGCAATTTCCAGCAGCACTTGCGCAGCGGAAAATTCGCCGCGTGATTGTCGAGCGAGCCGATGCCCACCATTCGCCGCGTGCCGGCCAACCGGTCCCACAGTGCCAGCACCTCGCGCCCGGGCCCCGACACGTGCGCGTCGGGCTGCGTGATGTAGTGCCGCAGCCTGCGGATGGTGCAGCCGCGGATCCAGTCGTGCATGTACGACCAGATCTCCAGGCCCGTATAATCCGGGCTGTCCCAGTAAGTCCACGCGTTCAGCTTGAGGTTGAACTCGCGGACCATGCTGCCCTCGGGATGCGCCACAAACGCCATGCCGCCCTGAGCCTTCACTCGGCCCAGGTATTCCGGCGCAGGCAGCTTGTAAAACTTTCTGCAGTTGTCTACGTTGAGCGCCAAGCAATGGCCGGCCTTGGGGCTGATTTCGCAGCCCACGATCACCAGCACGCCGTCGTGCCAGCCCTCCCAGCCCAGCGATTTCGCTTTCAGCACGTTATGGTCGGTAACAACAACGTAATCCAGCTCAGCGGCCCTTGCCGCACCGATGATCGCTTCCATCCCATCGCTGCCGTCGGAGTAGCGCGAATGGATGTGAATGGCTCCCTTGATGCCGGCAAGTTGTTGCATCACAACGTCCTCTGCGGCTGCGGCTCGCCGGCCGGCGTTTGGTACGCAGCCTTGCCCTTCAGATACAGCAGCAGACCAATAATGCTCCACGCGAAGAACAGCACGTGCCAGAGCGCGGCCACCTCGGCCCCCACGCCGCTGCCAAACGCCGAAAAGAGCATCCTGTAGCCGGCCTCGCCCGTGCCAAGCCCGCCAGGCAGCACGGGCAGCGAGTTTATCACCAGGCCCACCGACGCGAGGAAAAAGTATGACGAGATCGGCAGGCTGTCGCCCAATACTTTTCCCAATGCGTAATTACATAATATCATCGGCACCTGCGCCGTTACGGACATCAGGATGATGAACGCAAGCGCTCGTTTGTGGCTGCGATACAGATAGATGGCGTCGTGCATCTTCTGCAGTTGCGCGTGAAACGGCAGCCGCCGCATCGCGCGGGCGAAAAGCCGGCTTCTTTTCGCCGTTTTGCTAAGTGCCAGCACCACAAAAACCGTCATTACCAACGCCAGCGCCACTACCAGCCGGCACACGAGCTCGATGCCGGCGGTCGATCTCACGCGGCGGAAGCTTTCGCTCCACCAGCTCGCCCCAATCGCCGCCGACGCCGCAACCATGAACGTGTACAGCCCGATGAAACGGTCGAGCAGCACCGACGTAATCACCTCGGTCGTTTGGCCGTGGCGCCTTGCCACGTACCACGCCTTCACCGCGTCGCCGCTCACCGAACCCGGAATCACGCAACTGAAAAAGAACCCGATGAACCCGAGCCGCAGCACCTCGCGCGCGCCGGGTCGCACGCCCTGCACGGCCAGCAGCGCCTGCCAGCGCACAACCGTGAGCAGCAGACCGGCCAGCATCAGCAGCGCCGCCAGCAGAAACAGCCAGGGCCGCACCGCCACCTGCGCCAGCACATCCAGCCGCAGCCAACCGAAGTGGATCATCGCCCAGATCAGCGCAGCCGCGAAGGCAAACTTCAGCGCGGCGAGCTTCCATCCCCTCGCCGACGGCTCAGGTTCGCGGCTGTCGTGCATTTCCAGCATCAGTGTGCTCCGATGCGCCTCCGCCCGGCGCGCCCTTGCTTCTTTCGCTCGCCGATCATCTCGAGAAACGCCTCGATCCTGGTTCGGCTGCGGCCGTCCATCGGGCCGGGGCGGTCGCACTCCAGCGTGAGGATCGGCAGGCTCAATTGCTCGCGGAGGATGCGGTCGTGCAGTTGCCTGAAGCAGAAGCTCTGCACGTAATGAATAATGCCGTCGATCTGCCGGCGTTCGATCTCCACCTTCAGATCGTCGATCCGTGCAAAGATATCGTACGGATACAGGTAGCGCCTGTATTGCTCGACGATATCGCCGCACTGGTAAGGCATGCTGAACTGCCGCTGCATTTCGCTGAGCACGATTTCGGCGTCGTATTCGCAAACGCTATCGTAGAGGTCGAAGCAGATCGGTGGGATGCCCACGAGCCCCAGGCGTATTGCCGGGCGCCGCGCCGGCCGCGCATTCACCCTCGCCAGGAAGGCCGAAACCGTGAAGTCAAACCGCTTCAGATCGCCGCTGAAGTCGCTGCACAAGATCGTCCAGAAGTGGCTCTCGGCGCCGCTTGCCTTGCCTTCCTGCCAGCATAGCCGATCCACCTCGTGCGCTTTCGCGCGGATCGGCTGCACCCGCCGCCGCACGTCCTCCGCCGCCTCAAGGCTGGTGCCAAAAACCGCACACAGACGGTCTATCTCGCTCTCGAGCGCGGCGCGGTTGCGGTCGTACGGATATGCAAACTCCAGCACGCGCAAGCCCTCCGTCCTCCAGATTTCCATCAGCGCGTGCGTGTTTGAACAATCGCCCTGCACCACGCCGATGACCGTGCGGATGCCGTGAAAGTGCGCGGCCGCGTAAATGCCTTTGATCCAGCAGCAGAGGTTCGACGGAAAGCCGTGCTTTTCCGCGTGCTCGACCAGTTCGAGCGGCATCGGATCGGTGATGAAGATGTTATTGAGGTCTACAGGCTTCGCACCGGCAGCGAAGATCACCTCGCAAGGGATGGTGGTAGTGATACCCACCGGCTCGGGGATATCCTGCTTTTTTTTGCGCTTTGAAGAAACGATGGCGCAGCCCTCGGCCGACTCGAAAAACGAAACGGCCGGGATTCCGGCCTTCATTCTATTGAACCACACAAGGCCGCCGGAATCAAGAATGAAAGCAGCGCGTGCCGCAGCGGCAGCCGGTGCAAGAACACGTGCAGTGCGCCGGCACGATGCGGCCTGATCGCAGGGAGAGCCAGTGCGCGCGATGGGCGCGAAGCACGTTACACTGAAAACCGGCGACGACATCTTCTCGCTCACGCGTGAAGCCGCCGACGTTTCCGGCATCCCGTTTGTGATGGACGTAGACGCCGCCGAGTGCGACAAGATCCTCAACGGCTGATCATCACAGCCGCAACAGACAAAGGGCACAGATGCAC
>DATLAR010000331.1:0-3153 GCA_035527355.1 Planctomycetota bacterium
TGGGTATACGTAAGGCCGCCCTTACAGGGCTCGACTCTGGGGTGGGCGGCGCATTTCCCCCAGCCCTTCGGACTGGGCTGTACGGCACTCCGACCCTTCAGGCCTTATTCGGAGTTGAATGAAGAATGGATGAAGAATGCATACGGCGACCGCTGCGCGTTCGAGTATACCTTTTATACGCGAATGCCCACGAATTGTTTACACACCCGCTTTTGCGCGGGTGCCCCGGTGTTCTGGCCCGCCGGCCGTCTGCACACACCACCAGTGCCGCCCGAAAAACCACTTGACAAAGGGACGCGACAGGATATGCTTGTGGGACGGCGGCGATGCCCATGGCATCTTCCACGAAAGACGGCGCGTGCCATTTCACATTCGGAGAACAGCGATGCAAACGAAAGGTAATTGTCTGCTTGTATCGGTAATGCTGCTCGTTGCGGTGCAGGGGCTATGCGGCGAGCCGGCGTCGATGCCGGTGGCATTCGACTCGCCCGGCAAGGGCCTGCTGAGCCTTGGCGTGTACGACGAGTCGGGCACGCTGGTGCGCTCGCTCAGTTACGCCAAGGAGGTGGAAGCCGGCAAGCAGGCGTTGGCGTGGGATGTGACTACCGATCTCGGCCTGCCCGCTGCACCCGGTTCTTACAGCGTGCGAGGCGTGTGGTTCCCCGGCCCGCCGAAGATCGATTTCAAGATGAAGGTGGGCGTGAGCGGCGATCCGCCGTATGTGCTCGACAACGGCCTTGGCGGCTGGGGCGGCAATCTCGGCCCGCCAATGGACGTTTGCAGCAATGGCAAGCAAGTGATGATCGCCTTCGGTTGCGTGGAATCCCACAATGAGACCGGCCTGCAGTTGATGGATTCCACCGGCAAGATCCTCCGCCGCTATTTCTCGTTCTTCCCGTGGGACGTGCGCTTTGCCTGCACTATGGACGAGCAGAACATTTACCTGGCCCTCGCCGACATCGGCAAGAAACGGCTGGTGGTGGCAAAGTACGATATCAACAACTCGCGCGGCAAGGTGCTCGGCGATGTTCCCACCGGCAACACGGTCACAACCGAAGGCTACTGGAAGGACCGCTGGACGTGCGAAGTGTATGGCCTGGCCCTCGACGCAGGCCGCATTTACGTGCCGGTGTTTTACGACAACAAGCTCGTGATCATGGACTCGGGCAGCGGCGCCGTGCTGGGCTCGAGCGACATCCCCTCGCCGCGCGGCGTGCGGGGTTTCGGCGGCAATATCTTCGTTCTCAGCGGCGATAAGCTTCTCAAGCTCGACCGCGACGGCAAGGTGCTCGGCACCGTGATCGAAGCCGGCCTCGAAGATCCTCACGGGCTGGCGATAGATCAGCAAGGCAATTTCTTCATCAGCGACGGCGGCTCTTCACAGCAGGTGAAGGTATTCTCGCCCGGGGGCAAGCCGCTACGCACGATCGGCGCCAAGCCAAAGCCCGGCAGCGTTTTCTTCGATGCCAAGGGAATGAGCGGCGCCCGCGGAATCTGCCTTGGCCCCGACAACACGCTTTGGGTGGCGCAATCCGACAGCTTCCAGCGCACGAGCGTGTGGGACGCCCGCACGGGCACGCTCGTCCGCGAGTTCTTCAATACACGCATCTCTTCCGGCCAGGGCATGATCGACACCGACCGCATGGAGATGCTCTTCCGCGACGGCGTCTTTGCGGATGTGCCAGGCATGACCGCCTACAAGATCGATCCCGCTCGCGGCACGTGGTACCCCTCGTGGAGCCGCCTGATGCCGCTGAGCGTGACCAGTCAAAATGATGTTTTCCTCGGCAACACGCACTACCACGGCACCACGGCCTACGGCGGGCGGCATCCGTATCTGGCGTGGACCGACGGTATCATGAAAGCCGACAACGGCAAGCTCTATTCCTTCGGCGGCGAGTTCTCCGTGTGGTTGGTCGACACCAAAACAATGGACCACAAGCTCGCCGCATTTGTCTACACGCACCGCGCCCACAAAACCAACGACGGCGTGTTCGAAGGCGACTACGACCAAGGCCCGAACAACTGGTTCGCGTGGTCGGACCGCAACGGCGACGGCAAGATGGCGAAGGACGAATGCGTGTTCACGGAAAAACATCCCCTCATGGAAAAGTGCAGCCGGCTGTTCTCCTGGCGGCTGCAGAAGGACCTCAGCATCCTCATGCTCTGCCCGGAGAACGTCTCGCCGCTGAAATGGCACGTGCGGCGGCTGCCTGCACGCGAGGTGCTTCCCACGGGCGTGCCGGTCTACGATTGGGCCGACCTCCAGGAGGTCATCACGCTCGATATGCCTTCGTTGGCCGGCGGCGACGGCTGGAAAGATCCCGTGCGTGGCGCCTTCCTGACCGGCCTGATGCCGGCGGGCGACTCGTACTACGCCTTTGCCGAGCCGATCGGATCGGTGCCCATCAAGCTGGGCGGAATCGACGGCGATGGCTGGTGGGCCAGCCGCAACTGGCGCCAGACGCCCCAGCGATTCGACGCCAAGACCGGCAAGCCAGAATGGCTGAAGCTCGGCCGCCGCGCACCCGGCAAGGCCAAGCCCGGCGAGATGTACTTCCCGCGCAGCATCTGCGCGGCGTTTGACGGATTCGTGTTCGTGCCCGACACCATCTCCCAAATCTGGGTCTGGACCGACACCGGCCTATACGTGGGCAAGCTGTATCACGATCCAAACGATGGCATTCGCGACGCCGACAGCGTGTTCATCGAACTGGTGGGGGCGTTTGTTTACAAGATCGGCGGGAAGGTCTATTCCTGTGCGGGCGACCACGGCGTGAGCGTGCACGAGGTAACTCTGCCCAAGCTGAAAACGATCGACGCCGGCAAGCTGACGGTAACCGCCGAGCTGTCGGCCGCGGCCCGGCCGTGGGATCCCGACGGCCCCGTCCCCGGCAAACGGCCCATCTACACCGCTCGCGCCATCTACGAGTTTGACCGCCAGCAGAACAAGAATGTGAGCTTGCGCACGGTAGACGTCGACGGGAACCTCGATGAATGGGCCGGAGTGCCCGCGGCCGAGATTCAGCTCGACGGACAACTGCTGGGCACGCTACGGATGGTCTTCGATACCGAAAACCTCTACCTCGCGTACGACGTGAAGGAGCCCAACGGCCCCCGCAACGCCGGCAGCGAGTTGCCCGCCTGCCCCTT
>DATLAR010000332.1:0-6595 GCA_035527355.1 Planctomycetota bacterium
AAGCATTCGCTCTACAACATCATCGTGGCGATGTGCCAGGAAGGCGACGAGGTGCTCATCCCCTCCCCCTATTGGCTCAGCTATCCCGAAATGGTGAAGGCAGCGGGCGCCGCCAGCGTTTTCCTGCCCACCGACGAGACCACCGAATTCAAGATAACACCCCGTCAGCTTGCAGACGCGATCAACCCGCGCACGAAGCTGCTGGTGCTGAACTCGCCCTCGAACCCTACCGGCAGCGTTTACACGCCGGCCGAGCTCGAACAGCTCGCGAAGGTGATCCTCGATTCCAGCATCTACGTTATCTCCGACGAGATTTACGAAGCGCTCGTATATGACGGCACCGTGCACCGGAGCATCGCGTCGTTTGGCCAAGCCATCAAGGACCGCACGATCGTCGTCAACGGCTTCTCAAAATCCTACGCGATGACCGGTTGGCGGCTGGGCTATGCCGCCGGCCCGAAGGAAATAATGACCGCCGCGATGCAGCTTCAAAGCCACAGCACCAGCAATCCGTGCTCTATTACGCAAAAGGCCGGCCTCGCCGCCCTGAAAGGCGACCAGCAGTGCGTGCAGGCGATGGTGATGGAATTCAACAAGCGCCGCAAACGAATGGTGCAGCAACTGAACGCGATACCCGGCGTCACGTGCCTCGAACCCAAGGGCGCGTTTTACACTCTGCCAAACATCTCGTCGTATTTCGGCAAGCAGATCAAGGGCCGCAAAATCGCCAGCTCGATGGATTTTGCCGAGGCGGCGCTCGAGCACGCCAGAATCGCCGTAGTGCCCGGCTCGGCTTTCGGCGACGATCGCGTTGTGCGGTTTTCATACGCCACCAGCCTCGAAAAAATCGAGGAGGGGCTTCGGCGTATGAGAGCGATGCTGTGAAACCGCATTCGCGATGTACGGCGCAACAGCCACGTGAAAGAAGCATTCCCCGCGGGAAGAACGAAAAAAATCGCTTCTCGCGGGGATTTTTGCTTGCAATCCTTCCAATCTTGGGTAATAATTAAAGAAGAGGCCAAGGCTTCAAGGGAGCCTGTGGCCGCAGGGCGCCTGCACCGGCCCGCCATGGCGGAGCGGAATCCGGGCCGGGCGACCGCTATAGATTGCCGTTTTTTTCCTTGCCGCTGATGGAGACCCTCCGCACGCTGCGGAGGCACCCCGAGATGATACCCCCTATGCCTCGCTGATCGCCGAGGGCTTCGCGATGCCCAAAGCGTCTCCCGAAGGCTGCTTCCCGCGCCGCATCAGCCTCTCGCTGTCGGCTCGCTTGCGGCCTGTCTCCTGTGTGCTTCTTTTCCGATCCGTTACATAGTTAGACCAGAATGAGCAACTTCAGCAAGTTTCTCCAATTTGTATACCCCTTCAGACGGCGACTGCTGCTGTGCATGGCCTTCACCATCTGCCTCACTATACTGTCGCTTTCGCCGCCGATGCTGCTGGCGCTGCTCACCGATAGCATCATATCGAGGGGCAACTGGGACGCCCTGCCTATAGTAATCCTGCTGATGGCGTTCGTGCCGATGGGGCAGTCGCTCATATCGGGGCTGAACCATTTCATGATATCGTTTGTAGGCCACAAGCTCATCTACCAAGTGCGCTATGCGCTCTACCGCCACTTGCAGGCGCTGTCCCTGCGCTTCTTCGGCAACATGTCTACCGGCGCCATCATGCAACGCATAATGGGCGACGTCGGCACCGTCCGCAGCATGGTCACGCACCAGACTATCTCGTTCATCACCGACATCGTGGCGTGCCTCTTTGCACTTTCGATGTGCCTGCTGCTGAACTGGCGAATGGCGCTGATCGTGATGGTGGTGCTGCCGCTGTACGTGATCAACTATCGCTTCTTCGTTACGCGAATCCGCGACACCAACCTGGCCTATCGCAACAAGATGGACGGCATCTGCGGCATTCTGCAGGAGAGACTATCGGCCGCTTCGATGGTGAAAAGCTACGCCCGCGAGAAAGCCGAGACAAGGCGGTTCGTGGGCGACATTCGCCAGAGCTTCAACGTGGCGCGCGAAAGCACTGTTTACACGATCTCGTTTTCCACTTTCGCCGGGCTGATCGGCGGCATCGCTACCTCGATCATCTATTGCCTGGGCTGCTATATGGTGATCCACGGCCAGATGGGCTACGGCGCCGTCATCGCCTTCATGAGCTACACCGGCCAGCTTTTCGGCCCGGCCGTCCGCTTCTCCGAAATGTTCAACCAGATCGAGCAGATGAAGGTGTCGCTAGACCGCATCTTCGAGCTGATGAACGTGCAGCCCGAAATCACCGATGCGGCCGACGCGGTATCCATGCGGCAGCTTGCCGGCCACGTGCAATTCGAGCACGTTGGCTTTCATTACCTCAAAGACGAGCCGGTGCTGCACGACATCAACCTCGAGATAAAGCCCGGCCAGCTCGTGGCGCTCGTCGGCCATACCGGCTCGGGCAAAACTACAATCGCCACGCTGCTGTTCCGTTTCTACGACGTGATCTCCGGCAGAATCCTCATGGACGGCCACGACATCCGCAACATCAAGCTCTCGCACCTCCGCACTAACCTCGGCGTGGTGATGCAAGACACGATCCTGTTCAACGATACCGTGCGTGAAAACATCCGCTACGGGCATCCGCGGGCAACCGACGCCGAGATCGTGGCGGCCGCCAAGGTGGCCGAGATCAACGAGGTGATCGAGGCATTGCCGCAAGGCTACGACACCATAATCGGGCCGGGCGGTACCAAGCTGTCGGCCGGCCAGAGCCAGCGCCTGGCAATCGCGAGGGCGGTGCTCACCGATCCTGCGATCCTGATACTCGACGAAGCCACCTCGTCGCTCGATACCGAATCCGAGAAGCTGATCCAGCAGGCGCTGGCCCGCGTCATGGCCAATCGCACGTCGTTCGTCATAGCCCACCGCCTTTCCACCATCGCCAACGCCGATATGATCGTAGTGCTCGACAAGGGCAGGATAGTGGAAACGGGCAAGCACATCGATCTCCTTCGCATCAAGGGCGGGCATTATCGCGCGCTCTGCAAGGAGCAGTTCGCGTCCGACGCCCTCTTCCACGACGCCCCCGCTTCCGGGGTCGAGATTAAGCCAGCCAAGGAGTTTGCGCGTGCACCAGTTCGTCAAACTGGCTAGAACATACCTCAAACCCTACTGGTTGCTCATAACCTTTTCGATTCTCCTCACGTGCCTCTCGTCGATGGCGCCGTACGTTTTCAGCTTCATGGGCAAAACGATAGTAGACGACGTGCTGGAGCTGAAAGCCACTCCGCCCAAATCGCCGGACGCAGACACCGCCGATCCAACGTCCCCCACGGCAGCCTTGAAGCACGCATATCCCGAGCCGGAAAAGCCCGACACGCTCGACAACATCTTCATGCAGAGAACCGCCAAAACCTCATCGCAGAAGTTTCACCTTCTTGCGATATTCTTCGTCGCTTACGTGTGCATTCACGTCTTCCTCGCCATCCTGCGCTGGCTTTCGTGGTACAATACGTCGATCATCGGCCAGAAGATCGTCTTCCGCCTGCGAACCGACCTCCACGACAAGCTCCAGGCCCTCCAGATGACGTATTTCGACCAGGTCCAGACCGGCAGGATCATGGCCAGAGTGATCGACGACGTTGACGTGATCCGCGGCAACGTTACGCACACCGTGATCCAGTTTGCCACCAACGTCACCATGCTCATAGTAGGCTGCATCATCCTCTATTCGATCCATTGGCGAATGGCGGTGGTGGCTACGTTCTGCCTGCCGCTCTACGCCATCAGCTACTCGTTCTTCGTGCGCCGCATCCGCGAGAAAACCAGAAAAGTGCGCGAGATCAACTCGCGCATCTACGGCTACTTGCAGCAGAAGATCAGCGGCATCCGCGTAGTGAAATCGTTTGGCCAGGAAAAGATGGAACAACTGCGCTACCGGAGGATGGCCGGCGAGTTTCTGAAAACCGTGCTGCGGCGCGACGTGCTGCAAACGCTGCTCGGCGGAATCGCCACGATCATCTCGGGCGTGGGCACGGCCCTGGTGCTATGGTACGGCGCCGCGCTCGTGCGCGACGGCAGCCTCACGATCGGCGAGATGCTCTTTTTCCACGCAACGGTCGGCTGCCTCTTCGGCCCCGTGATCCAGATCGCCGATACCAACGTTACACTGCAATGGCTCATCGTGGTGATCGCGAGAGTCTTCGAGGTGCTCGACGAGGAGGTGACGATCAAAGACCGCCCGAATGCCGTGAACCTGCACGAAGTGAAGGGCCTGGTGGAATTCAGGAACGTGAGCCTCAAATACAAGGCGCCCGATCCGCGGCTGCTGGCGCAAGACGCCGGCTCGCCACACGGGAGGGGCTTCGGCGGTGGCGGCGGGCACCGGCACGGCCCGCGCTTCGAGGCACAGCAGCCTCAAACACCGCCGCCGGAAGCGGAGAGCAAGCCGCAAACCTATGCCCTGCACAACGTGAACATCAAGATCGAGCCCGGCCAAACCGTGTGCGTCATGGGCGCCAGCGGGTCGGGCAAGTCCACCCTCGCCAGCGCATTGCTGCGGCTCTACGACCCCACTGAAGGGCAAATCCTCATCGATGGGCAGGACATCATGGACGTGCGGCTCATCAGCCTGCGCCGGCACATCGGCCTCGTCCCGCAGGAGTCCGCCATATTCTCGGGCACGATCGCCGACAACATCCGTTACGGCGCTCCGTATGCAGAAATGGAAGACCTCATCGAGGCTGCGAAGGTGGCCGAAATCCATTCCTTCATCGATGAGCTGCCCGACAAATACGAGACGAAGATCGGCGAGCAAGGCGTTAGCCTATCGGGCGGGCAGAAGCAGCGGCTGTCGATCGCGCGTGCGCTCGTGTCGCATCCCAGCATCCTGGTGCTGGACGACTGCACATCCGCGCTCGACGCGCACACCGAGATGAAGATACAGGAAACGCTCGCAAAGGTGCTGTCCACCCGCTCCTCGATCGTCATCACGCACCGCACGTCAATGGCAACAAAGGCCGACAGGATCGTGGTGCTCGATGCAGGCAGCGTGGTGGAAGATGGCACGCACGAAGACCTGCTTGCCGCCCACGGCCACTATTGGCGCATGTTCCGCAGCCAGCAAAAAGCCGTCCATCCCGCCGCATCGTAACCAGCCCTCCAAAGTTCATAGCAACCAGCGGACCACCATGATATTTCTTCATTTTTCTTCGCCGCAATGAACCGCGCACGATTTTCTACGTTTATATGATCGGAGGACGCGAACGGAGCGGACAAGCAGGTGCTCGGCAACAGGGACCCGGCGAGCGCTACTCGGCAAGCAGGTATCTGGGACGGAGAAGACCAACCGGAGGACGCGAACGGAGGGATCAATCCGGGAGGGCGGAAGGAGGAAAGAGCCTCTCACTGGCGGGCGCCCGCACCGTTTTGGGCTCTGAGGCTTTGGCCTTTTGGGCTGAATCAGACCCCCTTTGCGCACTCCACTTTCTCAGGCGAGTCTTTCGTTAGACGTTCAGCGTTCGACGTTCGATGTTCAAGTCGTTTCCTCAGCCTGTAGCCTGCGCTCATCGCATCCTTCCAAAAATCATTTTTCCGGCGCTGGTCTGGATGGTGCGGGTTACCTCGAGCACTACGTCTTTGCCGATGGCGCTGCGGCCGTTTTCAGCCACGACCATTGTGCCGTCGTCGAGGTAGCCTACGCCCTGGCCCGGCTCGGCGCCTTCCTTCACGAGCTGGATGCGCAGCTCCTCGCCCGGAATGAACGACGGACGCAGCGCGTTTGCGAGGTCGTTCACGTTCACTACGTCGACGCTCTGTATCTGTGCAACCTTGCTGAGGTTGAAATCGGTAGTTACAATCCGCGCACCCAGCGAACGCGCGAGGCGGACAAGTTTGGCGTCGACCGATTCGCTGCCGGGCACGCCGCCCTCTTCGATTATGACTTCAATCGCCTGGCTCTTCTGCAGGCGGTTCACGATGTCGAGCCCGCGCCGCCCGCGAACGCGCTTCAGCTTATCGGCCGAATCGGCAATACCCTGCAGCTCGCGGAGTATGAACCGCGGGATGACAATGGGCGTGTCGAACACGCGCGTGTCGCAGATGTCGGCGATGCGGCCATCGATGATCGCGCTGGTATCGAGCAGCATGGCGCGTGGGCCCTTCTGCTGCCGGTGGAATTCCACGTATGGAATGATGAAGTTGAACCGGTGGCGCGTCTTGAAGATAAGGATCACGCAGAGGTAGCAGAACACGCAGATGAGTATGAGCCTGATTGCCTGGCTGTGCTCGGGCTTCATATCCGGAAACGAGAGGATGACAAGCGAATGGCTGAGAAACGAGAGAATGGTGCCTACGATCAGGCCGAAGACCAGCGACGAGATGTCGGACGCCGAGCCCAGCAGCATCTCGAGCAGCATGACGACCATGTATAGAGACATCATGCCGAACACGCATTCGGCGAGGCTGAATTCGAAGCCGGGGTTCAGGTGCTTGTTGTTTGAGATCAGCACACCGGTGCCGGTGCTCACCAGCAGGAAGAACGCGCGAATCACCCAGATGGTCATGCGCGACGTTTTGCCCACCGGCGACACCGGCTGCACGAGCTGCGTTTC
>DATLAR010000333.1:0-3999 GCA_035527355.1 Planctomycetota bacterium
TTTCCCCGCCTGGGCCTCATGCCCGTGGAGCAGGCCATCTATCTGCAGCTCTACCGCCATTCGTTCGGCCGCGGGCTGAATTGCGCCCAGGTGAGCAACGCCGAGCTGCAGCAGCTTTGCAGCGTGTCGCATTCCACCGCACGCCAGGCGATCAGGAGGCTTGTGCAGAAGAAGTGCCTGCAACTGGTCCGCCCCGGCATCCAGCACGAAGCCTGCATCTTTCGGGTGTTCCTGCCGCACGAGGTGCTGCAGTATGAAAGCTCCACGAAAGTGAGCTACAGGAACCTCGAAACCAACGCGGTTGTCAGCCGCGCCCTCCGTGCCAAGCCAGCCCCCGCACTTGAGACGCCGGTCCTGCATTTCAACATGCTCAGGTCGTAGCCATGCTCCCCGGCCCAGGGCGGCCAGGCCGCACCCGCCGATGGCGATGCGCGAAAATGCGCGCAAAAACAGGTGCGTGATCTTGTCAACGCACCTGCGCGTGATTGCATTCGGCCGGCCCTTGCTACCGTGTGGCGAGACGCTGAACCAGCTTCTTGATGTCTTCCGTGGTGATTGGCCGGCGTTCCACTTTCTCGTCGGCGGGCCGGGCTTCCCCGGCGGCCTTCGGCTGCGGCTTCGCGCCGCGCTTGGGCCGGCGGCTCTTCTGCTCGCCTTCCGTCCGGGGCTTGGATAGCTGCTTGATGCTCAGGCTGATGCGGTGCCGCTCGCGGTCGATAGTTATCACTTTAACCTTGACCACCTCGCCGATCTTCACGGCATCGTTGGCGTCGCGGATATAGGAGGTAGATAGCTCGGAAACGTGCACGAGGCCGTCCTGGTGCACCCCTATGTCCACAAACGCGCCGAAGTTCGTAACGTTGGTAACGGTCCCTTCCAGCACCATCCCTTCCTTCAGGTCGTCCATGCACGAGATGGCATCGTCGATCTGAGCTTTTTCCGTGCGCCGGCGAGGATCGTGCCCCGGGCTGCGCAGATCGCGAATGATCGTGCGGATTCCGAGCGGACCGATCTCCGGAGTGGCGTACTTTTCGATCTCGATCTTCTGCAGCAGGTCGCGGTTGCCGAGAAGCGCGGGCACGTCCGTTTCGAGATCGGCCGCAATGCGGTGGACGAACTCGAAATGCTCGGGGTGGATGCCCGTCCCTTCCAGCGGCTCGGCCGTGCCCTTTATGCGAATGAAGCCGGCGGCCTGCTGGAATACGTAGTCGTTGATCGCCGGGATTTCCTTGAGAGCGGCCAGCGTGGCAAACGGACCGTGAAGCTGGCGGTGCTCAACCACCCGGCTGGCGGTGCCGCGGTTGAAGCCCGAGACGTAGCTGAGCATTGCATAAGACGCGGTGCAGAGATCGACGCCCACGTGATTGACGCAAGACTCGACTACGGCGTGCAGTTTCTCGCGGAGGCGGCGCTGGTCTACATCGTGCTGGTATTGGCCCACGCCGATGGCGCGCGGGTCGATCTTCGCAAGCTCGGCCAGCGGGTCTTGGAATCGGCGGCCTATCGTAACGGCGCAGCGCGTGGCGGAGTCCACGTCCCTCAGTTCTTCCTTCGCGATGCGCGAGGCGGAATAGATGTTTGCGCCGGACTCGTTGACCACGACACGTACGATCTTGCGCACGGCCGTGTCGGGATAGTGCTGCTTGATGAAGCTGCGAATGAACTCGTCGGTGACGCGGCTGCCGGCGCCGTTGCCTACCACGATTGCCGCCGGGTTGTGTTTCTCAACTAGCGCCGCCAGTGTTGCGGCCGATTCCTCCGGCTTGGCGTCTTGCGGGCCGGGATAGATGGACGCGGCTTCTATAAAGTCGCCCTCCGGCCCGATCACGGCTATGCGAACATCGGGCTTGGTAGACGCTTCAATACCGATCACGGGCACCTTGCCCCCCGCCGGCATCAGCAGCAGGCTGCGAAGATTCTTGCAGAAAATCTCTATTGCCTCGGCGTCGGCGCGCTCGCTGATCGATGTGATTATCTCGCCGCTTATGGTTTTCCACATCAGGCGGTCGAACGCGGTGGCAACGGCTTTCTCAACTACCTCGCGGCAGCGGAATTCGGGATTGATGATGAACTGCTCGCGCAGCTTCGCCAGCAGCATTTCCCGGTCTAGGTTGATGTCGCACTGCAGCCAGTTTTCCTTCACGCCCCGCCGGATCGCAAGCAGGCGGTGCGATGGGATGCTGTGCACTGGTTCCGAAAAATTGTGGTAGGTGTCGTACTTGCCCGCCTGACCCTGGCGCTCGGGCACGAGTTTCGATTCCAGCTTGCCCATATCCCAGATGAGCTGCCGAATCACGCGGCGCGAGGTCGGGTTCAGGGCGATCCACTCAGACATTATATTGACGGCGCCGTCGAGTGCATCTTCGATGCTGGCAACTTTCAGTTCGGCGTTCAGGTATGGCGTGGCCAATTCCTCGGGCGTGCCTTCCACCTGCTGATCCCACAGCGCCTCGGCCAGCGGCTCGAGGCCGCGTTCCTTGGCGGTGGTCGCTTTTGTGCGGCGCCGCGGCCGGTACGGCAGGTAAAGGTCTTCCAGCTCCCAGCGGTCCAGCGTGTTCTCCACCTTCTCTGCAAGCTCGGGCGTGAGCATGCCGGCGTTTTCCATCGCCTCGAGAACGTGTCGCTTGCGAGCCCACAGCGTGGAGAGATCCCGGTAGTGATCGAGCACGGCGCACACCTGCATTTCGTTCATACCGCCCACGAGATCGGGGCGGTAATGGACGATGAAGGGAACTGACGCCTTGCTCTCATGCAGCTCGATGAGTGCTCGTAAGTGGTCGGGGTTGGCCTTCTTGAACTGTTCTGCGAGTACTGTCACAATCGAGTTGTTGACCATTTGTTCACGCTCACGTAGTGTTTCAGGTCCGAGGTTTTCCATGCGATTCCCGTTGGCCGGGTCGCCGCCGCCAATGGTTGTATAATGAAATTATACACTTAAAGGGTCGGTTTGTCAATCTTAAGGGACACTTTTTTCACGGGCCGTCGGGGGTGTGCCATTTCCGCAGTTTCCTGAATCAAAGCGCGCAAGCGGCTCCGGGGCACCGACGTTCTCACACCAGCGGCCCTTTCGGCTGCAGCAGCACGTCGCGCGGGTTGCCGTCGAAACCCGCGCCACGCAGCAGATCGAGATGCGGGGTGAACTCCCCCACCTGGTACAAGTTATGTGTGTCGCTGCCGAAGGTGAGTTTCACGCCGGCGTCGATGCAGAGCCTGAAGAATTCGGGCGAGGGGTCGTTGCAGTGAAAACTCACCTCCGCCGCGACGTTGTGGAGCTTCAGCAGCTTCACCACGGGCGCGAAGATCGACGGCGGCACCTCGATGCGGTGGCGCCGGAAAACGCGGAACGGGTGCGCTAGCGAGTCGATGCCCCCCTTCACGAACTTCTCGAGCTGGGCCATGAATTCATCAGCCACCCGCGCCGGCCTTGGCTCGGGCTTCTGCAGCTCGGGCAGCACGTGCACGGCTCCGAGGATGAACGCGGCACGCGAGCGCTCTTCGTTGCGCAGCATCGGCCGCCCGCGGAAATCGCAATCGGCCTCGAGCCCTACGCAGCCGGCCGGGCAGCCGGCCTCAGCGGCCGCCGCGAAATACTGATCCATTCGGTTATCGCGCCCCTGCCCATATTCGAGCCCCTCCTTCAGGAAATCGCCGCGCCAGTATGTTTCCTGGTTCAGGTAAAGCTGCCCGGAATGCTCGGTGAAGATGCACGCCGCCAGCCCGAAGTCTTTGGCCAGGGCCATCGCGCGGGGCATACTGGTGTTTTCGCGGCAGTAGGCAAATTGCGTGTGGACGTGGCAATCTATCAGCCCCAGCTTGTCGGGCATGCGCAGGTGGTGGCGCTGCACGCGCACCAGGTCCCCGTCGATGTCGATTTCCAGGAATGAAAACGGCGACTCCGACAACGCCGGCGCCGCAGTCACCTGCACACCGTTGACGCGAACCGGATCGAGCCCCGTGTGGAAATGCCCGCTGATGGCAAGGCCGATACCGTTCCTGTTC
>DATLAR010000334.1:0-6385 GCA_035527355.1 Planctomycetota bacterium
GCGTTTTATGCGCGGTGCCGCGAAAGCGGGGGACAGGCACCGAGTTTGCTCCGCAGACTTCGCAAATCGGCTGCCAGTCCCCGTTTTCGCTCGTTCTTTCTCTTCTGCAAGCTCATTGAGCCGGTTACCATTTTGGGCTTACTACTCAGTCCGTAATATGGGATACAGAGCGATTAGCCGACAGATCAGAGGGCGGACTGAAGCGAGTCTGCGAGCGGAATCGTCCGCCCTCGTGCTTCGGCCTTGTGTGTAGCCTAAGTTGCGCACTTCGTAGTAATTTCACGCCATTGGATCAAGGCCTGAAGGGCCGACGTTCCGATCTGGTGGATGAGCTTCTTATTCATCTCTTGCCGTCTGGTCAAATGCCGCTATGCTGAATCGGGAGAAATCGCGGCCGACGCTATAGTATCGCGCCGGAACGAGCGGTTGCCAGATTTCAGTTTGCCGGGGTGGGGAAAAAAGTTTCCATGATTTTATCGTTGAAAAATCACCTGCTCGTAAATAAGATTTAGCCTTTATACCATTACAAGCAGGTTTCGGGCTGGCCGTGCAATGGCAAATGTACTGATTTTTCCGGTTCTGCTTGATCTTCCGGAATTCGTGTGTATAATTGAATAGAGGGCCGGCGGAGCCAGGCCACAGGCTGGCGGCATTCGTGAGCGGCTTCTGTTCGGCGCTCTGACAGGATACAACAACATGATCCGACCTGATCGGCCTTTCCATAGCGCTTCGGGCAGGAATCCCTCGCAGGAAAGGCTGTCTCTCACAAGAAAACAGAACAACCGTCGCGAGCTTGGGCAGTTCTTCGCAGAATGCATCCAATTCCTCGAAGTGAAGGCCGCGTGCCACGGGCAGACGGCTGATCCGCTGAGCGAGGGGATCGCGGCGTTCGCGTTCGACAGATTCGGCGCGCTCGCATCAAACGTGCTGAGGCACTGGGGCATAAACTCGCCCGACGAGCTGGAAAACTGCTTCTATGAATACCTGCGTGCGTGCGGGTCGCGCGGCACCCGCCGCACGGCCGGCTTCTCGCAAAGCGAAGCCCTTAAAGCGCTATTCCGGGGCGATTACTGGCCGTAGGCCCCCCACAAACCTCCGTCGCCCGCCGCGGTAGCCGCTTGCTCCGGGCTGTCTGCCGCCGCTTTCTGGTCGTCTATGCCTGCTTGCCCAAACGGTCCACAAGAACCCCTCCCCTTGGCCGATGATTCCGCCATCAAAGCTTATACCGAAACCATCGTTCGCCTCACCGGCGAATACGAATTCAACTCATACACGATAGGCACGCGGCTGCGAATCGACCTTCCCGATGCCGACGCCGCCGAGGTGAAACGCAACCTCAATCTCAGGCTGGCCCTCGCCGTTTGGGCCAGGCTGCCCGAATGCGACCCCAAGCCGATCGATTCCGACATCACGTTTATTGTCACATACCCTGGCACACGCGTGGAAGCCTTGCCATCGGCCATATTCATCTACGGCCGCTACCTGAAGCACACGCGCAACCTGCCGCAGGCCAGGTGGCTGTGCCCGAAATGCCAAGGCCGCGGCTGCAAGACGTGCGGCGGCAGCGGGCGCGTCTACACGAATTCGGTCCAAGAGATCATTGCGGCGCCGCTGCTCGCGGCACTTCGGGCGCGAGCCAGCAAGATGCACGCTACCGGCCGGCAAGACGTTGACGTGCGAATGCTGGGAAACGGCCGGCCTTTCGTTCTGGAGATGCTGAACCCGCACCGCCGGAGCGCAGACTTCGCCGCCGTCGAGCAGCAGGTGAACGCGGGCGGGAGCGTTGAGGTGCGGGGGCTGAGGCCCGTTTCGCGCGAGATCGTGAAGCGGGTGGACACTGCCCGTGCCGACAAGAGCTATCACGCGGTGGTGAAATGCGAGCGTGCCATTGAGGAAAGCGAACTCGCGGGCCTCCTCGCCGCCCCGGAGTTTACCGTGCAGCAGCAGACGCCGCAGCGCGTAGTTCGGCGGCGGGCCGACATCATCCGCGTGCGGAAGCTCGTGCTGCTTTCGGCAAGGGCGCCGGCAAGCGACCCCGACCGGCGGCGCTTCGAGCTTGACCTGCGGGCGCAGAGCGGCACTTACATCAAAGAGTTCATCTCCGGCGACGCCGGCCGCACGCATCCGTCCATCTCGGAGCTCGTGGGATCACAATGCCTCTGCGAAACGCTCGATGTAACGGATGTTCATTTCGACCCTTTCGATGAACCCCCGGTGTAACTTTTTATGGACTAGCCGCCGCAGATAACCGTGCCGCTGAACGCCGCATGGGAAGTTGTCCAAAAACTTAGACATCGCAGTTGGTTTTATTAAACAATTGCACGGATTTTACTTGACGTGCCGCATTTCATGTGGTAAACTTCTCTTGGAATCATAAGAGTACTGCAATCCACCCTTAACCATTACCTTGGTCTGCAATGAAACCGCTGCGAAAGGACTTGCGGCGGCTCAGCGTGGCATGGACGGTGCCTTGGCATATGGCAGAATCCACTGTGCCGGGGCCCAAGGTGGGGTTGCGCACCCGGTAGACGGAAGCAGGGGCATCGCCGGCCGGATCAGCGCCACGACTGGATTTGTCAAAAACCTCTGAAAAGCACACCGGAAGTGCCGAACATGCTTGTACGGTAATCCCTTACAGCAATGTTGTGTGATGGACTGTCTTCAGTGCAGATGGTCGGTGTCGGCCTTCAAATGGCATTTTTTGAGGTAAATGTAGCCAATGGTACGTGAAGCGCGACTAACCTTTGGTACATCCGCCTCGTGCCGGGATGCTTCTTCGGGCACAAACGGGGAATTGAACCGCCTGCTTCGCTACACACTGGTTGAAATCCTGCAGCACCTCAAGTGCGACTCGGGGTCCATCCTCCTTTACGACCCCCGAACCAATCAGCTTATCGTCAGCGAGATGATCGGCCCGAACGCCACGCAGCTCACCGGCTTCAGGCAGAGCACGTCGCAGGGAATCTCCGGCTGGGTGGCGGAAAACCGCAAGCCGCTACTCATTGAAGACGTCACCAAAGACAGCAGGTTTGCCGCCATCCGCAACACACCCAGGGCCTACAGCAGCCATTCGTTTGCAAGTGTGCCTCTGCTCGACAACGATAAGCTGATCGGCGTGGTAAACGTCAGCGAGAAGCGATCCGGCAATCCCTTCGATACCGCCGATCTGGGCCTGCTGCAGACTCTCTCGGAAAAAATCACCGATTCCGTCCGCAGCGGCCTTGCCTATCGCGACATTTCAGAAAAAGGGGCCAGCCTCTCGCAGAAAATCGAAGAAGCCGCTCGCCAGCTCATCAAGGCCAATTTCGAGCTGGCGCAAATGCAGGGATTCAACGACAACATCCTCCGCAGCCTTTCGCTGGGGCTTCTAACCTTCGACAGAGCGCTGCGGCTCACCTACTTCAACGAAGCCGCCGGCAGGATTTTCCCGATCGGCGAAAGCGACATCAGCATCCTCAGCCTGCAGAAGCTGAAAATCGGCACCGACGATGCCGCATGGCTGGCCATACTGGAAGATTGTGTTACGCAAGGTAAAGTCTCGTCGATCCATCGTGTGCCTTACACCACGGCCGGTGGCCGGCAACTGCTGCTGGACATCACGTGCGCTCCGCTGGACCCCGGCACCGGCGAGGAAGGCGGCACCCTCGTGGTGGAGGATGTGAGCCGGGCGCACCAGATGGAGCGCCGCCTCGCACAGGCCGAGCAGCTTGCCACGCTGGGCAAGCTCGCGGCCAGCGTTGCCCACGAGCTTAATAACCCGCTCGACGGCGTGCTTAGGTTCACAAGCATGGCTTTGCAGCAAAGCTCGCTAAGCCCGCGCGTGGCCGAATACCTGCGCGAGTGCAAGAAGGGCCTCGAACGGATGGCTAGGATCGTGCGGGCGCTGCTCGAATACTCGCGCTCGATCGGCAGGGGGCTCGAAGACCTCGACGTCAACGATCTGATAATGGCATCGGTCCGCTCGCTCCGCCCGCTCCAGATTCGAAACAAAGTGACCGTGAAGACCAACTTCAGCAGCGAGATCCCCAAGGCTCCATTCGCAAATTTCGCCGAGGTGTTCTCCAACATCATCCGCAACGCATACGAAGCGATGCCCGGCGGCGGAACGCTTTCCATAACGTCGAAGCTGGAAGAGCAGGGCGTGGTGCTCACCTTCGAAGACACCGGCAGCGGCGTGTCCGAGGAAGTCCGCGGCAAAATCTTCGAGCCTTTCTTCACCACGAAGAGCATGTCCGAATGCACCGGCCTTGGCCTCACGATCTGCAGCGACATAGTGGCCAAGAGCGGGGGAGTGATCGAGCTGGAGAACGGCAACGGCAAGGGAGCACTATTCCGGCTGCGAATTCCGCTGTGATCCGTTTTGAAACGCAAAGCCCCCGGCACGGGCTGCTTTGCCAGGAGTCGTAAAACCTGATGGCTGACAAACGCATACTTGTTGTCGACGACGACCCCATCGTCTGCGGTTCGCTCGGCGAGCTTCTTCGTTTTGAAGGCTATGCGGTCGAAACGGCATCCGATGGCGAGGAGGCCCTAGCCCTGCTGGAAAAGGATTCATACAACCTCGTGATCGCCGACGTGAGCATGCCCGGCGTCACCGGTTTCGAGCTGCTCAAGAAAGCAAAACAGGAGCACCCCCTCACTGAAGTCATTCTCTCCACCGCATACGGCACCGTCGAGCACGCCGTCGAAGCAATCAAGCTCGGCGCGTTCAACTACGTCACCAAGCCGCTCGTTGACGAGGAAGTGAAGGTGATGGTTGGCCGCTCGCTCGAAATCCAGGCGATGAAAGCCGAAAACGAGAACCTGCGCCAGCAGCTCGACAGCCACCTGGGCTTCCACAATCTGGTGGGGCAGGATTTCAAGATGCAGCGCATCTATCAGCTCATAGAGGCCGTGGCCGACACCAAGAGCACGGTGCTGCTCACCGGCGAGAGCGGAACCGGCAAGACGATGATTGCCCGTGCCATCCACCACAACTCGTCGCGCCGCACCGGGCCATTCATCGAAGTGAACTGCGGCGCTCTGCCCGACACGCTGCTTGAGAGCGAGCTTTTCGGGCACGTGAGGGGGTCCTTCACCGGAGCCATCAGCGACAAGCGCGGTAAGTTTGAGGCAGCCGACGGCGGCACCATCTTCCTCGACGAGATTTCCACCGCCACCCCGGCCCTCCAGGTGAAACTGCTGCGAGTGCTGCAGGAGAGATCGTTCGAGCGCGTCGGCGGCGCCGATACCCTCCACGTTGACGTTCGCGTGATTATCGCCACCAACACCGACCTTGCGAGAATGGTGCGCGAAGGCACCTTCCGCGAAGACCTCTACTACCGCGTGAACGTGGTGAGCATCGACATGCCGCCGCTGAGGGACCGTGTGGGAGACATCCCCCTGCTCGCCGAGCATTTCCTGAAGCTCTGCTCCGAGCGGCAGGACAAGAAGGTGATCGGCTTTGACCGCTCGGCACTCAAGATCATGCTGCACTACGGGTGGCCCGGAAACGTTCGCGAGCTCGAAAACATCGTGGAACGCGCACTCGTCCTCTGCCAGACCGACCGCATCACTCCTCGCGATCTTCCGCCCGTGCTGCTGAACGGCCGCTCGGGCGAATACGTGGGGCAGACGATTCTGCCGCTGCGCGCAGCCCTCGAAAAACCCGAAAAGAAAATCATCGAGCATACCCTCCAACTGAACAACTGGAACCGGCAGAAAACGGCCGCTATGCTCGGGATCAACCGCACCACGCTATTCAACAAGATGCGGCGCTACGACCTCCTCAAGGAAGAGCCCGAAAACGGAAACGCAAGGCTCTGAAACGGCTGCGAAACCTTCCGGAAAACTTGACATTGTGCAAGTACCGGGATATAATTAGACAGAGGGATAAGGGAGATGCGCCATGGCCGGAAAGCTTCTGCTCGCCATCCTCGCCTGCTGCCTGGCATGCATCGCGGCCACGCCGGCATTCGGCACCGATACACTCACAACCGATCCGGCCGACGTTACGCAGTGCGAGGTGGTGCCCACTTTCTGCACGCAAATAGCCACATCCTGCCCGCCCATCGAAACGCTGTGCCCCGGCATGATGACGCACTGCCCGCCCATCGAAACCTTCTGCCCGTCCCAAAACACTACCTGCCCGCAGCAGTTCACGTTCTGCCCGCCAGCCGACACCGCCTGTCCCGGCGTTGAAACGATGTGCCCGTTTGTCGACACCGCCTGCCCTGGGGTCGAAACGCTCTGCCCCGCGATTGTGGCCACGCAATGCCCATTCAACGACACCGTATGCCCGAAAGCGCACACGCTGTGCCCGGAAGCCCACACCGCTTGCCCGGAAGCCGCCACACTGTGCCCGTTGATACCTACCGACTGCGCCGACGTGCCCACCTTCTGCGAA
>DATLAR010000335.1:0-3567 GCA_035527355.1 Planctomycetota bacterium
TAACCGGCTCAATGAGCTTGCAGAAGAGAAAGAACGAGCGAAAACGGGGACTGGCAGCCGATTTGCGAAGTCTGCGGAGCAAACTCGGTGCCTGTCCCCCGCTTTCGCGGCACCGCGCATAAAACGCTTAATCTCAAGCCACCGGCACAAGGCCGGTGGGGGCCATGGTGTTCGCAGAGTCTAGCTGGCTGGCGATCATCGCTCCACCGGCACAAGGCCGGTGGGGGCAAGGCCAGTGAAACGCCAGCATGGTTCCCCACCGGGCTTGCCCCGGTGGAAACAATGATCCATAAGCCGGCACCTTGCACCTTGCACACTTCTTGCACCTTGCACCTTGGATTTTCCCGGGAATTGTTCTATAATCATATTGAGCCGCGCATTTTCCACAACTCCGCCAAACAGCCCCCGACCGAAAGGAGCCAAGGATGGCCGAAAAAAGAACCACGCACAAAAGCAGCCTCTACAGGGCCGAGGTGATCGAGAAGGAGAGCAGGGACTATTTCCTGAAGGCCTCGGAAAAGACGGATAATCCGCTGACGAAGCGAACCTTCCAGATCATCTCCGAACGCCACGCAAAGCATTCGGAACGCATCGAGCAGACCTACCGCGCAGCCCAGGCCAAGCAGCCGCCCGAGCCCGAGGCGCCTGCACAGCCCCGGCCGGTATTTGAGGAGATCGTGCGCCGGCTCGAGCAGACTACCAGCCCCACCGCCGAGAATATCGCCGAGATGCGCGACGCGATCGTCTATGCCACGAAAATCCGCGACGTTTACGTTTACCTCGAAAACAACGCCGCCGAGGAACGCGAGCGGATGCTGTTTGCCGCGCTGAACCGCGAAGAAGACGGATTGAAAACGTCGCTAGTGGAAACGCTTGGTTACCTGAGGTCCAATTTCCAGATATCGAGGGTGCCGAAGGAGACATAGGCCGCAGATACACCGCCGGACACAGCCGGGGGCGGCTGTGCCACATGGATATATCACAGCCGGGGGCGGCTGTGCCACATGGATATATCACAGCCGGGGGCGGCTGTGCCACATCAACATACACAGCCGGGGGCGGCTGTGCCACATGAACATATACAGCCGGGGGCGGCTGCGCCACATCAACATACACAGCCGGGGGCGGCTGTGCTGCATTGCAGCACCAGGCACTTCTTCATGCTTCTTCGCGCCGCTTTCTGAAGGGAAGTAAAATAGTGAACGTGGAGCCCATGCCCACCGTGCTTTCCACCTGTATCTCGCCGCCGTGCTCCGCTATGATGCTGTAGCTGATGCTCAGGCCCAAACCCGTGCCGCGCGGTTTCGTGGTGAAGAAGGGGTCGAATATCCTGCTCAGATTCTCCCTGGGAATGCCGATGCCGTTGTCGCTGATGGCGATGCGTATGCCCTGCTCGTAGGTGGAGGTGGTCACGGTTATCCTTCCGCCTTCCGGCACGGCTTGCACGGCGTTGAGGAGGATGTTGAGAAAGACCTGGTTGATGCGGCCGGGCATGCAGTAGATGCTGGGGATGGTGCCGAACTGCCGAATCAGTTGGATGTTTTTGACCTTGATGTCGTGCGAGATGATGCTGATGGTGGTTTCGAGGGCCTTGTTCAAGTTGGCTTCCTTCCATTCGGCCTCGCCCAGGCGGGCGAAGTCGATCATGTCGCGGACGATTTTCCTGATGCGTTCGGTGCCTTCGATCGTGCGGTTGAATAGGCGCTCGAGATTGGCGGCGATGTAATCGATGTTGAATCGGTCGGCTTTGGCCTGGGCCTCTTCCTGCAGCGCGAGGCGGCGGGCGGGGTCGCGTTCGGATACTACCTGCTGGTAGAGCTTGTAGATGTCGAACACGGTCTGGAGGTCGCGGCGCAGGACTACGAGGTTGTTTGAGACGAACGAGAGCGGGTTGTTGATCTCGTGGGCGACGCCGGCGGCTAGCTGGCCGAGGGCGGCGAGTTTCTCGGCCTGGATCAATTGCGACTGTATATGCCGCAGGCGGCGGTTCGCTTCCTCGAGGCTTGCGGTTTCCTGGCGTACGCGCTGCTGGAGGACGAAGCTGAGCTTTCGAGCGGCTTCCGATTCGCGCCGCCGCTCGGTAACGTCGTTGGCGATCACGTGGACGGTTCGCTCCTGCCCTGCTGCTCCTATGGCGCGCATGCGGAAATCGAGCAGCACCGGCGTGCCGTCTTTGCGTATGCACCACGCTTCGATGGTGGTGGGTGCGCCGCGCAAGGCCGCGGCGAGGCGCTCCTCCACCGAGGAGACGTCGCTGGGGCTGAGGAATGTTCTGATGGGGCGGCTGAGAAGCTCCTCCGGTTCGTAGTGAAGCACGTCGCGGACGGCGTTGTTGATAGTGGTGATGAGGCCGGTGGCGGTGTCGACGGTGAAGATGAGGTCGTGTGCATATTCGAAGAGCTCGCGAAACCGCTCTTCGCTTTCGCGCAGGCCCTGCTCGGCGCGGCGGCGATCGGTAACATCGAGGCCGGTGCCTACGATGTATTCGACGGAGCCGTCGGGACGGCGGAGGGCGGTGTTGGCCCAGGTGATGAGCCGCAGGGAGCCGTCCTTGGCCACCCAGTAGTTTTCGTACTTGCTGGGGAACTGTCCGGCGAGCAGAGATTGGAGTACGGCTTTCACGCCTTCGGTTTGCTCGGGCGTAATCAGCATCCACGGGAGTTTGCCTTTCACCTCGTCGTAGGAGTAGCCGGTTACCTGTTCGCAGGTGCGGTTGAAGCGGACGATCCTGCCCTCGGTATCGAGCACCACTACTAGTGCCCCGGCAGTTTCGATCACGGCGGAGACAAAGTCGCGCTCCCTGCGGAGATCTTCTTCCGAGCGTTCGTGTGCGGCGATTTCGGCCTGAAGCAGCTCGTTGGCCTGCGCCAGTTCGGCGGTGCGGATGGCAACGCGTTCTTCCAGCTCCGAGTGCGCGCGGCGAAGCTCTCGCTCGGCTTGCTTCAGTTGGGTGATGTCGGTGGAGATGCCGCAAACACCATAGGGCCGGGCGTCTGGATCGCGAAGGAGGAACTTCACGGAGATATAGGTGTGAAGGCCGTCTTCCTGCGGCACCTTTTCTTCGATCTCGAGAGGTTCGCCGGTCTGGGCCACCTTCAGGTCGTTTGCGCGCAAAGCATCGGCCGCTTCCCTGGGGAAGAGATCGTAATCGGTTTTGCCGACGACTTCCTGGCGAGTGATTCCGAAGAGCTGCTCGAAGCGCCTGTTGACGAGAAGATAACGACCTTCGATATCCTTGGTGTAGATGACGGCGGTGGTATTGTCGAGGACGGCTTTCAGCCGTTGTTCGCTCAGCCGCAGGGCATCTTCGGCTTGCTCACGCGCGGTGATGTCGCGGTCGATGCCCCTGTAGGCAACAAGCCTTCCTTGGGGATCGAAGACGGGCACGCCGCTTGTTTCGAGCACCACGAGGCGGCCGTCCTTGCGGACATTCACGTTCTTGAGCCGCTCGAACGGCTGCTGCGATTGGACAATGCTCTGAAAGGCTTCGGAGATGCGGCGTGCTTCATCCGGCGGCATGAAGTCGAATGGCCTCCGGCCGATCACCTCGTTCGGCTCGTAGCCCAG
>DATLAR010000336.1:0-17246 GCA_035527355.1 Planctomycetota bacterium
GCTCCGGCCGGTGGAGTCGGCCACGGCGGGCGTGTTTCTCGCGGGCGCGTGCCAAGGGCCCAAGGATATTCCCGACAGCGTGGCGCAGGCCAGCGCCGCCGCCGGAAAGGTGCTCGTGCTGTTCTCGTCAGACGAGCTGCAACGCGAGCCGCTCGTGGCGCGCGTGAATCGCACCGCTCCGCCGCAATACTCGACGTGCACCGGCTGCTTCGCATGCAAGGCCGCCTGCCCCGCCGGCGCGATTGAGGTTGAAGACATCACCGACAAGGCAGGCAACACAGTGAAGAGCGTGGCCCGCGTGAACGAAGGCGTGTGCCAGGGCTGCGGCACGTGCGTGGCCGCGTGCAGGTCGGGAAGCATCGAGCTTTGCGGCTTTACCGACGAGCAGATTTTTGCGCAGATCGATGCATTGTGAGGTGGCAATGGCCGAATTCGAGCCCAGAATAGCGGCATTCGTTTGCACGTGGTGCACGTATGCCGGTGCGGATCTCGCGGGCACCAGCAGGCTCCAGTATGCGTCGAACGTGCGCGTGATCAAGCTGCCCTGCACGGGCAGAATCGACTTCCATTTCATCATCAAGGCGTTCGAGCGCGGGGCCGATGCCGTGCTCGTTTCGGGCTGCCATCCGGGCGATTGCCATTACACCGCCGGAAACTATCACGCGCGTCGGCGGTGGACGATATTCCGCAAGCTGCTCGAGTTCACCGGCATCGAATCCGACCGTGTGACATTTGCGTGGGTCTCCGCCGCCGAGGGCGCCAAATGGGCGAACCTCGTGAATGAAGTGACCGAGAAGGCGCGAAAGCTCGGACCGTTCACGCGATACAAAAGGCTGAACGAAATCGCGGAAGGCGAGGCCGAACGATGATCGACCAACTGCGGCGACGAGCGCGCGAACTGCTGACCACCGGCGAGGCCGCCTGCATAATCGGTTATGCCAATGCATCGGTGCCCGGCAAAGCCGCGCCGATTGTGATTACCCGCGCCGAAGACGCCGACAGGCTGGTCTTCCACGCGGCCTGCTGCAACAACCTTGCCGTGTACCTCACGCGGCCTGAAATCCGAAAGCTCGGCACCGTGGCAATGGTGGCGAAGCCTGCCGACGTCCGGGCCGCGTTTGTTCTGATGCAGGAAAACCAGGTGCGTCCCGACGACGTCAAGTTCATCGCTGTGGATGTTACCCCCGCGGGCGAATGCACGCTGCTGGCGCAACGCACGCGCGAGGAGTTGCTTGATTACCTGGTGAAAAACGTGCCGCCGGCGGAGCTTGCGGATGACGCGCTGAAGGACGTGGCCGCGCTGGAAGAGCAGACTGACGGCGAGCGGTGGGCTTACTGGCAGCAGCAGTTCAGCCGGTGCATTCGCTGCTACGCGTGCAGGCAGGTTTGCCCGCTGTGCTACTGCTCGCGTTGCGTGGCCGACAAAAACAGGCCGCAATGGATCGAGACGAGCGCCCACGGGCGCGGCAATCTCGCGTGGAACATCACGCGGGCCTTCCACCTGGCCGGCCGTTGCGTGGGATGCGGCGAATGCGAGCGCGCGTGCCCCGCTGGAATTCCGCTGATGAAGCTGAATCGCAAGCTCGCGAAGGACGTGCGCGACAGCTTCGGCGTCCACGCAGCCGGCTACGCGTTCAGCGGCGAGCAGCTTTTTGCGGGCTACAGCCCAAGCGATCCAAACGATTTCTTCGAGTGAGCCGTGGCGATAAAAATATCCAAAGACAATCTTGCCGCGCTTGTCGATAGCCTTCGCAGATCGGGCATGCGCGTCGTCGCGCCGGTGAGCCGCACAGCATTCACCGAATTTGCCGAGATCGTCGCTCTCGATGAGGCAGACTTCTCGCAGGTTAACACGCGGTCGTCCATCAAGCAATTCCTTTTTCCGGCCACCGAACCGATCCTGAGCTATTCGCTCGAACAGAGCAACGTGAAGCTGGAATGCGAAGAGCCGCCCGAGCCGCGCAAGACCGTAATCATAGGAAGCCGGCCCTGCGACACGGCTTCGCTGCCGATTCTCGACAAGCTGTTTTCGTGGGACTGCGAAGACCGCTTCTACCTGAACCGCCGCGCCGCTACCGTCGTGATCAGCATCGCGTGCACGGACTGCGACGACTGCTGTTTCTGCACGGCGATTGGCCTGGGGCCCGATTCAAAGCAAGGCAGCGATCTGCTGCTCGTGCCGGGTGAATCGGGCTGCTACAACGCCGAGCCTTGCACCGAGCGAGGGGCCGAGCTCGTCAAGCAGCACGAGAAGCTGTTTACGCAGAGCGCCGCGCCCGCGTCGGTCTGCAAGGCAGTTTTGGAGAAGCTGCCCAAGCCGCTGAACCTCGACAGGATAGCGAATTGGCTGCGCGGGCACTTCTACGATGATTTCTGGCAGGCGGCGTCGTTGAAGTGCGTGGGCTGCGGCTGCTGCACGTTCCTCTGCCCCACCTGCCATTGCTTCGATATCACAGACGAGCATGGCCGCTACCGCGACGGGCGGCGCGCAGGACTGCGACGCAAGAACTGGGACAGTTGCCAGTTTGCTCAGTTCACCCTGCACGCGTCGGGCCACAACCCGCGACCAGATCGCGCATCTCGATGGCGGCAGCGGATGATGCACAAGTTCCTGTATTACCCCGAACGCTTCGGCTCGCGGCTGTGCACGGGCTGCGGCCGCTGCGTTCGATCGTGTCCCGTGCAGATGGACATTCGCGACCAACTGAAGGCAATCGAGAGCATGCAGGCCGATGACGAGCAACATCTATAAGCCTAGCCTGATGACCGTGACGGCGGTGACCGCGGAGTCGGCGGACGTGAAGACGCTGCGGCTGGAATTCTGCGATGCCCGCGAGCGCGACACGTTCAGCTTTCGTGCCGGCCAGTTCGGCGAGTTCTCGTTCTTCGGCGAGGGCGAGTGCACGCTGTGCATTGCATCGCCGCCCACGCGCCGCGGCTACATCGAATGCACCGTGCGCAAGAGCGGCCGCGTAACGGCCGCGCTCACCAACGCCGAGCCGGGCGACGTCATCGGGTTTCGCGGGCCGTACGGCAGTGCATTTCCGGTCGACGCGTGGCAAGCCAGAGACGTGTTGTTCATCGCCGGCGGGATCGGGCTTGCGCCGGTGCGGTGCGCCATATGGAATATACTCGACCTCCGCGACCGGTATGAAAGCGTAACGATCATCTACGGTGCAAGGACCGTCGGCGATCTCATTTACAGGCGCGAGCTCGAGCAATGGGCAGAGCGCAGCGACGTGCGGCTGGTCATTACGGTTGACCCGGGCGGCGAGACGCCCGATTGGCGCGGCTGCGTGGGGCTGGTGCCGTCGCTGCTCAAGGAGCTATCGCCTGCCGGCGGCAATGCAGCCGCCGTGGCGTGCGGCCCTCCTATCATGATCAAGTTCACACTCTTCGCTCTGCACGAGCTGGGCTTTACGCCCGAGCAGGTATACACCACGCTCGAAAACCGGATGAAGTGCGGCCTGGGCAAGTGCGGCCGGTGCAACATCGGCAGCCTTTACGTTTGCAAGGATGGGCCTGTATTCACGGCCGCGCAATTGGCGGCAATGCACGACGAATACTGAGAATACGCAACGCCGCAGCCGCATTCCGCGAGCCTCTGGTTTCCCGTTGATTTGCCCGCCCGCGCCGCTATAATTTCAGGAAAACCGGAATAGCCAACTCAGGTCTATAGCGAAAGCGCAATGCACCGGATCGCCACGTTAATACTGCTTGCTGCCGCTCTTGCGGGCTCTGCCGGGCCTGCCCATGCCCAAGCCGCGCCCGACGCTTCCGAAGCACTCCTGCAACAGGACAAAATGGTAATTGCTACCGATCCGGCCGGCTGGATGGAGATGACGCTGGACCAGACTTCATTCGCGGCCGTCGGAAACGTGCGCGTCACCTACGGCGACACCGTTCTGACTGCCGACCGCGCGCTCGGCTGGCCCGTGCGCAACGAGATATATGTTGAGGGCAACGTGCGCGTCATCACCCCCACCTACGAATACCGCTGCGAACGGGCGTTCATCAACTGGACAACCCAGGAGGCGGTGTTCGAGGATTTCGCGGTGCGCAGCCTCGACAAGACGAAGCCGCTCGCGTGGTACGTGCAAACGCCGCTGGGCATGCGGATATCAGACGGCACGGTGATCGCCAAGGATGCTCGAGTGACCACATGCGATTATGATATCCCACACCAGTACCTCCGCGTGCGCGAGATCGTGATCAAGAAGAACAACGACATCATCGTCAAGCACGTAACGTTTAGCATGTGGGGCGTGCCCATGCCGCTGTACCTGCCGCACATGATCCTGCCGGAGGGGCGGCCGTCTTTCACAGGCAGCATCGGCTCGTCGTCGAGCAGAGGCTTTTATACCACGCTCGATACGTCTGTAGACCTGCCGCTCCCGCTCAACTCGCGCGGCACTCTCAAGCTCGGCTATTTCTCGAAACGGGGCCCCGCATACGGGCTTCAGCTCGATTACCACGACCCGTTGATCGCGCGCGGCCTGGCCGAGTTCTACACGCTCCCGCACGATCTGGGCCGCGATACCGACGAGCAGGAGCTGGGCACCACTTACCGCCATCGCTATCGTTGGATACACTCGATGGACTCGCCCGAAGGATGGGAGGTAGACGTCGAGCTGCAAAAGTATAGCGATGCCGGTTTCCAAAGGGAGTTCTTCGAGAACGAGTATTACAACGAAAAGACGCCGGAGGGGCGCGCCTACCTGAAGTATTCGCACGAAAACTGGGCCGCATACATGGAAGGCAAGATACGGCTGAACGATTACCTCGACGAGACCGAGCACCTGCCGGTGGCGGGGCTGCGCGGCTTCTCGCAGCCGCTGTTTGCAGGCTTGCTGTGGACGTCCGACACACAGTTCGGCTTCCTGCGCCGGAGGCTGTCGGAAATCAGGCGACGCCCCGACGACACCAACGACACCTACCTCGCGAGGCGATATGAACGCAACGCCTTCCAAGACCTCCCGCCGATCGCGCTCGACGAGTATCGCGGCGACGACCGCACCGTCTTCAGGATCGATTCGATGCAGGAGATTTCCATGCCCTTCGCGCTCAACCGCCTGAAGGTCGAGCCGTTTGCCGGCGTGCGCAACACGTTTTACGACAAGACGCTCGACAAGGACGAGAGCATATGGCGCAACCAGCTATTCTACGGCATCAGAACGTCCACGAGCCTGCACCGCTTCTATGACGTCGACAGCACTTTCCTGAACATCGACGGCCTGCGGCACATCATCACGCCCGACGTCGCCTACATCGCCAGGACCGAAACGTGGGGTGTGGACCGGCACGAACTGATCCAACTGGACGAGCGGGACGCGGCAAAGCAGGAAGACAGAATTGCCATGCGGCTTCGCAACCAGTTTCAAACGCGCCGCAACGGCCGCATTGTAGACGTTCTCGACCTCGACCTGGAGGCCGATCATTACCCGCACAGCGACCGCGACTACGACGGCGAGAGCTTCTCGCCGCTTCGCGCCGGTGCTCGCTTGCGGCCGATGGAGGGTCTGCTCATTTTCATGAACGCCGACCTCGATTTTTCGCAGCGAGACAAGGGCCTGGCTTTTTACAACCTCGGATCGAGCATCGACCTCTCGGACCGCTGGTCGGCTACCATCGGCCACACCTACGAGCGGGACATCGACAGCTACGGCCGCTATTCGGTGGCGTATCTGCTGACGCCGAAATGGACGGCTTCTTTTTCATACGACCGCAACTGGGACACCGGCAAATCCCTCGAGGAACGCGTGACGCTCACGCGGGATTTTCAAGACTTCGATCTGTCGATCGTGTTCAGAAACGACAACCGCAAGGATGAAACGACCGTCACGGTCAACATCTCGCCGAAGGCCCTCAGAATGCCGCCCAAGGCGTCGTCATTCGTGAGGAAACTGTCGGAAGCACGCGACGACACGGAATGAGAGGACACGCGAATGAAAAAGGCAGTATTCCCGGGAACGTTCGACCCCATCACCTATGGCCACACCGATATCATCGAGCGCGGCGCGAAAATCTTTGACGAGCTGATCGTGGCTGTTGCCATCAATCCCGCCAAGCACCCGCTGTTCAGCGTCGAGGAACGCAAGGAGATCATCGAGCAGCTCGCGGCCGGCATGCCGAACGTTCGCGTCGACACCTTCTCGGGCATGACGGTGGATTACGTGCGCAGCGTGGGCGCGCGGATCATCCTCCGCGGCATGCGCACGATGTCCGACTTCGAAAACGAATTCCAGATGGCGCTCACCAACCGCGTGTTTTGGAGCGAAGTGGAAACCGTGTTCCTGATGACGAGCGTCGAGAGGTCGTTCCTCAGCTCGCACAGGATCAAGGAAGTGGCGGCACTCGGCGCGGATGTGAGCGCGCTGGTGCCCAAGATCGTTTATGACAAACTAACGGAAAAGCTGAGATCAGGTGCGCTCAAATCCTTCAAACCTTGACCAACGGATTTTCCGTTCGTTCCTTTCGTCCGCGCGCACTGCGATTGCGGCCGAGCTGCATCCTCGCGTACCAGCCGACCAGCTTTCGATTGGAGCACAAAAGGAGATCATCGCTCTGCTTGCCGCCCGCGCGGGGCACATTCTCCCTTACGGCAGCCTGCTGAGCAATGCTCTGCACGAGCAGCTTGCGGGCAGGCTTGCCCAGATGGAGCTGCCATACGACTTTTTGGGGCAGGCGCACCTCGATTATCTTTCATCCACGATCGACCGCTCCGGCGATCGGCCGCGCATCCGCCGCAACGCCTCCCGCAAGAAGAGCGGCGCGTACTATACGCCCGATTCCGTGGTGAAGCGCATCGTAGCCGAGACGCTAGGCCGCAAACTGGCCGAGGCGGCGAATGTGCGGCAGGCGTCTGAGCTGCGCGTACTCGATCTTGCCTGCGGCTCGGGCGCATTCCTTCGCGAGGCCGCCCGGCTATTCGTGCAGTTCTATGCCGCTCACGGCATCGAGCGTGCCGAGGCGGTGAGCCTGGCGGCCGCGCAGGTGCTCGGAGCCGAGGTGTCGCCTGAGGCAGCCGAGATAGCACGGCTGTCGTTCAGAGTGGAGAAGCTTGGCGAGCCGCGGATAATCGTTGCCGATTCGCTTGAGCTCGACTGGCAGCGCCTCGCTGGGGCCGGCAATTTTGACGTGATCGTGGGGAATCCACCATACAACGCAGCCACCGGCCTCGCCGCCGACACAAAGCGATACCTTCAGAACACCTTTGAATCATACGCCGGCCACGGCGACCTCCATTACTGCTTTTTCGAGCAGGCGCTCAAGCTGCTGAAGCCGGGCGGCCTGCTTGGGCTGCTGTCGTCGGCGTATTTCATGCAGGCCTCGCACGCGGCCGGGCTGCGGAAGTTCATCATCGACAACGCGACAATCGACCGGCTGATCGATTGCTCGCATCAGGACCTTTTTCCCGGCGTGATGATTCACTGCATGATCACGGTACTCCGCAGGGACCATCCCCAGCCGGGCTGGCTGGCGGCGTTCGAGCCGGCGGGCGAGGCGGGATTCGAGTTTCGGCAGGACGAGCTCTCGGCAGCGCCGTGGATCATCATATCCAACGAGGAACGCCGCTGGCGGCAGCGGGTGGAAAGCAACGCGGTGCCGCTTGGCGAATTCTGCTCGATCGTGCAGGGGCCTGAAAGCGGCCTCAATCAAGCGTTTGTAGTCGCGGCTAGTTACGCCGAGGAGCACGGGCTGGAGCCTGAGGTGCTGCGGCCGCTGATAAAGAACAGCGACATCGGACGGTATGCCGTCAGTCGTCGCGACGATCTGCTGATATACATCCGGCGCTCGGTGCAGCCCGAGCAGTTTCCGGCCGCGCTGAAGCATCTGCAGCAGTACCGCAAGAGGCTTCAGGCGCGCGAAATCTGCCGCAAGGAGGGCATGCCCTGGTACGCTCTGCACCGCCCGCGCGATTCGGCGCAGATGGATACCCCCTGCAAGATCGTGTGCCCCTACCGCGCCGCCGGCAACAGATTTGCGGTGGACGAGCGGCGTGCGCTCAACGATGGCGGAGACATCAGGATGATCTTCGCCACGCCCGACGCCAACGTGGATTTGTACTTCATCGCCGCGCTGCTGAATTCGCGCATGATGGAGCGCTACTTCACCCGCGTGGGCCGCAAGAAGGGCAAATTGATGGAGTATTTCAAGGATTCGCTGAAGGGGCTGCCGATCAGACTGGTGCCGGCGAACCATCCGCTTTACACGACGCTGGGCGAGCTGTCGCGCCTGCAACACGGCAATTTCTCGGAACAGCGTGACTACCTGATCGAGCGGATGATACTCGACCTTTACGAATTGAAGGCTTCTGCCACAGTGCCCGGAAGGCTGTTCTGAGCGGAGCTCATTTCCCGCCGTCACGCACGCTGCCCAGGTCCTGCGCATCGCGGTAAAACTGCCAATCGCCGCCGCTCCTCGAGTATCTGCAAAGGCCGCGGTTGGTTTGCGCCCAGCACCAGGTGTCGTCGAAATGCATATCGCTTACGAGCAGCTTGCCTGCCAGGCCGTGCAGCGCGGGGAAAACATCGAATTGCTTCACGCGTTCAAATTCATCTATTCGGCGGAGGAATCCATCGGGCAGGGCCGCCCAGGTGCACTGTTCGCGTTCGTCGCGGAAGATTCCTGTGATCTTGCGTCCGAGCAGCCGGGCCGCCTCGGCATCGGTGAGCGGGCGGCTGTTTTCGTAATGCCGCGAGTAAGCCCACGTTTCGTTCTCCATCAGCGAAGCCGCCACTTGCGCAAGGTTTGAGTCATTGCTGTCCTTGAGCAACAGAAGGATTTTCCGGGCCTCGTCGCGCCTGCCTTCCTCCATCAGCCTCACCGCTTCCATATACGAAACCAGCTCATGATCGGCCGGCATCTCGTTCTTGCACAGCCGCACATAGCAGACGATTCGCGCGCCTTCGAGCGCCAGGATGGTGCCGGCATCGTCAATGGCCATCGAATACGGCGCACCGGGGATTTCGGCAATGCAAAGGCCGTTGCGATCGAACACCTGGATCCGCCGAAGGACGGGATCGGCAGTAACGAACCCGAGGTTGGCCGCGCCGATGCTGACGATGGAAAGGAATTGGCCGCGGGCGGTTCCAGGCCCGCCAATCCTGCAGCGTTCCGAGAGGTCCGGCCGAAACATCACTATCTTGTTCTCACCACCGAGCGCCGCGTAAAGGTTCTCGTCCTTGTCGGCGTCCATTGCCGCGAGCGCGCTCGATGCGTCGGTGGCCATGGAGCCCCGCTTCAGCACGTCCGCGTGGGAATCTATGCGCGACAAATGGCGCCAATGATCGGACATGTAGAACTGGCCGTTCGCAAGTGTGCAGAGCGCGGTATTGGCCGAAAGAAGTTTCGTGCGGTCCATGCCCACCACCTGGCCCAGGTAGGCGCCGTCGGCCGCGAAACGGAAGATGATGCCGTTGCACGCGAGGTCGAAGTTGCCGTCGTAATCGGCATCCATTGTGTACGAGAAATAGGCTTTCTCCTCATGCTCCTGCACCGGCCAGAACTCCTGCGTGAGCGGGTCAATGCGGTCGATTCCAAACATGCTCTGGTCGTGAGTCATCGCCGCATAGAAAAACCGGCCGGCCTTTCGCACGGATAGCGACTGCGGCGCCTCCTTGAGGTGCTGTGTCCACGCCTGCACATAGATCAGCGGGCTCCGCTGGCTCGTGAAGCTCTTCGACGGGTCCGCTGCGACCGCGGCAATCATCCATTGCTGGAAAGACGCCTCGTCGTGCAGCTTCTTGCTGAGCAAAGCGAGGCGCACCATCTCGTCGCGCGTCTTCTGTTCCTTCGCGGCGAGCGACGCCGCCTCGGTTCGCAACTCTGCGACGTCCATCGCGCCCGCACAATTCCACGCGGTCAACGCGAGCAAACAGACGCTAGCGAACAACCAGTTGCTTGCCGTTTTCCTTTTCATACGTGATCTTCACTCGCGAAACCATGATGCCGTTGTTCTCGGTCGAGATGCAGATGAAGGGGCCGTTCAGCGGCTCGGGATCGTTGAAGGCCAGCCATAGCTTCTGATCAACATAGAGCCGCACCTCGCTGCCGCGCTTCTGCACCTTCATGTGCACCCACCAGCGGTGCATGTGCTCGGCACGCGCCTGCGCGAAATCGTTGTGCAGCGTGGCGTCCACCTCCGAATTGTCACTGGCCACGCTCACGCCGTTCCGCAGGATCTCGGCCGGGCGGTCGATCCATCCGTAAACGCACGTGTAGCCGCGATTCGCCTTCATCTCGTCGGCCCCGACGGTTACGCGGAAGTTGATCGGCGCAACGTAACCGGTGGGGAAATTGCCGATGAGCATGCACGCGACAAAGGCCTCGACAGTGTAGTCGCCTTCAAACTTGTATTTGTTCCAGAGCTCGGCCATGCCGCTGACGTTCTTTCCGCTGAACCAGTTGAACCGGGGATCGCACGTCCATCGCGGATGCAGTTGCCAGATGCCGTGGGTGATCCAGTCGGACGGCGCCCGGCTGAAGGGGCAGTCAATGAGTTGTGATGTCTGCGTTGCGAAACCTCCGCCTGCGGCCCCGAGAATGCACCGGCCGAATCGCAGGCCGCGGTAATCCGACGAGAGCGAGTCTTTGAGCAGCACCGTCTGATCCGCCAGCAATTCCAGGCGGCGCGATTCCACGCGGATCGCCAGCTTGTTCGGGCGGCCCGGCAGGTGCAGAGTGTCAATCAATCTGTCATTGCGGAATGTCGACACCTCGGCCCAGCCGGTGTCGAACGAGCAAACGATGCGATAGCCGCGTTTCAGCTCGCCGAGCTCGGGCGCTGCCAGCAGAGCGACGGTGCCGCGAGCGGAATGTCCGTTTGGCGACCAGGAGATGATGCCCGAGTAGAATATGCTCGACGTCCAGTCGATGCCGTTGGCCTGTTCCCATCCTCCCTCGGCCGTGGCCCATTCCCGCATGGTGGCCTGCGTGGCGAAAGCGGCCGTGATCTTCTCCTGGCTCTCCGCATTTTCGAGCGCCTCCCGCAGCGCGGCCGACGAGTCATCGGCGAATTCCTTCGCCGAAAGCACCAGGCTGAACGCCTGCACATCGTCGAAGCGCACGTCTTTTCCACGCGCTTCGAGCGCTATGGCGCCGCATACCGCTCCGGTAAGCTTCATGTTGAAGACCAAAACGTCGTCGACGTACACGCGGAGGCGCTGTCCCCGCACGAGCAGTTTCACGCGATACCATTGCTCGCGGAGGAAAGCCATCGGCCGCTGGGCCAGCACGGCGGCCGCGCCATCCTTTACACGCACCACCTCCAGGCGGGCGGCGGCGCCATCCCACTGGACGACGAAGTAGTTTCGCGGGTCATACTCGTAAAACCGCAGCGCCGCCATATCGCCATCCGAGCCGCACCACAAAGACGCCGCGCAGATGTAGTCGTCCCAGAACCAGTAGCCCGTCTTATAGACGCCGCGAGGCGCGCCCGTAGCGCTGCCGCCGGCGTGGCACAACTGGAAAATCGCGGCACTCGTTTCCGGCTGGCCTGGCCCAAGCACAGCCCATCGACCGGATTCGGGCTTCCACGAGCCGTGCGACTCAAAGCGCTGCGTCAGTTCTTTTCTGCTTCTCGTCTCGCGCATGAAATCGTCGGCAAAGAATATCTCGCTCACCTCCTGCAGCAGCACGTCATTGATCGCGAAACCGCCCGCCGTCTTCCACGCGTATGTGCCCCCCCTGAGGGAGCCGTCTGTCGCCGCGAGCAGCTTGCGGTCGTCGACGAACACCTCGATTCGCTCGTCTCGCCTTTTCACCAGCACCACGGCCGCCTCCGGCAAGCCCACGGTCTTCTCCTTCAGCACGGAAACGGTTCCCTTTGTCGATTTCAGCAGCGCCAATGTGCGGCCATCGGTCTTCACGCCATACCAGTTCTCGTCGGCGTCAAGAAGGAAGCGCATTTCGGCGGCGCCCTCGACATTTGCCGAGGCTTTGCTTGAAAGGATGAACTTGATGTTGAAGGTGCCGCGGCGGATCGGACGCTGCCCGGGCACCAGTTGATCGGTGTTCGTATCTGCGCGACAGGCAAATGAAGCTGCCAAAAGAAGCGCAAATGACATGGCTGTGCTGCGATGATACATTGCTGAAAATCCTGCAGGACACGGCCGCCAACCAGCCTGCTGAACGCATGAGCTACCGGAGCGCGGCCAAATACATTATTGCACACTTGCCGGGCAACTGCAAAGAAATCCTTTTGACATGACAATCGCCCTTGGTATTATTTTGTAACGTTCTCACCTGCACCAGCCACGGTGCTTGCTCTTGATGAATTCCTTGCGTCAAAAGCCGATATTATAGAAACGGAAACAAGAAAGCAATCTGTTCCCTTGGAAACACTGCACACAGGAGCACCTGATGGACATTCCCCGTCCGGAATACCCTCGGCCCGATTTCGTCCGCGAAGACTGGCTCAGCCTCAACGGCGAATGGGAATTCGAGTTTGACGACGGCGACAAGGGCATGGCCGAGCGCTGGTTCGACAGGCCCGCGCTATCCCGCCGCATCAACGTCCCCTTCACATTCGAAAGCCGCCTCAGCGGGATCGGCGATACATCCGTGCACGAGGTAGTCTGGTACCGGCGGACCTTCCGCATTCCCGATGCCTACCGCGGCCGCCGAATACAGCTCAATTTCGGCGCGGTGGATTACGCCGCCACCGTGTGGGTAAACGGCGAATACGTGGGCGAACATCGCGGCGGCTACACGCCGTTCAGCTTCGACATCACCGAGAGCCTCCGGGCTTTGAACACCGTCGTGATCCGCGCCGAAGACAGGCTCTGCAAAGAGCAGCCGCGCGGCAAACAATACTGGGAGCCGAAATCCGCCGGCTGCCATTACACACGGGCCACCGGCATCTGGCAAAGCGTTTGGCTCGAGCCCGTTTCCGTCTTCCATTTCACACACGTGCGGTTCTATCCCGACGTCGACACCTCCCGAGTCAAAGCCATCGTCGGCCTCTCCGGCCTCAACGACACGATGGAGATAAAGGCGAGGTTCACCTTCAACAACGAACTGCAGGCCGAGACCAGACTGCGGCCGGCCGGCGACGATACGGCTTTCGACACCTGGCTCAACGACGCCCGCCTATGGAGCGTAGAACAGCCCAACCTCTACAACGTGATGCTCGAGCTCTGCGAAGGCGGGAAAGTGTACGACCGCGTGCTCGCATACTTCGGAATGCGTAAAGTAAGCATCGACAACGGCCGCGTGCTGCTCAACAACCAGCCCTGCCATCTGCGATTCGTCCTCGACCAGGGCTATTTCCCCGACGGCATCTACACCGCGCCCACCGACGACGCCTTCCGCCGCGACATCGAACTCACCAAGTCTCTCGGATTCAACGGTGTTCGCAAACATCAGAAAGTGGAAGACCCGAGATACTTCTACTGGTGCGACAAACTTGGTCTGCTTGTGTGGGGTGAAATGGGAAACTGCTATTGCTTCAACGACACCAGCATGACCAACCTCGCCGCCGAATGGCCGCGTGTTGTCCGCGCAAACTTCAACCATCCGTCGATCATCACCTGGGTGCCATTCAACGAAAGCTGGGGCATCGAAGGCATTCAAGACATGGACAGGCCGCAGGAATTCGTCGGCCAGATCGTGGCCTTCACCCGCGAGATCGATCCCACGCGCCCGGTCGTCGACAACAGCGGCTGGAGCCACGTCGACACCGACATCGTAGACCTTCACGAATACAGCCAGGACGCCGGCCTCGTGCACCGGATTCTGTCTGAAATCTCCCCCACCAATCCCGTGCTGCCGCTCAACACGCACAAGATCCCGTCCATTGCAAGCGGCTTCCGATACCTCGGCCAGCCCGTCGTCGTCAGCGAATACGGCGGCATAGCCCTCGCATCCGAAACGAGAGACGGAGCTTGGGGCTACGGCGAAAGCGCCCAAACTATCGCCAAACTCACCGACCGCTACCGCGACCTCACCGAGTCCATCATCGGCAATGCCTTCATCGCCGGCTTCTGCTACACGCAGTTGTACGACATCGAGCAGGAGGTGAACGGCCTGCTCACCTACAACCGCCGCCCGAAAATAGATGTGGAGACCATCGCCGCGATCAACAGGAAATGATGAAGCGTGTTTGCAGAGATGTAGAGACGCGCCGTCGGCACGTCTCGGAGAGGCTGGCGTCGGACGTAGGGGCAAGGCACCGCCCTTGCCCTTCTGCCAGGGCGGGAGCAGCCACCTGCGCGCCATAGCCGCTTCGGCGGCGGCACGTGCCCCGCCCCTGCAAGCACCTCACCCTCGCACCTGTCCGCTTCCCATGCCCACCCATTTATAGCATGTAAGCTCGCGCAGACCCATCGGGCCGCGTGCGTGCAGCCGCTCGGTGCTGATGCCGATCTCGGCACCTAGGCCAAATTCGCCGCCGTCCGACAGCCGCGTCGAGCAGTTCACAAACACGCATGCCGAATCTACACGCGCCACAAACTCCTCGGCCCGCGCGTGATCGCGCGTCACAATCGAATCGGTGTGCTGCGAGCCATACGTGTTAATGTGATCCACCGCCTCATCCAGGCTCTCCACCACTTTCACCGACAACACCAGATCGAGGTATTCGGTGTGCCAGTCGTCTTCGGTGGCGTCCTTTGGAATCGCCCGGCAAGCCGCGCGCGCCTTCGCGCAGCCGCGCACCTCGCAGCCCGCCTTCTGCAGGTCGGCCACAATCGGTGGAAGAAACCGCCCCGCCTCGGCAGCATGCACCAGCAGCGTTTCCATCGCGTTGCACACGCCCGGCCGCTGCACCTTCGCGTTGAATGCAATCGCCCGAGCCATCTCGAGGTCCGCCCCGTCATCCACGTACACGTGGCAGATGCCTTCGTAATGCTTTATCACGGGGATCGTGGAATTCTCGACCACCGCCTTGATCAGACCCTTGCCGCCGCGCGGGATCACCACGTCGATCCGGCCCTGCGCCTTCAGCATCCTGTTCACCACTTCGCGGTCGGTCGTCTCCACCAGTTGAATGCAGTTCGGATCCAGCCCCGCCTTTGCCAGCGCCTCAGCCATCACCTTGTGCAGCGCGAGGTTCGAGTGAATCGCCTCCTTGCCGCCGCGCAGGATCGACGCGTTGCCCGACTTCAGGCACAGCGAGCCGGCGTCCACGGTCACGTTGGGCCGCGACTCATAGATCATCGCTACCACGCCCAGCGGCACGCGCACACGATGCAGCTTCAGGCCGTTCGGCCGCACCCAGCCGTCGATCACCTCGCCTACGGGATCCGGCAGGCCCGCGATCTCGCGCACCGCGGCTGCCATCTTCGAAATCTGCTTGTCGTCCAGCTTCAGGCGGTCCAGCATTGCGGCCGAAAGCCCCGCCTTGCGGCCAGCCTCCAGGTCCTTCTCGTTTTCCGCCCGAAGCGTCGCCGCATTCGCCTCCAAACCGTCGGCCATCAGCATCAGCGCCGCATCCTTCCGCGCCGAGCCAGCCACCGCAAGCGAGCGAGCCGCCACACGCGCGCGCGACGTCAACTGCCCCACGTATGCTTCGATATCCATAATCTTCGGCCCTCGAACAAAAAAGCGGGGGCGGGCAACAGAACCTGCCGGTCCTGCTCGCCCGCCCTCCGCAGAAATCAGCAATCGACAGCTCGCACGCAATGCTACTTGCGCCACAACGCCGATGCATAAATCGCCGAATCGCCAAGCTCCTCCTCGATCCGCAAAAGCTGATTATACTTGCACACGCGATCGGTGCGGCACAACGAACCCGTCTTGATCTGGCCCGTGCCCGTGCCCACCACCAGGTCGGCTATCGTCGTGTCCTCCGTCTCGCCCGACCTATGCGACACCACCGCCGTCAGACCATTTGTCAGCGCCATCTGGATCGCGTCCAGCGTCTCCGTAATCGTGCCGATCTGGTTCACCTTGATCAGGATCGAATTCGCCGACTTCTCCTCGATGCCGCGCGAAAGCCTCTTCGTGTTCGTCACAAACAGGTCGTCGCCCACGATCTGCACCTTATCGCCCAGCCGCGCCGTCAGCTTCTTCCAGCCGTCCCAATCATTCTCATCCAGGCCGTCCTCGATCGACCAGATCGGGTAGCGCTCGCACAGGCCCGCGTAGAAATCGATCATCTCGTCGGTCGACTTCTCCTGCTTCTTCTCCGCCTTCAGGATATACTTGCCATCCTTGAAAAATGAGCTCGACGCAGGATCCAGCGCGATGTGGATATCCTTGCCCGCCTTATAGCCGGCCTTCTCGATCGCCTCAACGATCACCTGCAGCGCCTCTTCGTTCGACTGCAGGTTCGGCGCAAAACCGCCCTCGTCGCCCACCGACGTGCTCAGCCCACGCCCCTTCAGCACTCCCTTCAGCGCGTGGAAAGTCTCGGTCGCCATCCGCAGGCCCTCGGAAAACGACGGCGCCCCGAAAGGCATGATCATAAACTCCTGCAGGTCCACGTTATTATCCGCGTGCTTGCCGCCGTTCAGGATGTTGCACATCGGCACCGGCAGATACTTCGCATTCGCACCGCCCAGATACCTGTAAAGCGGCAGACCCGTCGCCTCCGCCGCCGCCCTCGCCACCGCCATCGACACGCCCAGGATCGCATTCGCCCCCAGGTTCGCCTTGTTCGGCGTACCATCCAGCTCGATCATCCTGCGGTCGATCGCCACCTGATCCAGCGCATCCATCTCCTCGATGGCCGGCGCAATCACATCGTTCACCGCACGCACGGCCTTCTTCACACCCTTGCCGCCATAGCGCTTCTTATCGCCGTCGCGCAGCTCCACCGCCTCATGCTCACCCGTCGACGCGCCCGACGGCACCGCGGCCCGGCCAAACGCCCCGCTATCGAGGATCACCTCAACCTCAACCGTCGGATTCCCGCGCGAATCAAGAATCTCACGCCCACGAGTCTCGACAATAATCGTCATTAAAACACTCTCCTATGCTATCCAAATCAACAGGATTTCAGGCATAAGCAAACCAAGCTCTCTCACACCAACCTTGAACCGACCAACCGCGCTGGAAACGCACAGCGTTTGGCGGCCACTGCCGGAATTGTCAGCGTAATACCAGTCAATTATACGACCTCCCCTCACAGAATCAACTCATTTTCGGCAACGCCTTGGCCCCGGCCCGTGGACATCGACACCTGCCATCGTGCACCGTTGTTTTCGCGCCGGGGCCATTCTTCCCGCATTTTTTCCTTGCGAGCGCGACATGAATCTGGTAGAATAGTCTGAATTGACGGCCGCTGCACTGGTACTGGCGGC
>DATLAR010000337.1:0-8790 GCA_035527355.1 Planctomycetota bacterium
TGCGTGCCATGCCTGGAATGCTCTGAGCGTCAGCTCTCGTGCCTTACGCGCGCACCCGCAGCCTGTGTGTGAACAGCGCCATCATCCGCCCGCAAGGTGCCAACACGGTAGCGTGTATTGTAATACCATGTGCGGCTGGAACCAAGAACCGCCCTGCTCTCGTATGTAAAATCATGTACCGTCTTGCGCGAAAAAGCAGTTGACCTGCTGCACTGCTGTTTGCCGGGCGCTACGGCGCAGACGGCAGCGCGATGAATGTTACGGGCTACGAGAGCGGCAAGCTGACCGGCGGCAAACCAGGGGCCGTCATGGGCCGCAAACTACCCCCTGCCCGATGAAAACGTGTGTGACTCGCGGAATCCATTGGCGCCTCCTTCGACGGCCGCCCGGTACGCCCTCAAATCACTTACGCCCCCGGTGTGGGGGCCGTTCTCGGAATTCGTTGATTTCACCCCGCTGCTCTGCTATCATCTTTTCATGTCTTCAATCAGCATCACCGGTTTGCCGAGGAGCAGATGAATCCGAAGTATACCGCCATTGCAGTGTTCGTGCTGGTGTACGTTTTTCTTGCTATCAGCAAGAAATATCGTGCGCGTGCGCTTTGGCTGGGCGTGCTGGTCATGGCGGTGCTGGGCGTATACTTGCGCGAGCCCGGCTCGCTCTGGCACAACGCCGCCTCTACCGCGCGGCAGGTTTTCATCCTGATCGACTGGAATGTGCTTGGGATTTTCGCCGGCGTGCTGCTTGTGGCCGAGTTCTTCATCATCACCAAGGTGCCCGTGCTGCTGTCGGACGTATTGATCGACCGCTCGAAGAACGTTGGCCAGGCGATGCTGCTCGTGTGCGCGCTGTCGGGCCTGATATCGATGTTTGTGGAAAACGTGGCCACGGTGCTGATCGTGGCGCCGCTCGCGTTGCAGATATCGAAGCGCCTGAAGCTGTCGCCGGTGCCGTTCCTGATCGGCATCGCGATCAGCTCGAACCTGCAGGGCACGGCCACGCTGGTGGGCGATCCGCCCAGCATGATCCTCGCCGCCGAGATGGCGATGGATTTCAACCAGTTCTTCTGGTACCATGGCAAGCCGGGAATATTCTTCGCCGTGCAGATCGGAGCGGTGTGTTCGATGGGCGTGCTGTGGCTGTTCTTCCGCAAGTATGACCAGCCCACGATTTACGTTGAGAAGGAAGCGGTAACGAGCTGGGTGCCCACGGTGCTGCTGGCGGCGATGCTGGCGGCGCTGGCCGCCACGCCGGCGCTCGATCACGCCGGCATCCGCGTGCCCGCCGGCATCACGTGCATGGCGTTTGGCGCCGCCGCCGTGGTGTGGTCGTTCGTGCACAGCCGCGAGGAAACGTGGAAGGTATTCCGCGATTACGACTACCGCACGGTCGCGTTTCTGGCGGGCGTGTTTGCGATGGTGGGGGCGCTCAACCTTCCGCAGGTGGGCCTCGTGGGCGACGTCACGCAGATGCTGGCCGGCGTGATCGGGCACAACCGCCTGCTGGCGCTCGCAGTGGTTGTGGCTTTCTCGCTGGCTTTCTCGGCGTTCATCGACAACGTGCCCTACATCACCGCCATGCTGCCCGTAACCACCGCACTGGCAAGGGAATGGGGCAACCCCGACGACCCTCTCATTGCGTTTGGCCTGCTGATCGGCTCGTGCATTGGCGGCAACATCACGCCCATCGGCGCATCGGCCAATATCGTGTCGATCGGCCTGCTGCGGCGCGAGGGGCATTCGGTGGGCTTCATGGAATTTGCGAAAATCGGCCTGCCGTTCACCATAGCCGCCACCGTGCCGGCGGCCATTTTCCTTTGGTTCGTGTGGGGCTAAACCACAGCAGCGATGCGGGCTTAAACGGCGGACCTTTGTGACGATAACCTACCATGAGCAAGCTCACGAGCGCAATTAGCCTTAAGGTGAGAAAACTGCGCGACTGGTATTTCCGCGGGAAATACCAGTTGATCGCCCGTTTGCTCGGCCGGGCGGGCACGCCCGGAGACCTGTCGGAGCGCGGCTTGCTCATCATCCAGCTAGACGCCCTGCCATACGAGACCTTCTGCGCGGCGGTGGAACGCGGCTACATGCCGTTCATACGCCGGCAGCTCATCCGCCGCCGGCTGCAGGCAAGGAAATGGTACTGCCCCATCCCCAGCAATACGCCATCGGTGCAGGCGGCCGTGATGTACGGCAACAACGACGACATCCCGGGCTTCCGCTGGTATGAAAAGCAGGGCCGAACATACATAAACTTCAAGAATCCGCTGGCCGCCGGGCTGGTGGAAGAACGGCTCAACAGCAGGTTCGACGGCCTACTTGCGGGCGGCAGCAGCTACTGCAACGTCTTCAGCGGCCAGGCATCCACCTCGATCGCCACCATAGGCACATTCACCACCGCCGGCCTGGGAAAGCGCCTGCGCGGCCTCCAGATATTCGCACTCGTTCTCCTCAATTTCATCACTGTCATCCGCACGCTTGCCTATACGCTGTGGGAGTTTGGAACCGAGATTTACGACTGGATAAACGTGCTGAAGCACCGCGTGATCCAGCGGGGCGAGTACCTTTTCCCGCTGTTTCGCATCCTGATGAACGTCTGGGTGCGCGAAATAATAACCGTGGGCGCAATGGCCGATATCGCCCGCGGGTCGCCGTCGATATACATCAGTTTCCTGGCGTACGACGAGCTGGCCCACCAGCGCGGGCCGTTTTCGAAATCGACGCTGAACTGCCTGCGCACCATCGACCGCCGCGTGCGGCGGATGGTTCAACTCGCGCACCGCCGGATCAACCGCGACTACAACGTTTTCATTTTCTCCGACCACGGCATAGCGGCTTCGATGCCGTTTTTCTTCCTCTACCGGGAAACGCTGGGCCAATGCGTGGCGCGGCTGGCAGACGGCAAGCCCACGCGCTACGTGCACGAGCACTGCGGAGAGTCGCAGGTCACGTATGCCCGCATACTCGCACTGCGCCTGGAAACCTACGAACGCGGCCTGGTACGCGGGCTGGGCTGGCTGGTGCGCGCATTCCGCAGCATCCTCGTGCGGCGCGTCGAAAAGGAGCAGGAGCCGCACGCCGGCGACGATGTAGTCGTCGCCGTATCCAGCCCGCTGGGCCACATCTACCTGCCGGTCGAGGGCAACCTGCAAGATGCTGCCATCCTGCAAGACTACCCCGTGCTGATCCCGGGGCTTGTGAAGCACGAGGGAATCGGGCTGGTGGTAACGAGGCACAACGGCGGCATCATAGTGAGATCCAAGCACGGCATCGCCACGATCGGCCCGGACGGCAAGGTGATCGAGATCGAGGGCGATCCGCTGTTTCGCATCGAGCCGAAGAACCTGGCGATCCGCGGGCTGGTGAAACTGATGAGGATGAGCAACTCGGGCGACGTGGTGGTGCAGGGCGCCGACCACGGCCGCTACGTGGTGAATTTCGAGGAGCAGATGGCCGCGCACGGAGCGCTTGGCGGGCTGCAGAATTCCGCCTTCATCTTGTACCAGCCGGAATACGGCTGGATCGGCGACATCGACGACCCGCGCCAGTTGCACGAGATTTTCCTGCACGTGCGCGCGCTGCATGCCCAGGCGCACCAGGCACATCCTATGGCATCGCCGGCACACCAAGCATGACGAAACGGAACTGCCGGCAGGCTTGCGGCCGCTGCCGGCAGTTTCAATTCACGAAACGCGAGCTTACACCCAGCCGCGGAGAACCATCGCTTCGGCCACGCGCGATACCGCCACGCAGTATGCCCCGATCCGCATGTTCACCTGATGCTTCTTTGCGGTGGCCAGAACGTTGTGGAACGCGGCGGTCATCTTCTTGTCGAGCCGCTCGTGCACGGTCTGCAAGTCCCAGGGGTAGTTTTGCGAGTTCTGCACCTGCTCGAAATATGACACGGTCACGCCGCCCGCGTTGGCGAGGAAATCGGGCAATACGAGGATGCCCTTTTTGAACATTATGTCGTCGGCTTCGGGGGTGGTGGGGCCGTTTGCAAGCTCCAGCACGATCCTGGCCTTCACGTTGTCCGCATTCTCGTCGGTGATCACGTTTTCGACGGCGGCGGGGATCAGCACGTCCACGTCCATCTCCAGGATGCCGGCGTTGGTAACGGGCGTGGTGCCCGGGAACCCGGCCACCGAGCCGGTCTTATCCTTGTGCAGTTTCACCGCGTCGGCGTCGAGGCCCTTGCCGCAGACGATGCCGGAGGTGGAATCGCACACGGCTACCACGGTGGAGCCGAATATTTCCTTCACGAGTTTTGCGGCATAGTAACCGGCATTGCCGAAGCCCTGAATCGCCACGGTGCACTTGCTCAGGTCCAGGCCCTTCTCCTTTGCGGCCTCGCGCAGCACGTACATGCCGCCACGCGCGGTGGCGTCGGTGCGGCCGGGCGAGCCGCCCAGCGACAGGGGCTTGCCGGTGATCATGCCGGGCTCATGGTGCCGGCGGATCGTCTCAAACTCGTCCATCATCCACGCCATGATCTGCGGGTCGGTGTAGACGTCGGGCGCCGGGATGTCGGTGGTGGCGCCGAATACCCTCGAGAGCTGGCGGATGTATGCGCGGCTCAGGCGTTCGAGCTCGCCGCGGCTCATGCTCTTCGGATTGCAGATCACGCCGCCTTTGCCGCCGCCCAGCGGAATGTCTACCACGGCCGTTTTCCATGTCATCCATGCGGCTAGCGCGCGAACCACGTCGATCGTCTCGTCCGGATGAAACCTGATGCCGCCCTTGCACGGGCCGCGGGCGTCGTTGTATTGCACACGAAATCCCTTGAAAACCTTCACCCGTCCGTCATCCATTTTCACGGGCAGCGACATGTGAAACTCGCGGATAGGCTCGCGGAGGGCATCGCGGATGCCGCCGTTGAGGTTCAGCAGCTTCACAGCAGTGTCAAGCTGTTTTTGTGCTATTTCGAACGAGTTGTGCTTCGACATACGTTTCGGTGTCTCCAGAAAGGTGTGATACAGCAAAAGAAGCGAGGAAAAGCCTTCAACCACGTCATTATACTAAGCACCGCTTATCCTGTCAACAGAAAAATAAGTGCGCCTGCGCGATGGAAGCAGACATGCTAAGCATGGCGCGCGGGGCTAAGTGCGGCTGAACGGACTGATGGTTGATTCTTCATGTTCTTCTGGTATAATGGCTGATAATCAAGTTATCGCTTGCGGCTCGTGGAACCCGGCCCAAAGCCCTCCGCAGCAATCCAAGACATCAAGAGGCTCGTGCCTTGCCGCTCTGCCGGCGCATGGAGTGATGCAGCTCATGAACAAGATACTGGCCAAAAAGACCGTGGCCGATTCAACGTCGCTGTTTATCGTCGAGGCGCCCGAGATTTCCCGAAAGGCCCAGCCCGGGCAGTTCGTGATCCTCAGGCTCGTTGAAGAAGGCGAGCGCTTCCCGCTCACTATCGCCGATTTCGACCGCGACGCCGGCACCATCACGCTCGTCTCGCTTTCCATCGGCGCCTCCACTATGCTGCTCGAAACGCTCAAAGAGGGCGATGTCATCCTCGACGTCGCGGGGCCGCTAGGCAAGCCCACCGACATCGAAAACGTGGGCACCGTGGTTTGCGTGGGCGGCGGCGTGGGCATCGCGGCCATACATCCCGTGGCGCGGGCATTCAAGCAGGCCGGCAACCGCGTGATCTCGATCATCGGCGCAAAAACCAAATCCAAATTGCTGTGGGAAGACAAAATGGCCCAGGCCAGCACCGAGCTGATCGTTACCACCGACGACGGCACGGTGGGCCGGCAGGGCTTCGTAACTCAGCGGCTGCAGGAGATCATCGACTCCGGCACGAAGATCGGAATCGTGTTTGCCGTTGGCCCCACCATAATGATGAAAATGGTTGCCAAGGTAACGCAGCCCTATGCGATAAAAACAATCGTAAGCCTCAACCCCGTGATGATCGACGGCACCGGCATGTGCGGCGGATGCCGCGTGCAGGTGGGCGGCCAGCAGAAGTTCACCTGCGTAGACGGCCCCGATTTCGATGCCCACCAGGTGGATTTCGACCTGCTGCTCTCGCGCCTCTCCGCATACCGCGACGAAGAGCACGCGGCCAAGTGCCGCTGCCATGAAAAATGATTCTGCCGAACCAGAGAAATCCCATTTGCGCACAAGGACAAATGAATGGCAAGAAACATCGTGGAACGTCATGAAATGCCCCGGCAGAAGCCGGAAGTTCGCCGGCACAATTTCCAGGAAGTAGCCCTCGGATACGATCAGGCCGCCGCACTGGCCGAGGCTGGCCGCTGCCTCGATTGCAAAAACGCGCCGTGCGTGAAGGGCTGCCCCGTGGAGATCGACATACCGGGCTTCATCCGGCAGGTGAAGGCCGCCGATTTTGCCGGCGCGATGAAGACTATCCGCAAGGAAAACAGCCTGCCCGCCGTCTGCGGCCGCGTTTGCCCCCAGGAAGACCAGTGCGAAAAGCTCTGCACACTCGGCAAGAAGCACACGCCCGTGGCAATCGGCCGGCTCGAACGGTTCGTAGCCGACTGGGAGCGCGCCAACCGGCCCGTTAGCAGCATGCCGGCGCACGCATCCTCCGGCAAGAAGGTGGCCGTGATTGGCTCGGGGCCCGCCGGCCTCACGCTGGCCGGCGACCTCGCCAAGCTCGGATACCGCGTTACGATCTTCGAGGCGCTCCACAAGGCTGGCGGCGTGCTGGTTTACGGCATTCCCGAATTCCGCCTGCCAAAGGCTATCGTGCAGGATGAGGTCGACTACATCTGCAAGCTGGGCGTTGAACTGCGCACCAGCATGATCGTGGGGCGCACCGTTACTATCGACGATCTGTTTGCCCAAGGCTACGAGGCGGTATTTGTCGGCAGCGGAGCCGGCCTGCCGAAATTCAAGAACATCCCCGGCGAGCACCTCAACGGCGTGCTGTCGGCAAACGAATTCCTCACACGCTCAAACCTGATGAAGGCATACGACTTTCCTGCCTACCACACGCCCATTCGCGTGGGCAAGCGCGTAGCCGTAGTGGGCGCCGGCAACGTGGCGATGGACTCTGCCCGCACCGCGCTGCGCCTGGGCGCCGACGAGGTGTCCATCGTTTACCGGCGCTCGCGCGACGAGATGCCCGCACGCGCCGAAGAGGTGGAAAACGCCGAAGAAGAAGGCGTGCGCCTCGATCTGCTCACCGATCCCATTCGCATCGACGGCGACAACGGATGGGCGAAGTCGATGCAATGCCTGCGAATGGAGCTCGGCCAGCCCGACGCATCCGGCCGCCGCCAGCCCGTGCCGATCACCGGCTCCGAATTCACGATGCCGGTCGACACCATTATCATGGCGATAGCCACCAGCGCAAACCCGCTCATCCGCCAAACCACACCCGATCTCGAATGCTCGAAATGGGGATACATAGTGGCCGACGAGCAAACCGGCCGAACCAGCAAGGACGGCGTGTGGGCCGGCGGCGACATCGTTACCGGCTCGGCCACCGTTATCCTTGCGATGGGCGCCGGCCGAAAAGCCGCAATAGACATCGACAAATACCTGCGGAGCAAATGAAAGGGGCAGTCGATACTCCACACATGACTGCTGCAAGAGAAAACCGCATCAGAATACTTTTCATCGACCTCGACGGCACGCTGCTGAACAGCCGCGCGGCGCTCGGCGACGATTCACGGCAGGCGATCAAACGCTGCACCGACTCGGGCGTTACCGTAGTGATCGCCACCGCACGCCCCCCGCGCAGCTCGAAAACCTTTCACGACCTGCTGAAACTCGACACGCCTTCCATCCATTACAACGGCGCACTCGTCTATGATTTTCCATCCAGGCACGTGCTGCTCCATCGGCCTATCCCCGCACCGCGAGCAAAGGCCCTTCACGACCGCACGCTGCAAATCGACCCCTCCGCCGTCATCTCGCTCGAAGTATGCGACCGGTGGTACACCAATAGGCGGCTTGATATCTTCAAAACCGAAACGGAGCGCATCGGCTTCCTCCCGGATTACGTGGGGCCGCTGTTCCAATTCCTGATCGAACCCGTAACGAAGGTGCTCATCTCGTTTCCGGAGATCGGCATAGCGGCCGGCGCAGGCGCACTGCAAGATGAATTCAACGGCCGGCTCGCGTTCACCAAATCGGAAGAAGGCATCTTGCAGGTAATGGACGAGGGCGTGACCAAAGGCGCGGCCGCGGTTTTCCTGATGAACAAGCTGGGCATAGCACGCGAGCAGTCGGCGGCCATCGGCGACGCACCAAACGACATCCCGATGCTGCTAGCGGTGGGCCTGCCCATCGCAATGGCAAACGCATACCCCGAAACCAAAGCGGCCGCACGCGAAGTGACCGCCGCCAACGACGAAAACGGCGTGGCTCTGGCGATCGAGCGGCTGATCCTACGCGATCATTCGCCGGAGCCGCCGGAGCCGCCGGAGCCGCAAGCGAGGCGCGGCAATGGCTGAAAAAGGCACCATACTATCGATCAACGGCGATAAGGCAACCGTAGAGCTCGATCAGGCTTCGGGCTGCCGCCGCTGCGGGCTGTGCTCGCCCGGCAGTCCCGGCCGAATGCAGGTGGAGGTAAACAGCATACCCGGGCTGGAAGTGGGGCAGCAGGTGCTGATCGACGGCGGGCCGACGGCATGGTTGCCGGCGCTGCTGCTGTTTGTGCTGCCGCTGGTTGATCTGGTGATCGGCGTGGTAGTGGGGCAGGTGGTGGACATCGGCCTGCCGCGCGACGCAGCCTCGGCCATTTTCGGCGGTGGTCTGTTTGTGATCTCATTTGCGGGCGGCGCCTGGTGCGAGCGGTCGCTGC
>DATLAR010000338.1:0-2002 GCA_035527355.1 Planctomycetota bacterium
TTTTCGATCACTATTCCCGGTGCCCGCAAGCCGATCACCGAAAAACTCATCGCCATGCGATGGTCGTCGTACGTGCGAATCGTTGCCGGCCTCACCGGTCTCGGACGGATCACCAGGCCGTCCGGCAGCTCGTCCACATCCTGCCCGATCCGCCGCAGCTCGGCGGCCAGCGCCGCAATGCGGTCGGTTTCTTTCAGCCGCATGTTGCGTACGTTGCGGATGCTCGTTGGCCCTTCGGCAAAAACGGCAACGGCCGCCAGCGACATGGCCACGTCCGAAATGTCGCCCATATCGATGTCGATTCCGCTGAGATGGCCGCCGCGCACCTCGATAAACGGTACGCCCGAATCGGTTTGGCCATCGTGCACCTGGCAGCCCATCTGCACCAGTGCATCCACGAAACGCACATCGCCCTGGGCCGACGCCCGCGACAGCCCCGGCACGCTCACCCTGCCGCCCGTTGCCGCCGCGGCCGCAAAGAAATACGACGCACTGCTCGCATCGCACTCGATCGTGTAGTCGCGAGGCTGGTATGGCCGGCCGGCCCGCACCCGCATTGTGGGCCCCTCGCGCACGGCGTCCGCGCCAAACTCGCGCATCAGGCCCAGCGTCATATCAATATAAGGCTTCGACACCAGCGGCCCATCGGCCACAAGCTCTACGTCTGTGCGGGCATACGGCGCCGCCAGCAATATTGCCGAAAAAAACTGGCTGCTCTTGTCGCCCGGGATGCACACGCGGCCGCCGCGCAGGCCGCCGGCCTCTATCAGCACCGGCGGGCATCCGTTTCCTCTCGCGCTCCGCACGCTTGCGCCGAGCTGCGAGAGGCCGTCGAGCAGGTCCTGTATCGGCCGCTCGCGCATCCGCTCGCTGCCGTCGATCACATAGCGGCCGTTGCCGAGCGCAAGCATAGCGGTGAGGAAACGCATAGCGGTGCCGGCGTTGCCCACAAACAGCTCGGCGGCCGCCGCCGGAATGCTTCCGCCGCCGCCCTGCACGCGCATCTCGCCCGCGGGGCCGTCGGTTGCAGGCAGGCCCAGCTCGTTTAGCGCCCGCATCATGTAAAGCGTATCGTCGCTGCGCAGCGGATTGCGCAGGATTGAGCGTCCGCCGGCCAGCGCAGCGGCCGTCAGCGCTCGGTTCGTATAGCTTTTCGAGCCCGGCACGCCCACCGTGGCGTCGATTGAATTTCGGGGCTGTATCTCAATCACTTGGCAGTTCTTTTCCTGGGGCGGCTGATTACCAGCACCGCGGTGACGGCCGCGGCTACCGCCAGAAAAATCTGTATGAGGCCGGCGGTAGACATGTGCGGCCCGCTTATCTGGATCTCATCCGACCAGTTCACGCGGTCATCCTCAGAGGTGTTCAGCGACGCGCCCGCTGAGTATAAATGCACGTTTCCGCGGCGGAGCTCTTTGAAACCCGTGAATCGGCTGCAGCAACTGGATAGAAACAGATCAACCGACTGCGGCAGCAATTTCACGCGGGTTCTGCCGGGCCGATCGCCGCCAAACCCCAGCGAGAAGCCGAAATCCTCCAAGCCGCTCACGTTCAGGTTATCTTTCGTAATCAGGAACAGCGACGCCTCGAGCGGGTGATCCTTCAGCATAAAACGCAGCGGATAGGTGATGTATGTGCAGGCGAACGAAATCCTCACAGGCTTCAAAGCGCCCGGCCGCCCCAGATCGCCGCTCATCACACGCTGCACCACAAAGCTCCAGCCGTTATCCTCGTAATACTTCAGCTTCTCGGCATCGATGGTATTCAGGCCGTTCAGCGTCAGCCAGTTATTCAGGGCGCCCTTTTCGCAGCCGACCTTCCGCACCTCGTAATTGCCGCTGATCGTGGGCAGCGCGTCGATGCTTCTGCCGGGGTCTTCCATCGCCCGCAGATCAGCCAGCACGTTTGTATCGCAAAGCTCTGCCAGGTCGGGCTCGGCCGGCACAGGGATCACAAACGCCAGCAGCTCAAACGCAGGCATATCGGCATCGGGCAGAATCGA
>DATLAR010000339.1:0-2284 GCA_035527355.1 Planctomycetota bacterium
CTGCTTAAGCATTGCGGCATGATCGATCCGTCGAGCATCGATGAATACATATCGGTTGGCGGCTTCGCGGCGTTTACGGGCGCGATCAAGAGCAGCACTCCGCCGGAGGTGTGCGACCTGATCGAGCGAAGCGGCCTGCGCGGCCGGGGGGGCGGCGGGTTCCCGGCGGGCAAGAAGTGGAAATTCGCCCTGAACGCGCCGGGCGAGCAGAAATATATGGTCTGCAACGCCGACGAAGGCGACCCGGGCGCATTTATGGACAGGGCGGTCATCGAGGGCGATCCGTTCGGCGTGCTCGAGGGCCTGGCGATAGCTTCCTACGCGATAGGCGCCACCAAGGCTTACATCTACATCCGGGCGGAGTATCCGCAGGCGATCAGGCGGCTGCGCGACGCGATCGGGCAGGCGAAGCTGTACGGGCTGCTCGGTCACAATATCCTCGACAGCGGGTTCAACCTCGACGTAACGATCAAGATGGGTGCGGGCGCTTTCGTGTGCGGCGAGGAGACGGCGCTGCTGCACAGCATCGAGGGGCGGCGTGGTATGCCGCGGCCCAGGCCGCCGTTCCCGGCGGTGCGCGGGCTTTTCGACCGGCCAACGGTGATAAACAACGTCGAGACGCTGGCGAATCTGCCCGCGATAGTGTCGAACGGGCCGGAGTGGTTCAGCAGCCTGGGCACTGAAACGAGCAAGGGCACGAAGGTGTTTGCGTTGTCGGGCAAGGTTGCCCGCACCGGGCTGGTGGAAGTGGCGATGGGCTGCACGATGCGGCAGATCATCTTCGACATCGGCGGCGGCGTCCCGAACGGCAAGGCGTTCAAGGCGGCGCAGATAGGCGGGCCGTCGGGCGGATGCATTCCCGCGCAGCACCTGGACATCAAGGTCGATTACGAGTCGCTCAAGACCGTGGGCGCGATCATGGGCTCGGGCGGCCTTGTGGTGATGGACGAAGACACGTGCATGGTGGACGTGGCGAAGTTCTTCATGGATTTCATCCAGCGCGAAAGCTGCGGCAAGTGCATCCCCTGCCGCGAGGGCACGCGCCGGATGCTCGAGATACTGCAGCGCATCACGCGGCGGCGGAGCGTGGAGAGCGGGAATTCATCGCTCGAGCGCTTCAAGGGCGTGATGTACCTGGACCGGCTCGCGAAGGTGATCCAGGATACAAGCCTGTGCGGGCTGGGGCAGACGGCTCCCAATCCGGTGCTCAGCACGCTGCGGTGGTTCCGCGAGGAGTATGAGGAGCATATTTTTGAGCGGCGGTGCAGGGCGGGCGCGTGCAGCGAGCTGCTTGTTTACCGGATCGATGCGGAGAAGTGCAAGGGCTGCACGGCGTGCGCGAAAAAATGCCCGGCGAACGCGATAATGGGTTCGCCGAAAAGCCCGCATTACATCGTTGCGGAAAGATGCATCGGCTGCGGCAGTTGCGTCGAGGCGTGCAAGTTTGATGCGGTAGTTGTAGAATGATACCCGGCAACGGAGTGCGTGCGACGCACCCGCGCCCTACGGAGCACCTATGAATATAACTGTCAACGGCAAGGCGATTCATGCCGAGCGCGCCGACACGATTTTGTCGGCGCTGAAGCGAGCGGGGATTTCGGTGCCGACTCTGTGCCACATCGATGGTCTGCCGCCGTCTGGCGCGTGCCGGATGTGCGTGGTTGAAGTGGAGGGCATGCGTAACCTGGTGCCGAGCTGCGCGTATCCGGTTGAGGAAGGGATGTCGATCAGCACGCATTCGCCGCGCGTTGTGCGTGCGCGCAAGACGGTGGTCGAGCTGCTGCTGGCGGATCATCCCGACGATTGCCTGTATTGTGTTCGCAACGGCGATTGCCGCTTGCAGGAGCTGGCAGCGGAGCTTGGTGTCCGGGAGCGCCGGTATGTCGGTGCGAAAAAAGACAGCCGCCTCGATATGTCGAGCGCGTCGATAGTCCGGGATCCGTCCAAGTGCATCCTGTGCGGCAAATGCGTGCGCGTGTGCGAGGAGGTGCAGGGCGTCTCGGCGATAGATTTTGTCGGGCGCGGCAGCAAGGCTCGGGTGGGCACGGCGTTTGAGGAAGGGCTGAACGTCTCCAGTTGCATCAACTGCGGCCAGTGCATAATGGTGTGCCCGACGGGTGCGCTGCGCGAGCAGAGCCACATCAAGGAGGTCACCGAGGCGCTCGCAGACCCGGAGAAGATCGTGGTTGTGCAGCACGCGCCGAGCGTGTCGGTGACTATCGGCGAGGAGTTCGGCCTGAAGCCCGGCACCGACGCGGCGGGAATGCTGACGGCCGCGCTGCGT
>DATLAR010000340.1:0-3246 GCA_035527355.1 Planctomycetota bacterium
TCGGGGTTGCCAACCTTTTTTGTGAACTGCTCAACGAGATCGGCGAGCAATCTTTCGCGGCTGTCGGAAAACTCCTTCTTTGCCTGGTCGATCTTCGCATTCTGCTCGTCCGTCGGATTCAGCATCGGCATCACGGCATCCACGTCGGAAACGAAGTTCCCTCCGGTGGCGGCATGTGGTATCTGAAGTTCGGCGGCGATCGCAGATGCGGAAAAAGCGAAAACACAACATACCATCGAGAATGCAGTATTCATTGTGCCTCCTGCGGCCGGGCCGCGTGTGCAAAGCCATCTCTACATCCCGATCAGCTTCAGCCGTTTGTTGATCAGGTTCACGGTTCTTTCATCCTTGCCGGTCAGTATCTTGCGCCACTGCTGGATGGCGGCCTTGTCGGGGTTGCGCCACATCTCGTTCACGTATGCAGCGGCCTCCAGCGTTCCATCGGTTGGATTGCTGGCCGCCATCCGGTCGAACTCTTCGCAGGCCTTGGGGTCCCACGCCGCCAGCAGGCGCTCGGCCACAATGGCCTTTGCCGCCCCTTCCGAGCAAATCTCGCAAAGCCGCGGCTTCTTTGTATCCAGATCGTCGGCCACAAACACATCCGACAGCGGGCACTCCATGTTCTTGCACGGCGGCAGATGCAGGCTGTAACCGAGCGCGTGGAGCGCCTGGGTTATGGCGCGCGATTGCGTTACCTGTGAATCGCCCGCCCTCAGCCGCAGCGTCGAGAGCACCACCGGCCCCCCGGCGATGTACGGGCTGAAGAAGAAGCCCTGCTTCGGCAGCACGAGGTCCGCGTTCGTCACGCCGATCACGCGCAGGGCGTCGGGCAGCTTTCGGCTGAGCGCTTTCAGTTCGTTCAGGACAACCTCCGCGTTGCAGCCATCGCCCTCCATCCTGGCGGCGGCCGGCATTGGCATCGACTCCCTCACCACGGCCGGCGTTTTCAGCTCCGCTTGCAGCGCAAACGCCAGCTTCTTCACCGCCTCTTGGCTGGCTCCGGCGATAGGGACGAGGTAAATGCGCCTGAACACCGACGATGCATACCATTCGCGCCATTTCGCGGCATCGTCGAACGACTTGCCGGTAGCTTTTTTCAGCGCGGCTTCGGCGCTCTTTTTCATGTCATCGCTGCCCTTTTCAAACAGCTCGATGTTGGCCGCCACGCCAACGTCCTTGCGCACGCGCAGCTTCGCCAGCGCCTGCGCGGCCGCCCGCCGCGCCGCCGCGTCCTCGGATCCCAGCAGTTCCAGGATGATTCTCATGTCGCAGGGCTTCACCTTCTCGGGCAGCAATTTCAGGGCGGACCTCTTGACGGCCTCGTCTTCCTTTTCCAGCAGTTGGTAAAGGCAAGGCACAATACCCGGCTCGTCCAGCTTGCCAATGCCTTCTTCGGCCAAAGGCCGCAGGCGCGGGTTTCGCAGCGCATCCACGAGAAACGGAACCGAGAATCGGTCGGCGATGCGGTTTACGGCGCCGATGGCCGCAATTCTCACGTCATCGGATGTATCGGTTGTGAGTGCCGTGAGCAGCGCCACGCGGGCGGCCGACGAGCCGATGGCGCCAAGCGCCTTCGCAGCCGCCGTGCGCACCGCCGGCTCCTCGTCAAGCATCGCCTCGCACAGCGCATCGCAGCCCGAGGCGCTGCCGATCGCTCCGAGCAGCCGCGCGGCCAAGGCTCTCTTTTCGGCATCGCTGTTCTTCAGCAGCGCCGCCAGGCCGGGCACGGCGTGTTCGCCGCTTGCATGGATTTCGGCGATGATCTTGTTCGCATCGCTCTCGGATGCGTCCTTCAGCTTCGCAAATGCAGCCTCCACATCGCGCGTGGCCAAAACCACCGGATCGTCGGCGCCGGCCGCCGGCCTGATGTCAGCCGACCGCTCCACGCGGTCCACCTCGCCCGACGAGAGCGAAAGCTTCGAGCCGTCGGGCAGCTCCACGGTATACTCGTCGCCCTCGCGGCTTACGTGCCCTTCTATGCTTTCGCCGTTGCGCAAGTGCACGGTATCGGCCCTGGCTATGGTGGAAAGAATGAGAAATGCTGTGAGGCAGTAGATAGCTTTCATAAGATCAATCGCTGTCCGTTCCGAGTTCATCGGTGGTTTTGGGCTTCGAGGAGGAAGGTTTGCCAAAATCTTTCAGAAGCCCGAAAAGATCACCGGCATCGCCGGCGGCGCCGTCCTTGTCGATGGTGAGGCTGCACGCAAAGCAGAACGTCTTGCCGCCGACGCTCACGGCTTTTCCGGCCGACACGGCATCGGCGGGCAGGCTCTTGCCGCATCGCGTGCACGAGATTGTGTTGTGCTCGGGCTGGGCCGCGGGCGGCGGCGTGCCGGTGTGCGGCATGCTGTCATCTGTCTCGTGCGCCGGGTCGTGCGCCTCGGCCATCCGGAAGGCGGTGGCCCCAACGAGCAGCACGTCGCCCGGACGGAGGTCGGCCTGGTTTACGCGGCAATTGTTGACGAACGTGCCGTTGCTGCTGCCAAGGTCGCACACCTGCCATCGGCCGGATATGAATGCCAGCCTGCAATGCCGGCGCGAAACCTGCACATCGCTCAGGCGAATCTGGGCGTCTGTTCGGCGGCCTATCGTATAGGACTTGTCGGGGTCGAGTTTTGTCTCGCTCTCGGCGTGGCCCGAATTGTAGCGAACTAGTCGGAGCATGGCGTATCGCACCTTTCCCAACGCGGACGAGCCGCAGCCAAACAGGCCGCTTCACGAAGCACAGGAATCGTTGATCGGCAGGGGCGGACGATTTCGGCCGGGAATAAGCCTTTGCCCGCGCACGAAGCTGTGAGTCCCGGCCTTCAGTCCGCCTCTACCCCGGGCCGCGCATTTGACGCGCATTTGTATAAGACACCTCCCACAAGACTCCAAAAGATTCTATCCGGAAAGGGGCAATGAGTCAAGCGGTAACTTTCGCTGATTCAAATCCGGAGGCACCGGCCACACGTGAATGCGAATTAGTGCTTGACATGGCCGCAGGGGTGATGTACACTGCCGGCGAGGGCACGGGCGCCGATGGCAGAATCCGCCCATCTGCTTTAACAGAGGCTTGGCCCCATCTGGGGCAGAGGCGCTGGCGCCTCCAGAATTGGAGTGACGATCAATGGCAGATTTGGAAGCTCCGGCACTAACTCCTGTGCTCGGCGTAACTTAGGTCTGGTGGGCGATACTGGACTCGAACCAGTGACCTCCTCCTTGTAAGGGAGGCGCTCTAGCCAATTGAGCTAATCGCCCGGAGGT
>DATLAR010000341.1:0-35717 GCA_035527355.1 Planctomycetota bacterium
CAGACGGGCAGGCGATTCGGCCGTACGCTCTGACGAGCGTCCGGGCACCGAGGACGGCGCCCCTTCGGTCTGCTCGGAAGCAGGGCCTCAGCCTGCCCCTACCACGGAAGCCGCTAGCATCCCCGGAGCCGGGGCGCCCACAAATCGTTTACGGACCCGGAGGGAACCAAGGCGAGGAAAACACTTGATAAACCGCATAGGCAGCGCTATAATCTAGCTTTTCCTTGGTTTATCTTTTCTTTCACCATCCGCCAGCTTTGTGGCGCAGGCGGATGTTGTTCCGAGGCAGCTTTCCCGGAGAAGGAAGATGTCATTGAATCTACAATCGTTCCGCACAATGCAGAAGCCTATGCTTTTCGGCTTGGCCGTTTTTCTCATGGTTGCGTTTGGCGTGCCATGGGATGACTGGTTTGGCGGCAGGGCCCGGCGCGGCGGCCAGATGACCGGCAAAGAAGCATTCATGAAGATAGACGACCGTGAATATTCGGTCAAGGACTGGCAGGAGTTTGCCTTCCGCTGGGGCACGCTGATTATCAACAAGGAATCGGCCGACCGGGAGAACCAGCTCCAGAGGCATTTCGTGCTGCTGCAGGAGGCGAAAACGGCCGGCTTGCAGGCTTCGGCCGAACAGCTTCGGCAGACGGTGCGGACCATTCCGATGCTGAGGCAGCACGTGGTGGTGGAGATCGTGCAGGCAAAGGATGAAGCGCTGCGCAGCAAAGTGAAGATTTCGCCCGAAGAGATCGAGGCTTATTTCGAGCAGCACAAGGAAGACTACCGCCTGCCCGCCGAGGAAGGCGATGAGCCGGGCTATAAAGACCTGAAAGACGTGAGTGCTACAATAGAAAAGCTGCTCACCGACGACAAGGCATCGAAGATGGTGGACGAGGCTTTGACGGCCGCCAGGAAGAAGGCCGAAGAGGGCGGGAAGCTGACCTACAGGGCGCTGTACGAGGTGGCCAAGGAGCTTGGTCTCGATTACAGCGACAAGAATTTCTACGACGACCAGTCGAGCATCAGCAAGGAACTGGGCGTGCTCGCCTCGAATGAACAGCTTGCGAAGAAATCGTTCGCCGATCCCATCGGCGTCGTTTACGGGCCTTTCCCCGCGCAGAACGGGCCATACATTTTCCGCGTGATCGGCAGGACGGCCGGCTTCAACGCAAAAAAGGAATTCCAGGAAAAGCAGGAGGGTTGGGTCCAGGAGGCCTCCAACTACGGCACGATTGAGACGCTGGACTACGCAAAGCTGCTTTCGCAGGTGGTGAGGCAGATGAAGCCGGCGGAATTCGAGAAGACGGTGATGGAATTCCTGCTCGTGCAGCGTTACCAGGAGATCTTTGCCAAGATTGCGGCCTCCACTTCCGACGTGGCGCGGCAGAGCTACATGAACCGCGAGGAGCAGACGAAAATCGGCGTGCTTTCGCTCGATGCCAGCACCTTCCACAACACGGTGGGCGAGCTGCCTGAGAAAGACATCAAGGAGTTTTACAATAAGTACAAAGACCGCCCGGCCCCCGAGCAGGACGGCCCCGGCTACCTGCAGCCTGCGATGGTGACCGTGGAATACGTGGTAGCCGAGAAGCCGGACCCGGCAAAGTCCAATCTGACCGACGAGCAGCTTATGGCCTACTTCGAGGCGAAGAAGGATCGCTACGCCAAGAACCCGGAAGCCCAGAAGCCCGAATACCCTGCCTTTAGCGAGGTGAAGGAGCAGGTGAAGATGGACCTGCTCGATGAGCAGTTTGACGAGAAGGTGGTGAAGCTGAACGAACTGAGCGAGAAGGCCGCGGCTGCGCTGCTGGCCGATGGAGCTTCCGAGATGGCCGCGATGGCGGCCAGGAGCGGTTTGAGGCATGATACGACAACCCTTCGGCAGGATGGCAGGGATATCTACAAACTCGGCGATGACTTCACCCGCGACGGCGGCGAGGTGCTGAAGAACATGTTCGACCCGGCCTACCTTACGGAGGCGGACTTGAAGTCGGACGACGCGGCCGCACGCGAGCAGAAGAACGCCGTGAGCAAGGTATTCGAGCTGCAATCGGGCAGCCAATACTGCTTCCGCGTGGTCGAGCTGAAGCCGATGGAGGAGGTGGCTTTCAAAGACATCTCGCAGATCGTTCGCAGCCAGGTTACACGGCATCTCAGGACGCAGCGAGCGCTTGATCTGGCCGCGGCTGAAGCCGGGAAGCTCTCTGCAATCGTCCGCGCCGACGCGTTTGATAGCCTGGCGAAGGAGCTTGAGCGGACGCCGCAGGCGACCGGCGAGTTCAAGAAGGGCGAGTATCCTGCTGAATTCCCGGCCACCTCGGCCGTGGGCAAGGCGGCTGCAAAGCTGCAGCCCGGCGAGCTCTCGGGCGTGGTTGAAGACGGTGCAAAACTGCACGTGATCCTTTGCACCGGCGCCGATGAAATGCTTGTGTGGAATGTGCTCACGTTCCCCAAAGACCAGCCGGTGGCGGGCCCGGAGTTCTCCGATGAAGAGCTCGCGGAGCACCTCGGAAAGAACGTTGAGACTTTTGCCGAAGACCTGCCCGCCAAGGGCACGGCCTACATCAGCTACGTGGCCGCGGTTACCAAGGATATCGAAGGCAGCATCACTCTCACCGAAGCCGAGGTGAAGGATTACTACGAGAAGAACAAGGACGATGAATTTGACGGCATGACGCTGGACGAATGCAAGGCGGACGTGGAAGCCGCTTTGAAGGCCGGGAAGGCCGCCGCGAAGGGCGAAGAATTGCTGATGAAAGCCTTTGAAGAGGCGAAGAAGAACAAAGACCAGCAGTTCGACAAGATCGTCAAAGATACTCCGCTGACGCAGAAGGCGTGGGAGCACATCAGCCTCGAAAAGGCAGCCGACGTGGCATTCGTGGGCAAGGCCGAAAACCTCGTCCGCGTGATTCTCTCCACGAAGGACAAGGAACTGGCCGGGCCGGTGGCGGCCGAGGAAGGCTCTTTCTTCTTCAGGCTGGAATACCGCAGCCTGGGCAATATGGCCGAAGTGTGGAAAGACCTGCCCGAAGAAACCAGGGAAAAAGTGAAAGCCGACAAGGCCGCCAAGGCCGCCGAGGCAAAGTTCACCCCGGTGGAAGCCGCACAGCTTCAACTGGCCCGCTACGCGGAGCTTGCAGTGAAGAACGCACCCGAAAACCACATGATCAAAATCACCGACAAGGTGAAGCCTTTCACCGAGGTTGGCAAGTCGCTGAGCTTCAGCGACGACGGCCGCTTTACCAGGGAGACGATCGGGAAGCTGTTCGAGATGGAAGCCGGCGCGCTTAGCGATCCGATTGTTGAAAACCAGCAGGCGCTCATCTTCCACGTGAAGGATGTGCAGCCCAAGGACATGGCCAACGTCGAGTATATCATGCTGTCGCCCGAAGACTTCTCGCAGACGAACGACTGGCAGAAGGACCAGGAGGAAGGCAAGAAGCTGATGGAAGCAGCCCTGCCCAAGCTCGTGGCGGCGGCAAAGAAGGCCGATACGCTCAAGACAGCTCTGAAAGAGGTGCAGGCCAAGCTTGGTTCCGTGCGGCCGCTGTTTGCCAGAGATAAGCGCGTAACTCGCAGCGACCGCGAGCTGAAGAAGGTGTTTAACTTTGAGCCGGGCCAGGTGGGCGACTTCAAGGAAGGCCGTTCAGTCTACGTGGCCAGGCTTATCGATGTCGTCCCCTGCAAAGAGGCTCTGGTGAAGGTCGTCCAAGTGTACGCGTCCGATCTCTCGGCGCCCGACGACACGGCCGAGCAATCGGCCGCGAAAGCCGAGGAAGCGATGACGGCCCTGAGGGAATCCGCAATCGCCGAGGGTTCGTTTGACAAGGCGCTGGAGGAGCTGAAGAAGCTGGTTACCTCGCAGCGCGAGATCAAGGTGAACGACACCGGCCGGTATTTCAACCAGGCTACCGAGCTGTTTGGCGTGGCCAAGAGCAAGGCGCTGATCGAAGCCATAATGGCCGCGAACGCCGGCGAGTTCACCGAGGTCATCAAAGACGGTGTGATGTACTCCGTAGCACTGGTGGAGGATGTTCGCAGCGACGCTGTAACCGCCGACGTCATACGCCTCCAGGGCAGCTTCTTCGCCGACCCCAATTCCATCACGAAAGACGAGATGCTCGAGTATTACGAGGAGAACAAGGAAGATTATCGGCGGGAGGAATCGGTGAAGGTCGATTACCTCTCTGTATCCACAGAGCCTTTCAGAGCCGATGCCGAGAAGGCAGCCACCGACGAGGCCCTGGCAGAGTACTTCGAGAACAACAAAGCCAAGTGGCAATATCCCGATCCCGACGGCAATATGCAGGAGGCCAGATTCGACGAGGTGAAGCCGTTGGTGAAAACGGACTTCATTAGCGAGAAAGCCGCGAAAGACGCCAAGGATGCCCTCGCAGCCGTCAGGGAAGCGATGGAGAAGGAAGATGCCGATCTGAACGCGCTCGCAAATGAGAAGCTCCAGTTCAACTCGCTGGGCCTGCTCACCGAGAAGGAAATGCAGAACCGCCTGCCCGGCCTCCCGAACCTTGCACAGATCGCCTTCGCGATGGACAAGGGCGAGGTGAGCGACATCGTGGGCGGCGGCACCGATTTCTACCTGCTGAAGGTGACGGAAGAGAAGGAATCGCACATCCGCGATTTCAAAGAGGTCGAGGGCCAGGTGCGGCGGAAGATCGACGGCGAGCGTTGCACGGCCAGGGCCGAAGAGGCCGCGAAGGTGCTGAAGGAGAAGGTCCAGAAGCAGCTAGCGGCCGGCAAAACGCTTGAGGAGGCCGTTGGGCAGGTGCCGTTTGTCAGGCACGGCAAGGCCACCTACCGCTCGATCGAGAGAGGCTTCTCGCGGCAGAGCAGAAGCGTTTTCGGCGACCGCCGTGAAACGCCGAAAATGGTGAAGACAGCGTTTGCGCTCGAGCGCGGCCACGTGAGCCAGCCGATTCGCGAAGACGAAGAGCAGCAGGCCGTGCACGTGATGGTAGTGCGCGAGAGGGTAACGCCCGCGCCGCTCACCGAGAAAACACTGAAGGACCAGCGCAGGACGATGAACTACATGATTCAGAACGAGCTGTTCGAGTCGCACGTGCGGCAGCTTCTGTCGCGCACGAAATTCATGTTTTCCAACTAGCGCCGAACCAGCTCTGAAAGCAACCCAGCAAGGGCGGGGCCGGATGAAAACTCCGCGTCCCGCCCTTTCCTTTTCGCCCGGTCCAAGGCTCTGACATTTTATTACACCGCCGGCCTTGCGCTCGCCATGAAAAAAGCTTGATCCTCTGCGGCGTTTTTGTTATAGTCTCTCGCACCGCGGAAAGCGCGAGCCACCGAGCGGGCTCCGGCCGGCACAGGCCCGTGCCAGGGGGCGTCTTTGTTGTTCAGGAGGCGTATCGCCGCGGCAAACGGTTTGGACGCGGCACGCAGTCGATCCGCGCGCCCGCGGCCCAGGTGGGTTGTTTCGCCCCGCAATGAACCAAGGTAGCCACATGAGATTGAACACCATCTTCCGGATCGTTCTCCTTGCCATCCTCGGTTGCTGCGTATCGGCCGCGGCCGGCGCAGGTGAAGGGCACACCGAGAAAGTAACCCTGCCGGCCCGGCTTTTCGACAACATCGACCCCACCGAGTCCATCAAGTTCTTTTCTTCGCTTGATACACGCCTCACCGGCACAACGGGCTGCGATGAGGCCGCCGATTTCATTCGCGCGCGGTTCGAGCAGATCGGCCTCGACAACATCCAGGAGCAGACGTTTGCGGTGCCCGTGCCGCTCGACCGCGGGTCCAGCCTCACGCTGGGCGACACCACATACGAAATTCACGGCATGTGGCCAAACCTCGGCCGCGCCCCAAAGACGATCTCGGAAGGCCTTGGCGGCTATCTCGTTTACGGCGGCATCGGTGAAACCACACAGTTCGACGGCATAAGCATCGACGGGGCCGTCGTCCTCATGGATTTCAACTGCTCGCTGAAATGGCTCAACGTGGCACAGTTCAATGCCGCCGCTATCATCTTCATCGAGCCGCTGTCTACCTTCCGCAAGGAAGCCGAAGACAAATTCCTCCAGATTCCGGCATCAATCCAGCGCTACTACATCACGCGGGCCGAACTGGCCAGGCTCCTCGAAAAGCTTCTAGGGCGCTCGGTCGGCCAGGATGAGCTGCCGGCGGCTCTGGCCAGCCTCAACGTGATCGCCCGTGAGCACTCCGGGATCACCAAACAGATCAACCGCCTGCCAAAGGACGACACCGCCGCCACCCAGGCCCGACGCGACGACCTCGTCATGCAACGCGACGAGATCAGGAAGAAGACCGAGGTGCTGGTGAAAGCCGACATCCTCTGGCAGAACCAGACCGGCCGCAACATCATCGGCACGATCATCGGCACCGATCCAACGCTACGGAAGGAAACGGTGATCATCGAATCGTTTTACGATTCCACCTCGGTGGTGCCGGCCATCGCCCCCGGTGCGGAATCGTCATGCGGCATAGCCGCATTGCTCGAGGTGGCCGCGGCATTCAGGGCCAATCCGCCCAAGCGAACCGTTCGCTTCCTCGCCACGTCGGGCCATTTCCAGGCCCTCGCGGGCATGCGCTCCTGGTGCCGCCAATACTGGGTGTGGGAAACACTGATGGTAGCCCACAAGATCGGCATCGACAATCCGATGTTCGCACCGCCCGCGGAAATCTGGCCCACAAAAGAAGAGACCGCGGCGCTCAAGCAGGACGAAACGCAGCCCGAATGGAAACCCACCGAACACCCCATCATATACGCATCGCTTGATATCTCGAGCCTCACCAACCAGATGGGCATCTTCTTCAAGGGCAATTTCTACGACATCGGCGGGCAGGCGGAAGAAGCAATCTATCGGAAAAAATTCTCCGACATCGGCCACAACACCATCACCGCATACGAAACGAGCATCCGAAAACTCGCGGGTGTCGACACCGATTTCGTGAGCTGCATCGACCTTCGCGGCGCCCGCGACTGGCGCTCCTACGTGATCGGCAGTATCGCCCTCAACAACGAAGTGCCGCTGATCTACGGCAAGGCTGGCATCGGATTCGTAACCGTAAATGACAGCCGCCCCAGTATCGACACGCCGCTGGATACTTTCGAGCGCCTCGAGCCGAACCTCGATACCGTCAGGCAGCAGGCGAAGCTGGTTACGGGCCTGCTTTGGGATGTCTCCACGCGCTCATATCCGATCCAGGCGCCCGATGCAAAGGTCTCTGAAGCATACGTTGCCGTGAGCGAAGATTCGCTGATCAATTTCCTTCCCGGCGCGCCGCTCAATGACGCGCTCGTGGGAATATGGCTGAACAGCGCGAAGAGCATCGCGGGCGTCAGAGGCATCGCGATGACCTTCTCCGACCAGGAAGGGCGGGCGCTCATCACCGGCTGGCACAAGCCAAACGAGGGCGTGCCATACACCGTATTCAAGATCGACCCCAAAGACGGCAGCATCGCGTTCACCGCCAGGAAGGGGCTGGTCTACCCGAGATGGCCGGCGATCACCGGCAAGGAATGGGAACTCACCCGCGCCAGCGACGGCACACTGCCGGTCTTCGAGTGCTCGGCTACGCTGATGTTCGACCTGGTGGACCAGTTGAACTATCGCACGCTCACCGATGCCGAGGTGCTGCTGGCAGCCAGCGACACGCCCCCGCGCAACTCCGCCGTGTTCGTCGGCGCATCGTCCGCGTCGTCTTCGTATTCCGAGCCTTGCTGCGTGGCGTTTGCCGAGCGCGGCGACGAGCGCGTGAAATTCATCATCAAGGCGGGCGGATTTGCCGGCTCGAAATTCACGCTGCTGAATGCAACCGGCAGCGACACCCCCGCGCAGGCCTACGGCGTGGGGTTCCCCAGTGAAAAACGCGAAAACGTCCTGCCGTACACCACGTATTTCGCAGCACACGACATGTGGATGCTGAACGAGTACCGCCTTGAGAAGCTCCGCCGCACCGGCGTGCGCAACGAACGAGCCAGTTGGCTCCACGACGAGCTCGCCCGAAAGAAGCTGTTTGCACCGCGCGACGATGACGGCAATCTCATAGAAGACGATCCCGCCGATCCGAAGTTTACCGACGCCGAATCAGCCCTTGGCCGGCTCGACTACACCACGTTTCTAAACAGCGCCCGCGAGGCGTGGGCCTATGAAGCCCGCGCCTATCCCAGCGTGCTGGGCACGGCCGACGACGTAATCAAGGGCCTCATCTTCTACCTTGCCGTGCTGCTGCCGTTCGCCGTGTTCGCCGAGCGCCTCTTCTTCGCCTTTGCCGACATCCGCAAGAGGCTCATCGGCGTGGCCGTAATGTTTGCCGCCATCTACATCGTGCTCAGCCAGGTGCATCCCGGCTTCAAGCTTACGTCTACGCCCATCATTATTCTTGCCGGATTCTTCATGCTGATGCTTGGGCTCATCACCACCGGCATTCTGCTGAACAAGTTCAACACGCAAATGGCCCTCATCCGCGAGAAATCCGGCGTATGGCACCGGCAAGACGTAGCCCGCGGCTCAGCGGCCGGCGCGGCTTTCATGCTGGGCATCTCAAACCTCCGCCGCCGAAAGGTGCGCACGCTGCTCACCTGCCTCACGCTGGTGCTGCTCACCTTCACGGTGCTTTCCTTCACATCGTTTGAAACCAGCGTGGCTCCGAACGAAATCCCCACCAATTACACCACCAGATACAAGGGCCTGCTGATCCGCCGCCGCGACTGGTCGCCCATCGAGAATTACGCAGGCACCACATTGCGCGAATACTTCGCGATGCGCAAGGGAATCATCGCCGAGCGAAGCTGGTACAGCGGCGACCCCGACGCATCCGATTACATGCAGCTAGACGTGGTGAACGCAGACGACCCGGCGCGCTTCCTGCCCGTGCGCGGCCTGCTTGGCTTGGACCCGCAGGAAAACCAGTTGATCCCGTTCTCCGACTACTCCGAATACGGCGATTGGTTCGACCCCTCCGCCAAGAGCTATCCGCAGGCATGCATCCTCCCGCTGGAGCTGGCAGAAGGCCCCGTGAGCAAAGACGGCCTCAATGATTTCCTCAAAAGCGTTTCCTTCCCCGCCACTAAGCAAGACATCCTCAAGCACGCGGCGAGCGTATCGGCGAAGGACAACATTACCCAGTTCATCGAGAAGATGCCCGACGGCCGCAGCTACAAAAACGCCATCGAGGTTGACGAGACGGGCGGCCTGGGCATAACCCGGCTAAACTTCCGCAACGCTCGCGTAAAGCTCTTCGGCCGCGAGCTTCGCGTGGCCGGCGTGATGAACTCCACCAAGTTCCGCCAGATCAAGGACCTGGACGGCGAGGAGCTGACGCCGGTGGACTACAAGCGCCAGGCGGCCGACGATCTGGCCAAGGGCAAGCCCGCCAAGGCGCTCACCGTGTCGGAAACCGGCGAGCTGCAGGCGCAAGGCGAACAGAAACCGCCGGAACAGTATCAGCATATCGATCCTGCCACCATCGTGCTGATGCCAAACGCCTTCATCCAGAATTTCAACCAAACCACCTCCCGCTCGATTGCGGTGGGGATGGAAACCGACGAGAAGGAGATCACTGAGCTGCTGAGGCACTACGTGCCGCGGTCGAGGCTGATCCTGTTTGCCGGGCTCGACCTCAAGGGCACCGTAAAGCTGTTCAGCTCGCGCGACGCCCTCACGGCCAAAGGCATGCAGGCTCTCTTCCTGCCTATCGCCATCGCCGCGCTCATAGTGTTCAATACTATGCTCGGCTCGGTGTACGAGCGGCTGCGCGAGATCGCCGTTTACACGTCGTGCGGCCTCGCACCCGTTCACGTGGCGGCGCTCTTCCTGGCCGAATCGAGCGTGTTTGCAACAATGGGCGCCGTGGTCGGCTACCTTTTCGGCCAGGGTGTGGCCAAAGTGGTGACCATCAGCGGCAAGCTCGAGGGCATAAACCTCAACTACTCTTCGGTGAGCGCCGTCTACACCATCATCCTCGTCGTCGTCGTTGTGCTGCTGTCCACGCTGTATCCCGCCCGCAAGGCGGTGCAGCTTTCGGTGCCCGACGAGACGAAGAAGATGAAGCTGCCCAAGCCGAAGGGCGACGTGTGGGAGTTCGATTTCCCGTTCACCGTCAGCCGCTATGAAGCCCTGGGGCTGAACGCCTTCATACACGACTATTTCGCATCGCACGACGAAGACTCGGGCGGCGTGTTCTGCTCGGGCGACACCAGCCTGAAGGCCTTCGATGAGACTCACGGCACGCGCTACGTGCTGCTGAGCACTATATGGGTGGAGCCGATGGATATGGGCATCAGCCAGCGCGTGGTGCTCGAAACGCTGCCGCCCCAGCCCACCGACCCGATCTGCACGATCAAGTTCACCATTCACCGCCTCTCGGGCGAGGTGGAAACATGGCGGCGGATGAATCTCGGATTCCTCAAGGCTATCCGCAAGCAGATGCTCATTTGGCGGCTCGTTGATGCCGAACACAAGGCCCAGTACGACCAGCAGGGCAATGACCTCCTGGCAAAATCAGTAGAAGTGTAACCAGATGGCCGAAAAAGAACTGCTCCAAAACGAATATCAGCAATACCGGCGGGACGAGGACGTCCCCAAGACCTACGTGGACGGCTTCGGCTGGAAGGCGGTGATCGGCGGCTTGTTCGTCGGTTTCCTCCTTGTGCCGGGCGGGATGTTCCTGAACCTGATGGTCGGCGGCGCCGGCTACGGCGACGCCGTCAACTGGGTTACCATCATCCTCTTCACCGAAATCGCCAAACGCTGCCGCACGTCCCTATCAAAACAGGAAACTTACATCCTGTTTGCGGTGTCGGGCGGCGTGCTTGGCATGGCGATCGGCTCGTATTTCAACAGCTTCATCTGGAACCAGTACCTCGTGCAGTCGGCGTTTGCGGCGAAGTTCGACATAGCCCACCGCATACCGATTTGGGTTGCACCCGGCCCAGGCTCGGAGGCATACACGCAGCGCTCGCTGCTGCACAGCGACTGGTGGCCGAACCTCCTGATGATGGGCATCTGGCTGGTGTGGGGCCGGCTGAATTTCTACTCGCTCGGCTACGCGCTCTTCCGCATCACGTCCGACGTAGAGCGCCTGCCCTTCCCGATGGCCCCCATCGCCGCCGGCGGCATCACCGCACTGGCCGAATCCGACAAGGAGACCTGGCGGTGGCGCGTGTTTACCATCGGCTCCACCATCGGCATCGCCTTCTCCGCAATCTACGTGGCCGTCCCCACGCTCACAGGCGTCGCGTTCGGCCAATCCATCCAGCTCATCCCGATTCCGTTCATCGACCTCACCACGAACTTCCAGGACATCTTGCCGGCGGTGCCGCTGGCCTTGGGCACAAACCTCATCATCATATTCGTCGGGTTCGTGCTGCCGTTCTGGATGGTTGTGGGCGGCGCGATCGGCGGCTTCCTGGGCCAGCTCATCATCAATCCAATACTCTACCATAATGGCGTGCTGAAGCACTGGACGCGCGGCAGCACGGTAATCGAAACCGGCATTGCCAACGGCACCGATTTCTGGATGAGCTGGGGCATAGGCTCCGGCATAGCAGTAGCCCTCATCGGCATCTTCACCGCCGTGCGCGGCATCATCAGGTCCAGCGGCACCAAGAAAGGCGGGCTTGCACCGCCCGAGGGCCGGGGCGATATCCCAATCACGATGGCTCTGCTCTTCTACGTGGTATCAACCACGGGCACCATAATGATCTGCCACGCGCTCGTGCCCAAGTTCCCGATCTGGATACTGCTGGTGTTCGGCTTTGGCTACACGCCGCTGATGTCGTACATCTCGGCGCGTATGATCGGCCTCACCGGCAGCGGCGTTGGTTTCCCATACGTGCAGGAGGCCACGTTCGTGCTCAGCGGCTACAAGGGCGTAGACATCTGGTGGGCGCCGATACCCTTGGGCGATGCCGGCGGCGGAGCCGCAAGCTTCCGCGAAATGGAGCTGACCGGCACGAAGTTCTCCAGCCTCTTCAAGGCACAGCTCTTCATGATACCCGTGGCCCTCGTCAGCAGCCTGCTGTTCTGGTCGTTCATCTGGAAGATGGGCCAGATACCGTCGGCGGCGTATCCATACGCAAACCAGTTCTGGCGGCAGGGCGCATTCTGGCAATGCTTCTGGCGCACGGCCACCACCACCGGCAGCGATTTCTTCCTCGAAACCATCAAGCCGTGGTTCGTGCTGGCCGGCGGTGGTTTCGCACTTATCACCTACACGGTGCTGTCGCTTTTCGGCCTGCCCACGCTGCTGCTATACGGCATCATCAACGGCCTCGGCGGTGATCCGATGAACGCGATTCCCATGTTGGGCGCGGCGTTGGTCGGCCGGTATTACTTTGCCAGGAAGTTCGGTGCGGAAAACTGGAAGAAGTACACTCCCATCTTGTTGGCGGGCTTCGCCTGCGGCTACGGGCTGATCGGCATGGTCTCGATCGCCGTGAGCCTCATATCCAAGGCCGTAACACAGATGCCGTTCTGAACCAGGGAGCCAAGCAGTTGGAAAAAAAGAAAAAAGCTTTGCTGACCAGCATCGCATACGCGCTTATGGGGCTGTGGATTCTGGGCGCCGGTGCCTACATCGGCTCTCAAATGATCAGGCAGCATGCCACCGTGGCCGAGCTGGCCGCCGTTCGTGCCGGTGCCGACGGCTGGGAAAAGCAGGCCGACTTGCTGCTTTCGCGCGGCAAAACGGGCCTGCTCTACGTACTGCAGGAGCTCCTCAGCGATAATCCGCGCCATCACGATTTCCGCGTGGCCAGCGCATTCGACAAAGCCAGCGGCGTCATGCACGCTCCGCTCGGCGAAAAAGAGAAGGCGGCCGTGCGAAAGATACTATCCATCGCCCGCAGCAAGCTCATCGACCAGGCAGAAGGGCGCAAAGTGGAGTTGTCGCCGAAGGAATCCGAGCTTCTCGGCGCCTTCGCCGCTATCCTCCGAAGCAACGTAGAGAAAGCAGTCTCAGGCTCCCACTCCGTCCGAATAGCCTTTGACGGCCCGCGCGTCGTGTCTTCCTTCAATAAGCTCGCAGTCGGCGAAGCCCTCGATGCCGACGACGCTCTCTATCTGCGCAATGAGTTCGAGAAGGTGCTAGACCGGATCGACCGATGCATCGCGGGCGAATGGATACTGCTGAGCGCCGAGGAAGAAAAACTTTTTTCCGATGCCGCCGATTATTGCGACACGATGCCCAAAGAAGGCGAGCTCGCCTACATCAGCGAGGCTGTTTCCGGCCTGGACAAGATGGCCGGCCGCGTGAACGCCGTGCCGACGTCAGGCGAGTGGAAAGCGATGCGGAAAGTGCTCGCGGACCCGCAGCACAAGTCGCTGCCCGCCGAGAAACTCAATGCCTGGATGAACGAAAAGGAAGTTGAGTTTACCGCCGATGAGAAGGCTGTGCTGCTTGGAGTAGCCGATGCATACCGACAGCGTTTCGAAAGGTCGCGAGAACGGCTTTCGGGGCTGGTTTACCGCTACGTAGTGCACATGCAGGAAACCGGCGAGCGATTCATCACGTATAACGCAGTGAATACCACCGAGGGCCGCAAGGAAGCCGGCGTGTTCCAAGTGGTCGGAGAACTGTGGAAAAAAACCGACGATCGTATTATGATATTGGATATGATAACAATATGCGGCACGCCCCACGAGGGGGTTCGCACCAATATCGAAAGCGCGCTCGTGCAGATCGGCAAGCAATCCAGCGTAAACCTCATCCCCAACCTCGAACGCTCGATAATGCGCGAAAAGGTGGATCAATATCTCGCCACCGAAACGAAGGTTCGCACAAAAGTGGAGCGCCTCCGCGAGCTGAACGAAACGAACAAGACCATGCGCATTACCTGCATCAAGGCTCTGGGACGAGTTGGCGGGGCTGATGCGATACGCGTTCTCAAGCCTCTGATGGACGACAAGGACACCGATGTGTCCGAGACCGTAAGAGCAGCCCTCGGCGGCAGCGCGAGTTTCCAATGAGCCCCGGCAAGAATTTCCTCGTGGCCGTTTTTGTCGTCTTCGTTCTGATGCTGGTCATCGCCGTGGCCGCGAGGGTACTGCTGAAAGACACCACTATCGTCCTGGCATTTGAAGACGCCGCCGCCGCCAATCCGCAAACCATCGAAGCCACGCTCAAGACGCTCGACGAGCGCGTCAAAGCCTTTGGCGTCGACTGCAACATCCGGTCCGGCAAGGTCGAATACCGCCCCCCGCATTTCGTGGCAACGCTGCGCGGCTACGCGGATTTCTCCTTCTTCAGCAACGTATTCCTGAAGAAGGACGAGGCCCGGCTTCACCTTTCCGCCGATCCCGAGGCCATCGATGAAGCCGAGAAAACCGGTGTGGTGCCCGAAGGATTCCAGCGGCACGTGATCGTGCACGAATTCCTCCGGATGGGCGCGAATTACGAAGACACCGCAAAAGAGGAAGAGCCCATCCTCCTCCAGCCGCAGCCCCTGCTCGTCTTGCGGAACCTGAAGGAAATCCATTTCCAGCTCGACGGTATCGACCGGCGGCCCATCATCACCATCGAGTTCAACGAAGCCGACGGCAAAGCCTTCGCACGGCTCACCGAAGAGCACAAGGGCAAACGGCTGGCGCTCGTGATCGACGACGAAGTCTACTCCGCACCAACCATCGAGGCCGAGGTGACCGGCGGCGTGGTGCAGATACGGAATATTGTGAACATGGAACGGGCCAGGCGGCTGTACAACATCCTGCGTATCGGCACCTTGCCTGCTCCGCTCAAGGTTGTGCGAATCGATCCGCCCGGGCAGCAGCCCGATCCGGCGGCTGAATAGGACCGGCTCTCAAGCGACTGGAGGATCATCTCGAATGGCGATAGAGAAGGCAACAAGGCTCAAGAAACTGCCACCGTACCTGTTTGCTGAAATCGACCGCAAGAAGAAGGCGGCCATCCAGGCCGGCCGCGACGTCATCAACCTCGGCGTCGGCGATCCCGATCAGCCCACGCCCGATTTCATCATAGAGGCGCTCAACGAGGCCGCCCGCGACCCCAGGAACCACCAATACGCCCTCGACGAGGGCTCGCCCAAGCTCCGCAAAACCATCGCCGAATGGTACCACAAGCGATTCGGCGTGTCGCTCGACCCCGTCAGCGAAATCCTGCCGCTTATCGGCTCGAAGGAGGGCATCGCCCACCTGCCGCTGGCCGTGGTGAACCCCGGCGACATCTGCCTCGTGCCCGAGCCCTGCTACCCTCCCTATCGCTCCGGCACCATATTCGCGGGCGGCGTGCCCGTCTACATGGACCTCACGCCCGAAACCGGATTCCTGCCCACGCTCGAAGCGATCGACCCCCGCGCGGCCGACGCTGCAAAGCTCATCTACGTGAATTACCCGAACAACCCCACCGCCGCCGTCGCCGGCCTCGATTTCTACCAGCGGCTGGTTGCCTTCGCCAAGAAGCACGATATCCTCGTCTGCTCCGATCTTGCATACTCGGAGATGTACTACGAAGAGAAGACGCACAGCGCCCTCGAGGTGCCCGGCGCGAAGGACGTGGTGATCGAGATGCACTCGCTGTCGAAAACGTTCAACATGACCGGCTGGCGCGTGGGATTCGCGGTGGGCAACAAAGCCGCCATCGCCGCCCTTGCCCAGGTGAAATCGAACGCCGACTCCGGCATCTTCGGCGCGATCCAGGATGCCGCCGTTGCGGCCCTCTGCGACGAGAGCGGCTTCGTGCGCGACCAGGTGGAGATGTATCGCCGCCGCCGCGACGCCCTGGTAGACGGCCTTTGCGGCCTCGGCTGGAACGTCAGCCGCCCGCCCGCCACATTCTACGTCTGGTTCCCGGTGCCCAAAGGCTACACCTCCGAGCAATTCTGCACGGCGATGCTCGAAAAGGCAGACATCGTAATGACCCCCGGCAACGGCTTCGGCCGCCCGGGCGAAGGCTTTGCACGGGCGGCGCTCACCGTGCCCGAAAAACGCATCGCAGAAGCCGTGGAGCGAATCCGCAAGCTCACGTTTTGATTGTGAGACTACGAAACCCCGTGATCGCATTCATCGGCCTCGGCTCAAATCTAGGCGACCGCGAAGGCAACCTCCGCGCCGCTCTGCGGCTGATAGGCGAGCTGCCATCCGTCTCGCTGACGCGCGTGTCGAGCTTTCACGAAACGAAGCCGGTGGGCGGCCCGCCCCAGGGCGACTATCTCAACGCCGTGGCCGAGATCGAAACAGCCCTGCCGCCGCATGAACTGCTGGAGTGCCTGCAACAGATCGAGGCGAGCCTCGGACGCACCCGCGGCGTGCGCTGGGGCCCGCGCACGGTCGACCTCGATATTCTGCTGATGAATGATGTGGTGGTGGAAGGGCCAACGCTTGTGATCCCTCACCCGCGGATGCACGAGAGGGATTTTGTGCTCAGGCCGCTATGCGAGCTGGCGCCCGACGCCCGGCACCCGAAGCTGCACCGCACGGCCGCCGAGCTTCTCGCGGCGCTGGAAAGGGAGAGCTGAACTACAGCGCCCGGCACAATTCCTTGAACCTGTTTCCCCGCTCCTCGTAATTCGCAAACATATCGTAGCTGGCACACGCGGGCGACAGCAGCACCACGTCGCCCGATTCTGCCAGCGATGCCGCCTTGCTCACCGCTTCCTCCAGGCTGGCCACGCGCAGCCATCGGAAACCTTCACGCGAGTATTGGTCCAGACGGTGGGCCAAAGCATCGGCCGTCTTGCCAATCAGTATTGCCACGCGAGCCTTGCTGAAAATCTTCTCGGCAAACTTGTCCAGCGGCACCTTTTTGTCGTAGCCGCCGGCGATCAGCACGATGCGGCGGTCGAATGCGTCGAGCGCCGCCATAGCGGACTCCGGCGCGGTGGCCTTCGAGTCGTTGTAATAGAGCACGCCGTTGCGCCGGCAAACAAGCTCGAGGCGATGCTCGATCCCCTCAAACTCGGCCAGCGCCTTCGCCATCGAGTCGACCCTTGCACCGGCCGCGCTGCACGCGGCCACCGCCGCCAGCGCGTTTGCCACATTGTGCCGGCCGGGCAGGCGCAGCAGGCCGGCATCGGCCACTACCGTCTCGGCGCCTGCGCGGCGCAGGATGATCCTGCCGTCGCGCACGAAGCTGCCGTCTTGCGGCTCGGCATACGTGCTGAAGCCCAGGCACTCGCAGCGCAGGCCGTCGCGCCACGTGCAAAGCTCGGCGTCGTCCAAGTTCAGCACGGCGGTTGAGCCCGCGGGCTGGTTGGCCACGATGTTCTTCTTGGCCGCAATGTAGTTTTCCATCGTGCCGTGTCGGTCGAGATGGTTCGGGTAGATATTTGTGACCACGGCGATCGCGGGCGACAGCCCCGCCTCGCCCAGCCATTCGAGCTGAAAGCTCGATAGCTCGAGCACCACGATGTCTTGCGGCGCGATGCTTTGGGCGTCGCCGAGCAGCGAGCGCCCGATATTCCCGCCCACGTGCACCCTGCGCGCGCCGTTGTTCAAAATCGCCCCGATCATGCTGGTGGTGGTCGTCTTGCCTATGCTGCCGGTGATGCCGACAATCGGCGCGCGGCACAGCCTGAAGAACAGCGAAATCTCCGTTTCGAGACTCACGCCGTGCTCGCGGGCAAGCTGCAAGAACGGCGACGTTCTCGGCACGGCCGGGCTGGCCACCACGAGATCGGTTTCAACAAAATCGGACTCATGGTGCCCGCCGAGCCGATAGCGGATCGGAAAATCCTTCAGCTTTTCTACCGATGGACGCAGGTCGTCCTCTGTTTTCATATCCGTAACGGTTACGCGGCTGCCGTTGCGGGCGAAGAATTCGGCGGCCCCCAGGCCGCCCCCAAACAGCCCCAGGCCCATCACTGTCACTCTCGCGGGAATCTGCATGATACGGTTTCTTCCTGCCTCGTTATTGCTCGATTCAGAATTTTCATCGACATTTCCGTGCGGACATCTTATAATGTACGTAGAGGTACATCGTCATCATCAGACGCTCGCTTGAGTTGAGTTGGAGGGGTCTGGAATGATTATCAACGTAGGCGGACTTCACCAGGGCCGCATCGCCGCACAAAGCACCGAGCGGCCCTCGGAGCTTGGTTTTGCCAAAGACGAGATCGAGTTTCTGAAACCAATCGAGGTTTACGCCGAAATCACCAAGATGGGCTTCGACGTCTACATCGATCTCACGATCTCCACGGCGGTCATGATCGAATGCGGCCGCTGCCTTGGCAAATTCCAGAACGACCTGAGCGCGCGGTACCGCATGCTCTTCGTGCCCGCACAGGAGGGCGTGCAAGGCCGAACCGCCGACGACGGCGTTTACCTCTATCGCGAGTCTACCATCGACCTTGCCGAGCATATCCGCGACGCAGTGCGTTTGGCCATGCCGATGAAACCGTTGTGCCGGCCCGACTGCCGCGGCCTCTGCCAGCACTGCGGCAAGAATCTGAACGAGGGCGAATGCTCGTGCAGTGATGAAGACCAAGGCTATCATCCGTTCAAGGGCCTGCATCTCTGACGGCACTGCCGCCGCGGCAACCTGAAAGGCTCAAAATGAAATCCGCGATACCAACAACCGCTGCCGCTCTTTTCCTGCTCGCGCTAGTCGCGGCTTCCGGCTGCCGCTCGGCTTTCGTCATGCTGCCCGCCGAGCCGCCCGAATGGAAGGCCGAACCCGCAGGCTGCGTGACCGTGGGCGAAAACGAGCAGCAGGCCCAGCTCGTGCTTGCCGGCCCCGGCAAGATCAGCCCGCGAGCGTTCACCTGGGCCAACAGCGAAATTCGATTCCGAGTGTTCGACCCGCCCGGCACGCAGTTCAATCTCGTTTTCTACGACACCAACTACGCCCGAATTCGGAAGACGAACGCGAGCAAGTGGTTTGAGCTAGGCGACAGGCGCGCGGTTTCACTTGAAAAGGACCCTTCTCTCGCAAACTACGCCGTGCACACTTTGTGGCTGGGCGGCGACGACAGACTCGCGGCCGGCGGCGTCCGCGCCTTCGGCGGCACCGTTACGATGAAGATGGACATCACCGGCCTGCCGCGGCCCGGCCAGCCCAGCGTCATTCTTTCCGAAGCCTTCAAAATCGGCCAGTGGAACGAAATCCGCATCCGCGTGCAGCAGGGCGAGATCACCGTTTGGATCAACGGTGAACGCGGCAAGAGCATCCAATGCGATCCGAGCGTCAACGGCCCGTTCGCGTTCGAAGCCTCCCGCGGCACCGTGAGGCTGGCGGATATCAAGCTCACCAAGCTTTGACAGGAGGCGGCCATGGGCAGTGCCTACCAGTATGCCGTGCTCAACGCCAGCGACACCGAACCCAACATCCTCATTCTGGCCGGCGTCTTCTGCGAATGCAATGAGATGCCCCGCGTAGACGCCCAGCGCATGGCCCGCCGCTCGCAGTACGTTTTCGGAATCTCCGAAAAGCGAGAAGACGCTGAAACGCTGTCGCGCTCTCTCGCCGGGCAAGGTATCGCGTCGGTCATCGTGCCTGCCGGCTACATAACGGTTCTTGGCGAGCCGCGCATCATAAGCAACGCAGACTGCCTGCCCGACCGTTTCGAGATACAGTCCGGCAGCGGGCATGCCCTGCCGATCGACTGGCCCGAGGTGGCTATGATCAGCTACGGCCACGTTCGGCACGAAGCGCCTCTGCGACCGCCGGCCCCAATCCCGATCCCCGACGTTAACATCAGGCGCATTACCCGCACCACACTGCCCCAGCGGCCCCAAAAGCGTGGCGAGGTGAAGCTGCTGGATTGCCTGGACATCTTCATCGGCTCCCTGGCCGAATTCTCAGCGCGTTTCCGCGTGATATCCGGCAGCTTCTGCTACGATTACCTCGGCCACGAAACGCAAATGACCAGCACGGCCAACTTCAAGAGGTTCGTTGGCGACCTCGTCACTTACGCCACGCGCGCGGCGGTTACCGATCGCACACGCCGCTTCATGCTGGGCGACCGGCGCATCATCGACGGGTTCGAGGCGTTCGACAATTATCACATGTGGTCGGTGGCAATGGCGCGCATGCGCATGGAGGAAGAGAAGGGCAAACTGCACGAGCCAGGCGGCTGATTCTTCCGATGTAGCGGCGAAAAGCAAAGGACAGGCACTCGACCGCCAAGAGGTGGTTGAAGCGCGCGCAATGCCTGCCCCTGCAAAAACTTCACACTCAAACCGTAGCCGGTTCGTATTCCTCCACTTCGATGAGTTCCTTCTCTGAAGCGTCGACAAGCCCATATTTCATCGCTTTTGTGTGCAGGCTCTTGCGGCTTATCTTGCCCATTCGCGAGGCGGCCGAGATGTTGAAGCCGCAGCGTTGCAGCAGTGCCTGCAGGTATTCCTTTTCAAAGATGCCGCGGGCCTCGTAAAAAGGCACGTCGGTGAGGCGTGTCTTGCGCGGATTGCGCGCCACCTTTTCGTTCAGCGTGGGAAAGTCGTCCAGCGTAACGATACGCCGCGTGTCGCGGGGCTTGCTGCTGTCGGTCATGTAGCACGAGCACACAGCCGCCACGATCATGTTCTGCAGCTCGCGCACGTTTCCGGGCCAGGAATATCGCGTGAGTTTCTGCATCACCTCCGGCTCGATGTCCACGTTGCTGAGGCCCATTTCGCGGCAGGCCTGCGTGAGGAAATGGCGGGCCAGCAGCGGCACGTCGCTGATTCGCTCGCGCAGCGGCGGAAGCTTCACGACGATCGCGTTGAGCCGGAACAGCAGGTCTTCGCGGAAGGTCTTGTTGCGCACGGCTTGGAGGAGGTTTGCGTTTGTGGCCGACACGATGCGGATGTCGATCGGCTGGTCATGCGTGCTTCCGAGGGGGCGGATGCGGCGTTCCTGGATCACGCGCAGCATCTTCACCTGCACGCCGAGGTGGATCTCGCCGATCTCGTCGAGGAAGAGCGTGCCGCCGTCGGCCTGCTCGAAGTAGCCCTTGTGAGCGGTGTTGGCTCCGGTGAAGGCGCCTTTCTCATAGCCAAACAGCTCGCTCTCCAGCAGAGTTTCGGGCACGGCCGCGCAGTTTATGTCGGTGAAGGGCCCCTTCTTGCGAGGGCTCTGTGCGTGAATTGCCTTTGCGATCAGCTCCTTGCCGGTACCGCTTTCGCCCTGAATAAGCACCGGCGCGTCGATTTTCGACATCTTGGATACGAGGTCGAAAATCCTCAGCATTTCCGGATCCTGCGAAATAATGCCTTCGAATTCCATTTTCGTTGCTCCCGGATGAACAGCCCCTGCCCGTAATGATGATTATGTTTTCAGCCGCTTCCCGGCCGTTGCATAAGCTCGCAAGCCGTAATTACTTGATTCCGGCCAATAGAACCTTGGCGTTCTCGACTTCTTGATCTACAACGGAAAAGAAGTCGGCGATGTTCCATTTCTTCTGGTTCAGCCACTGGTTCAGTGCAGGGCTGATGGTCACTTTTTCGTAGCTGCCGTTGCAGCGGTAGCTCTTGGCCTTGCACAGGCAATTGGCAAACTGCAGCACGGCCACCAGCGGATCGTCCTGGCAGGCCGTTGCGTCGTGGTGCAGGCGGATTTCGGTTATCAGTGTTTCGGGGAAATTCCACCGCCCGGCCAGCCACGCGCCCATCTCGCCATGCGTGGTGTTCAGTACCTCGCGTTCGGCGCGGTCAAACGAGCACGCATTGATGCGGGCCGTGCTGACGATAGATGCCACGTACTCGGCCGCATAGCAGGCCATCACCAGCTTGCCGATGTCGTGGAGCAACCCCAGATCGAAAGCCTCCTCGGGGTCGATTCCGCTGCATTTCTTCGAGATGCTCTTGCACAGGCAGGCGGTGAGCAGCGAATGCTTCCAGAACTTCTCCTGGCTGAAGGCGTTGCAGTTCACCAGCCCCTTGAACGCGCTTGGCAGCGACGTGCTGACCGCGATGCTGCGGATCACCTTGAAGCCGAGCATGCTCACGGCTTGCTGCACGGTGCGGATATTGGTGGAAACGCCGTAGTAGGCGGAGTTTACGATGCGCAGAATCCTCGCGGCGGAGGCAGGGTCGCGCTTGATTGCATCGCCCACCTGCGCCGCCGAGCTCTGCGGGTCTTCCACCAGTATGGCTATCTGCCTGGCCAACTGCGGCATAGTGGGCAGGTTCACTATCTTCTCTACCAATCCCTGGAGGTCGGGCTTCAGAAGCCGGTACAAAGTGCTCATTATGCCATTCCTTCATCCTCAGGGCGCAAAGCCGCGCTGCTCAATAAAGGCCAGGGAAAAACCTGAACCTTACGTGCTCCATGTAATGGCTGTAGGCGTCGTCTTTTCGCAGCAGCCGCTCTTCGGCGGCGGCCCTCACGTTCAGCCCCAGCAGTATGCATACGCACACAACTGCATTGAATGCCGTGAAATTACCGATGATGAAACCAAGGTAGAACAGCAGCTCGCCCGCGTACAGCGGGTGCCGCACGTACGAGTACATTCCGCCGGTCTTCACGCCGCGGTTGGCGGGGATCAGCCCAAAGCTGCGGCCAAGCGCCGTGAGGCTCAGCAAGATGATCGTTACGCTCACGCCCTGCACCGCCTGCGAAACCGCAAGCAGCGCGATTTGATGCGTGCCGTTTACCCGCAGCGACAGCGAAAGGAGGATCGTGGCGGCCGTTATCATCCAATCCTTCGGGTTCTCGCTCACATCCAGCGAAGACCGCCGCAGCACGAAAAGCACCGCAAACAGCGTGTTTACAAAGAAGAGCAGCAGCGCCACGATCGAGTGCGTTTGGCGCCAAGACATGTATGTGGACACCGCGAAGAACGCCCACATCAGGGCGAGTACCGGGTTTGCCAGGTTTCCAACCACCACCAATATCAGTTTCTTCTTTCCCGCGTTCATTTCATTTCCCCATGCCGCCAAGCGCCTTTACCATTTGTATGATTGCCGGCCCCAAGATCGCAACAAACAGCGCCGGGAAGATGAAGAATATCAGCGGGAACAGCAGCTTCACGGCTGTCTTGCCGGCTTGCTCCTCGGCGTGCTGTTTGCGTTTCTCGCGAATGGCATCGGCATGCACGCGAAGCGACTTTGCGATGCTCGTGCCGAATTTTTCGCTCTGGATCAGCTTTGCCACCAGCGACTGTATTTCCTTCACGCCGGTGCGGTCGGCCAGATGCCTGAGGGCTTCCTGGCGGGGCTGCCCCGCCTGCATCTCGAGGTGCACCAGCTTCAGCTCCCGCGCCAGGTCGGCGCAGTTTGAGCTCATCTTCTCGCTTATCTTCAGCAGGGCGGCGTCCATGCCCAGGCCCGATTCCACGCACACCACCATCAGGTCCAGGCAGTCGGGCAGCTCGCTGCGCAGCCGCTCGCGGCGTGCGGTTATCTTGCGGGCCAGCCAGAAGCTCGGCAGCCGCAGCCCCAGCACCACCAGCACGGCCAGCACCACCAGCGTGAGGTTCATCGGCAGCGACAGCATCGAGCGGTAAACGAGAAACACCAGCGGCAGCCCGGCGGCGGCCGCTACTTTTGCGCCCATAAACACCGTGACCGATCGTGGGCTGAAATAGCCGGCGCCCTGCAGGTCTTGCCGCAGCTTGAATTGGTTCCTAGTGCCCGAAAACAGCTTTCCGGCCGGCTCCAGCACGCTCGTCGCCATCGATTTGATGCTCTTGCGCTCTTTGCCTCTCGCGGCCCCGCCCCCGGTCTTGCCGGCAAGCCTTTGGCTGCGCTGGTGCGATTCCTTCGACCGCGCCAGGAAACTGGCGATGGCCAGAAAGGCCAGCGTGCTTGCAACGAAGATGATGATTTGCAGTGATACGCTCATAGCCGCCTAAACCTTGATCTTTACGATCTTGTTGATCCACAGAAATCCCAGCAACTGCATTCCGCCCGACACTATAAGCAGCAGCTTTCCAATAGGCGATTCAAACATCAGCCCCATGTATTCCGGATTCAGAATCGAGAGCAGCAGGCCCAGGCCCAACGGCATCAGGCCGATGATGAATCCCGACAGCCGGCCCTGCGCCGTGAGCGTGCGGATGTGCCCCAGTATCTTGAACCTCATCCGGATGGTTCTGCCCAGGTTATCGAGGATTTCGGCCAGGTTGCCGCCGGTTTCGCGCTGGATGTTTACAGCCGTAACGAAGAAATCCATGTCCATCGTGCCCACGCGCTCCGCCATGTGGGTCATCGCTTCGCTCATGCCTGCGCCGTAATTCTGCTCTTCAAACGTGGCCCTGAACTCGCCTGCGATCGGGTCGGGCATTTCATCGGCCACCGTCATCAGGCCTGTTGTGAATGCTTGCCCGGCACGCAGCGTGTTTGTCAGGAGATCGAGCGCATCGGGAAACTGCTCCGTGAGCAGCTTGATGCGCTTGCGCAGCCTCATACGCACGTATATGTACGGAATGATGGCGAGCACCCCGCCCGCCGCAACGGCCGAGAAAAGGCTGCGGTTTGCCAGCCACGTGGCCCCGCCGCCCACTACTGCCATTGTGAGTGTGAGGATCAGAAACACGTGCAACTGCATTCCGCAGCCGCTCTTATCCAGCACATGCTTGAAGTTATTCAGCTTTGCACGCCGCCGGCTTTTCTGCTGCTGAAGCACTTCTTTCTTCAAAACGGACGACGGCAAGTCGATGTTGACCTTGATGTCTTGCAGGCCGAGCCGGCGGAGCGCTCGCTTGTGCACGTCGTTCTTCGTCGAGCCGCTCAGCAACAGGAATATGCCCGCACTGCCAAGCGTTACTGCGAGGAATATTATTACCATCAATCCTAACGGCATGGCTACCTCTCCATATCCGTGTGCTTCTCGAAAATTTCCGGAGGCAGATGAATCCCAGCCGACTGAATCCGCTCGCAGGCCTTCGGCCGGATGCCGGTGGCCGTGAGATGCCCGATCACCTTCCCGTCGGCATTCACGCCCAGCCGCTCGAACAGGAAGATGTCTTGCATCACGATTGTCTCGCCTTCCATGCCCAGCACCTCGGAGATGGCGATAACCTTTCGGCTGCCGTCGGAGAGGCGCGACGCCTGGATGATGATGTTCACCGCCGAGCTGATCTGCTGGCGCATTGCCTTGTCGGGCAGGTCCACGCCGGCCATTGCGATCATCGTCTCAAGCCTGGCGAGGGCATCGCGGGGGGTGTTTGCGTGCAGCGTGGCGATGGAGCCGTCGTGGCCGGTATTCATAGCCTGCAGCATATCGAGCGCCTCGCCGGCGCGCACCTCGCCCACGATGATGCGGTCGGGCCGCATACGCAGGCAGTTTCGCACCAGGTCGCGCTGGGTCACCTCGCCGTGCCCCTCTACGTTCGGCGGGCGCGTCTCGAGGCGCACCACGTGCTCCTGCATCAACTGCAATTCGGCCGAGTCTTCGATTGTAACGATCCGCTCGTCTGAAGGTATGAAGCCGGAAAGCACGTTCAGCAGCGTAGTTTTGCCGGCGCCGGTTCCGCCCGACACGATGCAGTTCATCCGGGCTATCACGGCGCCGCGCAGGAATTCGGCCATCGCGGGCGTGAGCGCGCCAAACTTGATCAGACCCTCGATGCCCAGGCCTTTCTTTCCGAATTTTCGTATCGAAAGCGCCGGCCCGTCGATTGCAAGCGGCGGTATGATCGCGTTCACGCGCGAGCCGTCGGCCAGGCGGGCATCAACCATCGGCGACGACTCGTCCACACGGCGTCCCACCCGCGACACGATGCGGTCTATTATGTGCAGCAGGTGGGCGTCGTCCTTGAATACCACGGTTGCGGGTTCAAGCTTGCCCTTGCGCTCCACGTAGGTCTGTTTTGCACCGTTGACCAGAATATCGGAAATCGAATCATCGCGCAGCAACGGCTCCAGCGGCCCGAGTCCGAGGATTTCATCGAGGATCTGCTCGATGAGGCGGTCGCGCTCCACGCGCCGCAGCACCGCGCCCTCGAGCGTCAGAAGGTCGTCCACCGCCAGGCCCACCTGCGAGCGCAGGTCTTCCCGGCCCGTCGAATCCAGCTTCGAGAGGTCCAGCGCGTCCAGCAGCTTCTTGTGGATGCGCGACTTCATCTCCTCGAACGAATCATCGGCCGGGGCGGCAGCCACCGTTTCCGTCGTGTGCGGCTGTGGCGTCTCCGTCTTGTCGACAACGGTCGACTGTGCGGCTGGCTTCGAATCTGATCCAAGGCGCTTTGTCCACGTCATCTTTTGCTTCCGATCATTCCGGATATGAATCCGCCGGAAAATTTCCTCAGCCAATTCTGCTGCCGCTGCTGCGGCTGCTCGCTATTCTCTTCCACAAGGCATTGAACAAGCTGCCTCACGGCATCCACCACTGCAGATTTCTGCGCGGTGTCGGCTATGGGCTGGCCGGCATCAACGGCGCTCATCACCGTGCTGAACTCGTTTGGGATGAAAACCTCGATCGGCGTGTGAAAGGCCTGCTGCAGTTCTTTTGCACCGGCGCCCACCGATTTATCCAGCCGGTTTACCACCAGCACGATCTTGGCCGGATCGTAGTTCAGCTTTGAAAACACCTTCAGGCAGCGCTGCGTGTTTCTCACCGACGGCACCAGCGTGTCGGTCACGAGTACTATCCTGTCGGCCATGTCCAGGGCCGTCAGATTGTGGTCGTCGAAATTGCTCAGCGTGTCGATCACCACGTAGTCGAATTTCCTCTTCAATGCCTCGACGAGCGCGTGCGTGTGCTCGGGGCTGAACTGCTCGGAATCGGCGGGGTCCTCCGGCCCTGAAATCACCGCCACCCCCGACGCGTGCCGGCACGGCATCTTCATCAGCACCTCGTCTTCCACCACGGTGTCGTTGTGAAGGCAATCGATAACGGTGTGCCTGGGCTGGAGGTCCAAAAACGTTGCGGCGTTGCCAAACTGCAGGTTCAGGTCCAGCACCACCACCGACCGGCCCTCCACCTGGGCGAGCTGATGGGCAAGGCTGGTTACGATCAACGTTTTGCCGCAGCCGCCCTTGCCGCTGAACACCGTAAACACTTTTCCGCCACTGTGTGATCCGCCGGATTGTATGATGCCCTTCTTGCGGCAGACGTTGTGGATGCACTCGCGGATGGTTGCATCGTTCAGCGGAGGCGTGAGGAATTCGTCCACTCCGGCGCGCACCGCATCGAGGAGAGTAGCAGATGAAACCTGCCTCGCAATGCCGATGACCGCCGTGCGCGAGCCGGCTTCGCTGAATTGCTTGATCGCGGTCAGCGTAGCGGCCGTGCTCTCGGATGCAGCGTCGGCGGGGATTCCGAAAAAGACGACGGTGGGGCGTTGCTCGGCCAAGTATCCGGCAACCGTCGGAGCGTCGGCCAATTCCACGGCCTCGTGCTCCTGCTCGCCGCTGAGCCCGGCTGCATGACCGATGGCGCGCGTGCAATCGTCGTCTGCGTTGATGATGGCCATCTTGATTTTTCTTGTCATCTACGGCTCTCAGAAGGCTGCCTTTGCTCGGCCAGGGTGCGCTGCCGCGCCCTGATGTCGAAAGGCATGCGGAAGCACCTGCGCGAATGCAAGCCTCGTCATTACAGGCCATTCCGGTCAGGCCAGCTCCAATCCTTTATATTGAGTCTATCTATACTGGAATTTTCGGTTGTAGAATGGGGAAGTTAAGCTGAAAACCTGCATCTCCACGCTGGACCAGGCCAACTGCACCAAAACCATTGCGAAACTCGCAACTATCGAACCCCATAATCCCAGACCCGTATGAAGGCCGTAGGAAATGCACAGGACGGCGGAAGCTATGCATGTCATGATGCGCGCCCAGCCCTCGGCATAAGCTATCTCGTAGATAACCACGCCGATTAGCGTAAGCACCGCGGCCGGCGCCACTATCGGCATCGAGCTGCCCGCGTCGAACAGCCCGTTGAACGCGCAGATCGACAGCGGCGGAAGCAGCACCAGGAACGACAGCCTGAACCGCCGGTTTTCGCGCCGAACCTTCGTGAGCGCCGCAGCCGTCAGCATCCATACCAGGAAAACCATCGCCGGCACGAGCTGGAATCCAACGTGGCGGCCAAGCTCCGAAAAATACGGCTCGATGAAAAACGCGTAGCCCAGCAGCGGGTAATACTCGCTCGGATTGCTGCCGATCTTCAGCACCATCGACATCACCATGCACAACAACAGGCAGAACATCAAAATGGGAATCGAATTTGATCTGCGCATCACACTACTCCTGCTCAATCCTCGGCCTTGCTATCTTCGGCGGGCTGCTGGCTTCGCTCATACTCCGCCAGCATTTTCACTGCGTCTTTGCAGTACACCGATTCCGGGTAGCTCGCTTTCAGCTTCTCCAAGTTCTGCCTGGCCTTTTCGATTTCGTTGTTCCTGATCCAGTTCTTAAACACCTGGAACTCGGCACGCGCACGCCGCTCATCTTCGTTTGCCCGCAGCTTCAGCTTCGAGACCACCTCTTCGATCTTCTCGCCTTGGAAGGTCATCGAGCCAAAATCCTCCAGCAGCTTCGATACCTGCCGGCGTCCATCCTCAAACGACCCTTTGCCAAGCATCTCCTTCGCCGCGTCCACGGCCTTCCCCAGCCTTATCCCCTTCAGCTCATCCTCGACCCTCGCCCTTATCTGGTTTGCACGGGCCACGGCCTCCACCGCCAGCTTCTGGCTCGCAAACTGCTCGGCCACCTGGTCGTAAACCGATGCTGCCTCCTTCAATTGACCTTTCGCCTCGAGCGTCTGAGCCTCGTTGAACAGCCTTTCGGCCAATTGCTCGGGCTTTGGCCCTTCCTGAACTGGTTTCACGAGTTTAGGCTGCTCCTTCGGCGGTGCCTTTTCAGGCTCGGGCTTTGCGGGCAGCAGCGATTTTGCCGACGAACCGCTCGTGTTGGCCGTCGAGGTGTCGAATGCCGACCGCGCCATCAACTGTATCTTTCCGCGGTTGGTTGCCAGCGCCAGCTTTTCCGCCTCGTCGGGCAGAAGCAGCAGCGTCACCACTTCTTCAGAGCGGTTATCGGCCGCAGCTTTTTCCTTCTGATCCTCGTCCGTCGGACGGTTGCCCACCGAAAGCACCTTGATGTTTTCGAGTATTATCTTGCTCATCGGTTCGCGGCCATGCTCTGTGATAACCGTGATGACATCCACGAAGCAGCCGGGCGCAAGCAGGCCGCCGGCCTTCACCGACTTGTCGATCTTGATCGCCATCGCACGGTAGCCGGAGGGTATGTAGCCGGTAATGTCGCCGGCGAGGCCGGTATCGGAAATCTTGCTCTTGATGATGGGCTCGCCCGTTGGAATTGTGGCCGACACGTATTTCTCGATCACCGCGGCCGAATCGGAAAACAGAGTCGCGGGCACCTTTTCCGGCCACAGCACGGTTGCCAGGTGCTCTTTTGTGATGCGCGTGCCGGGGGCAAGATCGGCGGCCGCCGTATAGATGGGCGTGCCGGCAACATTGCTGCCGCCCTTCTCGATGTAGCGCCCTGTGGCGGTCGTTGCCAGAAGGCCAAGAACGGCCGCGATCATCAAGAGGACTATTGGTTTCCGTTTCGACATACTTTCCTCCTTGCGCGCTCGATCCGTGCCGCGCAAAAACTGCCTATTCGTGTCTCATTACTGTTGTATGTGAAAGATTTATCGTGTCGCCCAGGCCGGGTATGATTGTGCCGCTCAGCAGCGACAGCGTGTATTGCACGTTAACGGACGTGGCCGAGCCGGCCGGGACCGACTGGCCCACGTTGGTCGTCTGCACCGAGGTGGGGCCCGAGAGTCCGCCGCTTGTCAAAAAATTCAGAACTATCGCTTGCACGTCGCTTGTGGTGCTGGAGGGCAGCACGCCGGTGCGGGCGCCTTCGCGCGAAGCATTCACTACGATCTGCTGCGTCATGAAAATCCGCCCGAATTCCACAATGCCCATAATGATCAGCAGCAAAACGGGCAGCACCAGGGCGAATTCCACCACCGACTGCGCTCTTAGAGTGGATTTGTTTTTGCGTCTGTTAAGCATCACACCCATGCTCCTGTGGCACTAAGCAGAATTCCAACTGCCAGCGGCAACCCATACGGGATTGCAGCCGGCGCATCTTTTCGCGGGCCGGGCAGCACACCGCCCACCGGCATAGTGCGCTCGGCTCCGCCCACCTTTGCCGCGGCCATAAGCCCGCCGATCAGGCCGGCAGCAAGGAACGCGCAGAAAACCTGCATCGGCCCCAGCACGCTGCCCGCGCAGGCCAGAAATTTCACGTCGCCCGCGCCGATTCCGCCCAACGCATACGGTATGAAAAGCAGCCCGGCACCGGCGGCCAGCCCCAAGAACCAGAACGTGCCGCCTGCCATCCCCGAATACATCAGGTGCATCGGCAATGCGGCAGCCATCACCGCGGCGGTAAGGAAGTTCGGTATCCTTCGCTCCCTGAGGTCGTACACCGCGGCGGCCACGACCACTGCAATGAATGATATCTGGAACAAGTGGAGCATTGCATTACCTCAGGTTACCTTTGCCCGCGATCACAAACTGCTTACAACATTCACTATCTCGTCGAACCTTTCCGCCAAGGTCGATCCGAACATCCCCAGCGCCGTTACCAGGGCCACCGACGAGAGCACCAGGATCAGCGCGTACTCGACTATTCCCTGGCCATCCTCCTCGTTAGCCGCCTTCAACAGGTTTTTCCTTATAGCGAAGATCATCTTTTTCACGATTCTTCTCCATTGGACGTGCCCCCGGCGCGCACGGCCTGTTGGAAAACAGGCCGGCTCTGCCCGGGGGAGCTTAGGGCAAAGCCGGCCCTTGTAATAACCCGCACGGATTCCGATCCGAAAGAATGCCGGGGGTTCTGCGACTTACAGCGAGGTCACGATGCTGTCGAACGTGTCCGTTATGCCACCGGCAAGGGCGCCGAGGCCCACCACGAGGGCGATTGCCACAAGGGCGATGATCAGGGCGTACTCAACCAGGCTCTGGCCTTCTTCTCTTTTGAAAATCTTCATCAGTTTCTTCATTTGTGTTGCCTCTTTCTGTCTAAGGTGAAATTCCGAACCCTAAAGAACGTGTGTGGCTTACAGGGAAGTCACTATGTTGTCGAACGTGTCCGTTATGCCGCCGGCAAGCGTGCCGAGGCCCACCACGAGGGCGATTGCCACAAGGGCGATTATCAGGGCGTACTCAACCAGGCTCTGGCCTTCTTCTCTTTTCAAAATCTTCATCAGTTTCTTCATTTGTGTTGCCTCTTTCTGTCTTAACAGGTGAAATTCCGAACCCTAAAGAACGTGTGTGGCTTACAGGGAAGTCACTATGCTGTCGAACGTGTCCGTTATGCCACCGGCAAGGGCGCCGAGGCCCGCCACGAGGGCGATTGCCACAAGGGCGATGATCAGGGCGTACTCAACCAGGCTCTGGCCTTCTTCTCTTTTGAAAATCTTCATCAGTTTCTTCATAGCCATTCTCCTCTCGTTTCAGGGGCCGTGCAGACGGATATCTGCAAAGCTCACAGGACCATTTACAGGGAAGTTACGATGCTGTCGAACGTGTCGGTTATGCCGCCGGCAAGTGTGCCGAGGCCGACCACCAGGGCGATCGCGACCAGCGCGATGATCAATGCATACTCAACCAGGCTCTGGCCATCTTCACGCTTCACAAGTCTCTTAATCAATGTCCTCATCTCTTGCTCCTTTCTCGGGGCTTAAGGCTCGCACCAGTGCCCACGCTTGTGCGTGCGGCGGTGCACTTCGCCAAAATCACTAAGTCTTCACGGTTTCGATTGTCAAGGCTCGGATACGTCTCAGAGCCCGTTGCGTTTGTCGCCTTGCCCTTATCGCAAACGCAGTGCCAAAAGCCGGCACAAAAGTCGCTGCCGGTTGATTCTTGTCATCGTAAGTGCTGGCTATGCAAGCAGTTATAAAACTGCAAAAATTTCGCTAAACTTCTACGGCCGGTCGTTTTCGAGCCTGTTTTCGGGGGGCGTGTGGGCGGTTTGCCGCAGGCATCCGGAGTCGTTTGGCATCACAATCGGCATTGGTGCAAGCTACAGCTCTGCGCGATCCCTCCGGCGCAAGTCAATGGCGCACAACCGCTTAAGCCGCCGATCGTGCAAACGGTCCCAGTCTTGGAGCCGTCCGCGCGGGCCGGCAAGGTGCTGTTTTCCGGCTATTGTGCACAATAGCCCAACTGTGCGTTTCTGCACTACCGATGCCGCACGAGGTTTGCGGCACGCTTGCCGGCTCGGATATCCTTGCCCCTATGCAACATCCTTGTACTCAATCACTTACGCCCGCCATAGCTGGCTGGCGGCCGGCAATCCATGTAATGTGTCTGCCGCTGTGATTCGTTTGGAATGAAATTTGCAGCAGTGGCAGGCAGACCCTCGGAACAACACTACGCGAAAGGGACAACAGAATGGAAAACTCGAGGAGCAATAACGTATATTGCCATCCCGGCGAAAACCACGAAGACCACCTGCGCGACACATACAGCCGCGATAGCGCTTGCGAAAGCCGGCCGTACCGGCCCGAGCCGGCCGCCGAGCCGGCGGAAACCGACCCGCTGGCCGTGCCGTTTGCCGATCTTCCGCCGCGCTTCTGGGAGAAGACGGCCGCCTTCTGGCTGGTAAACCTGCTGGGCCTCATCGGAACGTATATGCTGGCCGAGGCCGGCCTCACGCGGCCCGGCCCGCTCTTGGCCGCCGGTGTCGCCTGCGGGCTCACCGCGGGCATGGCGGTGGGACAGGCCAGGGCCGGCCAGGGGCAGCACCACCGCAGCGTGCGATGCATGGTTGCAGCAACGCTCACAGCCACCGTGCTGCTGCTCTTCGTCGAGGTGGGCCGGCAGATGTTCTTCATGCCCACCGCATTCGAAGCCGTGGTAATCGCCGTCGTTTGCTATGTGTCGGTATGGTGCGTGGTGTCGTTTCTCGCGTCGGTGTATGCAGGCAGCCAAACGGTGGCCGGTGTGCCGCCGTGGATAACTATAGGCCGGCGGCTGTGTGCAAACTGGCATCGCGCCATCGGCATGGCCGCGCTGATCAGCAGTTGCATGGCCGCGTCGGTGCCTTTGGCGGTTGCCATAGCCATCGCGCCGGCCACCATGGGCCCCAAACTCTCCGGGCTTGCCGCGCGGCCCTCGTGGCTGTGGATGGCACCTATGGGCAAGGTCACACAGATGGTCACGCGGATCACCGGCCGCATCCATCCCGTAGCCAAGGACGCCTACGGAGCACTGATCATGCGCATCGCCCGGCGCCTGGAGGTGTTTACAGTTACCCTGGGCCTCATAGTACTTGGCACGGGCTACGCGATGCTCGTTACAGCCGCTCACGTGCTCACCAGGCTCGGCAGCATGCAGATACGCCGTGTCGAGCCTGAGTGCGGCTGAAAACAGCCTTTCATTGACTTTTAACCTTGGACTTTGAACACTGTTGTGATGTAACGAAAGGAGTACCGCCGTGATCTTCAGACTCATACGCCTGTGGTGGACCCGGAAGCTGGTGCGTCGTGCCAAGCAGTTGCTGGAGGAGGAGAAATTCTCCGAGGCCGCCGAGCTGGCCCTCGATGCCGCGCAGGGCAGCAACGGCACATTGGAGGCGAAGATGCTGATGGGCATGATCAAGCTCAAACTTGAGGAGTACGACGACGCTGCCACGTGGTTCAGGGCCGTGCTCGAGGCCGAGCCTGGGCACGTTGACGCCAAAACGCACCTCGCCATGACCTATGCCCGCGCGAAACGCTGGGACAAGGCAATGGCCGTGGTAGAAGACCTGGCCGACAAGCGTGCGCCAAGACCTGCTGAAACCGCCAAGCATGGAGCCGCACCCGCCGCCGTCGGTTTCCAGGATCCCGGCCGCACCGCCGCCGATATGGTCCGCGACCGCGACTGGACCGCACTGAAAGCCGCGTCTGAGGCCACGCTCAAGGCCAACCCGCTCCACGCCGGCGCAATGCTGCAGCTCGGAATGGCGCTCTATCGGCTCAACAAGCCCGCCGACGCACTGAAGTACTACGATGATGCACTCCAGATCATCAAGAAAGACGCCGACAAGGCAATCGTGAACTTCAACCGCGGCACCGTGCTAATGCAGCTCGGCCGCTGGGAAGAAGCCTGCCAAACCTTCGATAGCCTGGCCGCCATGCCGCCCGAAGCTCGCGGCAAGCTCCGCGAAGAAGGCATCCTCTACAACCTCGGCTATTGCTTCAGCCAAAGGAAGATGATCAAGATGGCACGCTCCACCTACGAGCGCCTCGAACGGATCAACCCGACCTACAAAGACGTGGCCCTGTGCCTCAAGCACCTGCGCGTGCCGCTCGCCGCCAGAGTGTCAGACCGCGAACCCGCCGGAAGCCCCTGCCCGAGCTGCGCAAAGCCGCTGCCGCTGGGAGCCGTGCTGTGCAGGCATTGCGGCTGGACATCCGACACCGAAATGCTGGTCATGCAGACCTCAACGTGAGCAGCCTCGCCCGGCCTGGTGTTGGCCCATTCCTCCCGACGCCAAGGCCAGCCGGCAAAAATTGTGGGCCGGAAGCGGCCGTGAGCCGAAAATAATGGAAACGGAACAATTGTGCCGGAACCAAGGCGGCCTGCCGCCCGCGTTTGCATTTCCGACGGAGAAACCTCGGCATGGCCTTCAGAGCCACCATCTGTGAAATCGATGAAAAACTTTTCGAACCGGCACAGGCAAGCTCGGTCGACGTGAAAAAGAACCGGGCAAAGTCGGCCAAGCTCTCCTTGGCGGAAGAACTCGAGCAGTGGCGCAACCGCGCCGAAGACATCGCTAAGAAATACCAGGAGCTGCTGCAAAGCTATCGCAAGCTCAAGGCAACCTCAAAGGAGGAGACCGAATGGCGGCAGCGGTGCGTGAAGATGCTGCAGAATTCGCTGCGAAACTGCCGCGATCTCGAGCTCGCGCTCGACGCCGCACACAAGGCCGGTGAGGCGGCCCCCGGCGGATGCAATCCCCATGATCCCGTCCGCAAAGCTCTAATCGCCGGCATCGAGCAGGTGGTCGAAGGGCAATTGCAGCAATTACATATCGAGGGCATGCTGGACCTGATCGATCCGCAGCGCTCCGAGCTGTTCGATCCGGCCATCCACCAGGCGATGAGCGCCAAGCCTGTTGATGACCTGGCCGAAGGCCTGATCGCCGAGGTGGCTCAGGTGGGCTATTCCTGCGGCGGCAAAGCCGTGCGCAAGGCGCAAGTGATCCTGGCCGCGCGCGCGTGAGTTCATTTTTCGCAGGCATGGCCTATGCCTATTGGAATACACGGGAGTTGCAGGCAAGATGGAATGCAAGGTAGGTATAGACCTTGGAACGACCAACTCGGCAGTGGCATACGTTGACTTCGACGGCCGCCCCGAGATGATCCAGAACGCCGATGGCGACAATACAACGCCGTCGGTGGTGGCTTTTGAAGACGATTCGGTGCTGGTGGGCGCGGCCGCCCTCGCACAGGCCGCCGTGAATCCCGAGGCCACAATCCTGGCGGTGAAGCGCCACATGGCAGAGCGCGGCTTTGCGGTGAACATCGGAGGCAGCATTTACACGCCGCAGGAAATCTCGGCGCTGATCCTGAAGAAACTCAAGAACGATACCGAACTCGCGCTTGGCCAGCCGGTGGAGGAGGCGGTGATCACGGCTCCGGCGCACTTCAACACCGCCCAGCGCGCCGCCACGCGCGAGGCCGGCGAGATCGCCGGCCTGAACGTCAAACGCATTCTCGACGAACCCGCCGCCGCCGCCCTCGCATACAAACTGAACGAGGAAGACCGCCTCAACATACTCGTTTTCGATCTGGGCGGCGGAACGCTCGATATCTCGGTGCTGCGCGTTGCGCGCGGCCGCTTTTCCGTGCTGAGCACCGGCGGCGACAACCTGCTCGGCGGCACCGATTTCGACGAG
>DATLAR010000342.1:0-6196 GCA_035527355.1 Planctomycetota bacterium
CAAACACCAGCACGAAATCGCCGATCAGGATTTCGGCGCCCTCGCTCAATGCCACGTCGCCCGCCACACGGCCCGCACCCGTAAACGTGCCGTTCGTGCTGCCGCAGTCCTGCAGCACGTAGCCGCCGTTGGCGCTTATGATCCTGCAGTGATTGCGCGACACGTTGAAACGGTCCAGCACCAGGTCGCAATCGGGCCGCTTGCCGATAGTAAACATCGGCCCCTTCAGCTCGACCTCTTTGGTCCGGTTCAGCTTTCTGTCGATCACCTTCAACGTGGCCACTGCATTCACTCCGTCACCACTCGTCTTTCACTGGCGTTGTCTTGTCGCTCCCATCATTTCTGCTCTTGCGCTTCTGCGCGGCGCTGCCGATGGTCTCCCACAGCGTGTCTATGCTGGTCCGGTCCACGTCGCTCGAATTGTCGGACGGATTTCGCAGCGTTAGCGTGAGCATGCCCTGCGCCTGCGCCTGCGCCAGCGTGAGGATGCGGGCCTCTTCGGGCGTTACGAGCAGCGTAACCGACGTATATCCGCCGCGACCGTCGCGCCGCAGGCGTTCAGGCAGAGCCGCATGCTGCGCCGTGCGGTTATCCACCGCCAGCACGGTTACATTCTCCAGCACGGTCATCGTTTCCACGTGCGCTTTCGAGCCGCTGGGGCTTGCGCCGCCCGCATACATCAGCGTTGCCAGCACGTCTACGCGGTCGCGCGGCTGAATCAGCCCCGCCACGCCCGACACCTGGTCTACCGGTATCGTGATCGCACGCTGCGTCGACAGCACCGCGCTGGTAAACCTGGCCTCGGCCACCGGCTTGTCGAAATACTCGTAGTTCAATACGTCGCCGGCCGGCACAAACCTCACCAGCTTCCTGCCGATCACGTACGGCAGATCGCTGGCCGTGATGTCGCCCGCACGGGCGCTGCGGCCGATCCGCATCTCCACCTTCACCTTCTCATCAGTCACCACGTCGCCGCTGTTAAGGTTTACCGCCGCATACGCAAGGGCCACCTGCTTCTTGTCTTCGGCCTTATAGCTCTCGATGATTTCCTTCACGCCAATCGCCGCGGCAATCGCCAGGATCAACGCAGCAGCAAACGCAACCTTTATCTTCACATGAACCTCCGAAACTATCAACGACGCCTACAGCGCCTTGTTGGGCGGCAGCCAGTTCTTCTCACGGTACAGTACCGCGGTGGTAAGCTTGCCGCTCCGGGGATCTTTCTCAAAATACACGATGCAGTGCTTCACGCCCTTGGCGTAAGCCACCAGCTCGCCGTCCAGCTCCTGGTTCATTCGCTCCGCCATGCTCCGGCTTTCTTTCCATCCCTCCCTGCTCATCTCGCTGCGGTAATGGTCTATATTATCCGCCACGCTGCCCCAGCCCTCGTAGAAAGCCAGCACCGACGGCACGCCGCCCAAGTCTTGCACGCTCAGCAGCCTCACCGAATTCAGCGGCCGCGGCACGCCGGGTGCGTCCACCCCCGGCACGTCGCCGGCCGGCGCTCGCCTTGCATGGGCCGATGCCGGCGCACGCGAAATGAAGAAATTCGACCCGCCCGGCGACTCGAACGCGATCACCCCCACCACGTGCGAGCCGTCGTCGTAACCCGCCGTGATGCATCCGCCGCCGGTGATCATATTCGGCCCCAGGCCGCCCCGCCGCGCATTCGGGTGCTGCTCGATAAACCTCTCCACCAGCCGCACCGGCGGCAGCCCGCTCACGTAGTGCGCAAACCGCGCCGGGCAGCCGTTGATCTTCGACTCGTACGACCGCACAAACCGCGACCCCGCCGGCGGCTCGATGCCCACGTCCACTATCGCAGGGCGAAAGCTCGTGCCCCGCAAACCGCCGCTGTGCGCCGAAAGGCGCCCCTGCCATATCCCATACGCCAGCAGCAGCGAACAGGCCAGCGTGATCAGTATCACTTTCCTTGTCATGGCACCAGCCCCTTCACCATGTCCGGCGTCCACAGCTCACGCCGATACCGTGAAAAATCCGGGTAATCCTGCAGCTTCTGTCCGTTGCGCATCATCTGCACAAGCCCCTCGATCGGATGCCCCTGGCCGTCGCCCTCAACGCTGCGCTCAAGCTCACCGCGCACAAACACCCGATGCCTGGCCTCCAGCTCCTGCCGGCCGAAGTCCACCGGCCCCACGCGCGTATTCGCGGGGTTATACGAAAACTGCGCCCGCGCGCCCGTCTCAAACTGGTAGCCCGTCAGCGTCAGCTCCAGCAGTTCCGCTTCGTCGTCGTCAAGCTGCTCGTCGCCGATTTCCCTCGGCCGCGAGCTGCTGCCCGTGCTGACTACGGGCACGAGCTGCCCGTTTACAAACTGCCAGCTTCCCTGCGCCCATGGCACGCTTGGCGGATCGTTCAGATACTCCAGCATCCGGCGCAGCTCGCCGGCGGTCGGGAAATCCTGCTGGGCCTCCTCCTCAAGCGTAAGGCTGCCGCGATACAATGAAAAGATTCTTCTTTCCATCGCCACCGCGCTTGCCGTGCCCGGCCGCGCCGCCGTCTGCTCCACCGCCGGGTGCAACAGCGTACGGATGCCCGTGAGATCGCTCAGATAGATCAGGCCGAAAATCACCAGCACGTAGATCGGCAGCAGGATCACCAGCTCGGCCAGCGCGTTTCCTCGATTGCTTACATGCTTGATCATCTCTCACCTCAATGACGCAACGCGTCTTGCAGTTGCTCGGGCGGCGTATTCGGGCCAACGCCAAACTGGCCGCTGCGTGGCCCGCGCATGCTGTTGAAGCTGGTCTGTGCCTCGCCCACCAGCGTCGGGTCCAAAACCTCCGCCGAGTTCGGGTCGACCCACTCCGTGTTGTGCTGCAGCACCCGCCACACGAAATTCCGGCTCACGTCTTCCCACAGGCTCAGCTCCTGCTGCCGGTGGGCTATCTCCATATCCACGCTCTTCACCGCCTCTGAAAGCGGCCACAGTCTGGCCGTCCACACCGGCTCGTAATGGTTGTGCCACGAGGCCAGCCAGGCATCCCTGTCATCCGCGCGGTCGAGAAACTCACCCTCGCCGAAATTGAAGTCGCGGTCGCTGTCGATGCTGGGGTCGAAGGTAAACGAATAGCCGCTGGTGCGGCCGTCGCTCGAAAACACGCCCACTCGCGAGCAGGCCACGGCAAAGTATCCCCATTCGGGGTTGCGGAAGAAGGGCGTAAACGAGCTCGGCCCTGTCCGTCTGGCCTGCACATCGTCCTGGGCATCTCGCCACACCTGCACGGGCGGCGCCTGCCGCGACCCGAGGAACGGCTTGTCGGGCCGCACCCACACCGCCACCACCAGCGGATATGCAAACACCGATGGCGTGAGGCACAGCGGCCGGGCGTTTTCGCTCAGCCGGATGTCCTGGAAGGTTCTCGTTCGATTCGCCGCCGCGCCCGGATAGTGCCCCTCGAAGAACGCCGCATTTATGCCGTACTTGCGCACGTCCGACACGCCGTCGCCGTCCTTGTCGGCAATACTGCCCTCCAGCCTCTGGTCGTAATCGATCAGCGGATGCTGCCCGTTGCACGTCTTGCACGGCGTCGGATTGTCCGGGTCATCGTCCACGTAACCGTCCGGCGTACCATCCGGCTCTATGTCGTCTTCATTCCAGCACTGAACGGTCTGATAGTAGGATGTATTCGACTTTCGGGCGCCCACGGCCGGGTCAAACCACTCGGTCCACTCGTTCTCAACGCCGGTGGCCAGGCGCGCATCGGCCACCGCGTGATGCCCCAGGCGGCTGAGGTCTTCGCGCGTGAAGATCGCCTCGATGCTGCGCCACTTGTAGGTCCATCGCCGGCCCTCCACGTTCGTTTCGATGCGGTCGTGCCCCCACACATTCTGGATGCTGTAGCTGCGCTTCGTTGCACTGTTTGGATCGCAAGTCGACCGGCCGTTCAGCATCACGCAGTTGTCCTGATCGCCGTCGATCACCAGGGCCACGTTTCCCACCTGCGCCCTGATGCTCACACTGTCGCGGTTCAGCGTAACCTGCGTGCCGGCGAAGCTCACCTGGTTCGGGATGGTAAACGATATCGGCCCGAGGTTCAGCCGGCCGGGGAAATCGAGCGATGCGTTGCCCGGCAGGTCGATGTGGTTGCTGAAGCTGACCGGCACCGACACCCCGCCCACCGTAACCGACGACTGCCCCGGCACGTCGCGCCATACCCCGCCCTGGAACTGCTGCATCTTGCCGTTGTTCTGCCGGATGCCCACCGTGCTGTCGTTGACGGTGAGCAGGTAGCCGCCGTCGCGGAACGGCACGTATGAAACGGACGCTCCGCCCGTTTGCCCCGTAACCGCCCACAGGCCGCGGCCCACCGGTATGCAAAGCAGATGGCTATAGCCCGCACCCGTGCACGTCACCTCGATGCTGCCGTCGGCGAATTGCCTGATATCCGTGACCATGCTGCCCGTCTTGATCGTCCATTCGGTGTCGGAGCGGCGAAAGATGTCCACGCTCTGAACGCCGGGCCGCACTATCTCCCAGTGATTCGGGCCGTGCTTGTAAATCTCGATATACGGCTGGCCGTTGTACGTGATGCTCCACAGCGGAGAACCGTCGGGGCCGTATTCCATCACCATGTCGATGTCCTCCACTTCGCTCCTGTGGAGGAACACGGTGCCGGATGGATCGTTCTGCAGCAATGCCACGGCCGCCACGTCGTTGCCGTGTTCCGCGGCCGTCCGGCAGACGGCCTCGCGCACAAGATACTTGCCGGATATCGCGAGGGCGCGCTCCATATCCGAAAGAATGCCCATCCATTTCTCGGCGCGCGGCACCATCTGCTCCGCCCGCTGGTAAGCCTCCTCATACAGCACCACAGGGTCGCCGCCCGCCATCATGTAATACTCGGAAGGCGGCGGAATGTATGTCATGCCCCGCTTCCCCTCGGGCCAATAGTTGTGCTCTTTGATCTCGGCAAGCGTGCGGTATACGGTAACGTCCACCGCGTAGCGCATCAGGTTGTAATACACGTACGCCATGCCGTCGTTCATCCACGCCACGTCGCTTAGAATGTTTGCCGATGTAAGCGAGCCGGCGTACGCCGCGGCGTCGGCCGCGCTCTGCGTTTGCACGCGCCGGCTTGTAACGATGCCGCTGTTGTGCGCCAACCCCACGCACGCGGCCAGCAGGAACAGCGATATCGCGCCGAATACCATGCCTTGGGCGCTCTGGTCGGTGTGAAGCACACGCAATTTTCCTGCAATCCTTTTCATGGCGTCGCCTCTTCCATATCCGGTATAACGGGATGCGGCACCACGTCATCCTCGTCGTTGGCCCAGGGCTTGGGCACGCGAGCCGAGCGCACGATGCCGAGATGCGGCTGGCCTGCGATCCGATGCGTCGAAAAAATCCAGTTCACCACCGGTATCGAAAGCTGGTATTCGTGCAGCACCTGCACTTCAACAAAATCGGTGGCGTTGTCGCGCCCGTGCTGCCAGATGTGAGTGTGCGTCTTGCACAGTGATCTGCCGGAATTGTGCAGGGGCCCCCAGCCGGGCAGCACCACGTCGGGCTCCGCCGGCCCGGTGTCGCCCGCTATCGGGTCCGCCCAATGGGGAAATGAAATCGAGGTGCCTCGCTCCGGGCCTTCGTTTGTCACGCCGATCATGCCGGGATCGTAGCGCACGTCTCGCCGGCCCAACGCAGGCCCAGTAACCGAGCTGCAAGCCATTGCCGCCGCCTGGTGCGGGCTCTCACCAGTAAGCTCGGCCCGCGCCGCCGCGTGCGCCGCGTAATGCACCACGTCGCGAGCCGCGATCACCAGCGCCAACTGTACCACCGCCAGCGTTATGAACAACTGCACCGGAAATACAACGGCAAACTCGGCAAGCGCCTGGGCTTCGTTCGCTCTGAAAAACCGGATGATCTTCTTCATAGCTACCGCCCACCGCGATTCAACAGAACCAAGCGAACATCGTTCCCACCGCCATCGCCACGCCATACGGAATCAGCACCGGCTGCTCGTTGGCTGCCTCCATCTTCTCCTTCAGCTTGCCCGGCCGGAAGAAAAACAGCACGCTGTTCTTCATCGACTCCACAAACCGGCCGTGCCATATCAGCACCACCACCGCCAGGATGCAGCCCGCCAGCGTAATGTACACCAGCGCCCAGGCGAAAAATTCCCAGCCCTTCAGCGCCCCGATCGCCGCCGCCAGCTTCACATCGGCCGCACCCATC
>DATLAR010000343.1:0-6859 GCA_035527355.1 Planctomycetota bacterium
ACTAGGCTGGCGTTGATTTTCACCTTCAGGCGCGCGGGCGCCACGGTCTTGTCGTCGGCCTTTGTATTGGAGGCTATCACCACGTCGTCGAGCCAGCGCGACATCAGGCCGTCGTACCAGGCGGCGGTAAGGTTTGGCACGCCCGCCTTCCAGCCTTCGGGCAGCGGCGTGAGGGTGGAGATTCGAACGCGTGCGTTTTTCATGCAGGTATCTGCAAAAAGCATCTTTGCCGGCGCCTTGCACTGCATCTTGTTCTTCACGCCCTGCTCAAACGCCTGGGCCGCGGCCTCCGCGAAAAGCCCGTAGCCCACGTTGCCCGGATGCACGCCGTCGCTGGGCCATATCTCGGGGATCGTTACCTTGTTGTCTTTCACGCGCTGCTGGCACAGCGTAATGGCGTCGCCCACCGGCACGTTATATGCGTTGGCGATCTCGATGTGCTGCAGGCGGCGGTTCATTCCGTCGGTGTTGCCGGCCTGCACGTTCCACTGGAAGGGGAAGATCACGATGATCGCAGGCGCGTTTGCATCGAGAATAGTGCGGCGGACGAGCGACTCGTAGGAGGCGGCGTTTTCGGGGTCGTTCGAGTGGATGTCGTCGTTTGCCGAGAAATCGATCAGCACGAGATCAGGCTTGCGGCGCAGCACGTCGCGGTCGAACCTGAACACGCCAAGCTGCGAGCCGGTGCCGCCGATGGCGGCATCCCAGAGCTTGAAACGGGCCTTGGGGTACTTCTGTTCCAGCCAATCGCCAAACTGTGCGCGGTAGCTGGTATTCTGGGGGTCGGTAGCGTTTGCCCCCCACGTGAGGGAAGCGCCGAAGAACACGACGTTCAGCCTCTCGCCCTTGGCGGCGCGGCGGTCAAAATCCTTGAAACTTGGCGTTGCGGCTGCGGCCGACGCGGCAAACATTGCACACACGATTCCCGAGCAAACGAGAGATTTCAGTGTCATCTGGCATCCAACCTTTCATTTTCCCTTCAGAAGCATTGAAGAAACACGAGATTACAATAACTTTGGCGGCCGAAAGATGCAAGGGTTTTTTTCTGCCGGCCGCCAGGAATAGTGGAATTTTCCGGCATAATTTTTTTCATGCGCTTGACAATGCGCGCAAAATGCGTATTATATTAATAGAGAGCAGTGACGGACCCCACTGCTTCAAGAAAGGAGCCAGAAATGGCAACATGGTGCAGGAAGGCCCGCAAAGGCTTTACACTTGTCGAGCTCTTGGTGGTGATCGCCATCATAATGGTGCTGTCGGCGATGGTAAGCGTGGGCCTGTCTCGAGCGCAGAAGCAGGCGAAAACCTTGCACTGCATGAACAACCTCAGGATGGTCGGCGAGTCGATACTTGCCTACACAACCGGCCGGGGCAATGGCTATTTGCCGAACTTTGGCTTTGCGCTCGACTGGGATTTGTTCAAGAAGCACGGGGCCAAGCCCAATATCGATGTCGACATACGCGTGGCCGACTCGTGGTTGTGGGAGCTTGACTTCATCAGCGAGGCCGACCAATACATGTCCCGCCAGGTTGGCGTAACGGCCGATACCTCTCTGAACGACCAGATCATCCCCCCGCGTATGGCGCCGCCGGTGCTGCGCTGCCCGGTAGACCCCCATCTCTACGTCAACGGCCAGTCGGTGCTCACATCATACTGGATGCACCCGCGCAACAGCTACGAATGGTATGCCTCGATTGGCAATCGCACCAACCACATACTGGGGCTCGAGGGCGACGCAATGAATGAAACGGGCGGATGCGGCTGCCGATTCCACGTGGCGCTTCACCCCAAGGAGCTCGACACATCTCACTACGGCGGCGGTCACATTCTCTTTGCCGATGGCAGCGTGAGGCTGATCACCGAGCCAGTCAAGCTCAATCCAAGCAGGCTCCGGCTCCAGACATGGGAGAAAGAGTGCTGGAAAGACCAGTACGGGCAGCCTGAGGGCTGGATCGACGATCCCGGCCGCAAAATGGGATACTGATCCTGCTTGACGGGGTCTCTCGTACGAACACACAGACGGCTGCCTTTTTCAGGCAGCCGTCTGATATTTCGCCCCGCCGCAGTCGGTCTTGCAGCTTCCCACAACCAGTTTCCATCACACCACTGATCTGAAGCCCTCACCGTTCTGCCATTTTGACAGTTCTTTTTGTTGGACTTCCTGACAGCAATCGCTGTTGTAATATTAGAAGCGCCAAAGGCTTTCGCATTTGCTGCGCTACTATGCCGGGGAATGGCACGACATTTGCTGTGGGTGAAGTCTGCAAAAAGGCATTTGGGAGCCCCAAGCAAAGATCATTCCAAGGCCATTGAAAAGGAGGTGCATCCATGGCAGCCAACAGATGGGGTGTTTCGGATCCGTGGCGTGAAGCTCGGCAGCTCCAGCACGAAATGGCGAGCCTCTTCGATTCGGTGTTTGGCAAACGCGAGCAGGCATCGCCCCCCTGCAACGTTTTTGCCGGCGAAGATGATCTGCTCATCACGTGCGAGGTGCCCGGAGTATCGATGGAGAAATTGAGCATCTGTGTGATCGGCGACACGTTGAGCATCGAGGGCGAGCGCAAGCCCGAAGAGGTGGAGCGCAGCGCGTACCATCGCCGCGAGCGCCACACCGGCCCGTTCCGCCGCAGCATCCACTTGCCCGCCCGCGTGAACGCCGACCAGGTTTCGGCCGAATACCACGACGGCGTGCTGAACGTAACGCTGCCCAAGGCGGCCGAAGAGAAGCCCCGCAGGATCGAGATCAAGGCCTCTTGAGCAGAAGGAGAAAACGCCATGACACTGATGGAACGCAAAGAAGCGGCCCCCACCCGCAGCGACACCGAACTCACCCGGCAGGCTCGGCAATTCGTGCCCGACGTAGACATCTACGAGACTGAAGATAGCCTGATGCTCATAGCCGATATGCCGGGCGTAAAGGCCGACCGCCTGAACGTGCGGCTCGAAAAGAGCATCCTCACAATCCATGGCGAGGTAGGCACGCCCGACGTGGGAGAGCGGAACCTGATCGGCGCCGAATACGAAACCGGCAACTACTACCGCGCGTTTACGCTGTCGGAGGAGATCGACCAGGACCGGATCGAGGCAAACCTGAAGAACGGCGTGCTGACGCTGAGGCTGCCCAAAGCCGCGCGGGCAAAGGCCCGAAGAATCCAGGTGGCCGCCGAGTGAGGTTTTCGAAAGGAGAATGCCAATGAAAGCACTGTTGCCCGAAAGGTGGCGAAGAGAGTCGGACAACCCGGTTGCACGACTCCAGCGCCAGATGAACAGACTTGTGGACGATTTCTTCCGCTCTTCCGAGCCCGCGCTGGATCGCGGCGAATGGTCGCCGTCGATAGACGTTTCCGAAAACGACGCGGAATTCCTGGTGAAAGCCGAGGTGCCGGGCCTGGGCAAAGACGACCTGAGCGTGACCGTAACCGGCAACCTGCTGACAATCAAGGGCGAGAAGAAGGACGAGCGCAAGGAAACCAAAGGCACGTGGACGATGGTGGAGCGGCGCTACGGACGGTTTGAGCGAAGCATTCCGCTGCCGTCGGGGGTTGATACCGAGAAGGCCCAGGCGGAATTCAGCAACGGCGTGGTAACTATCACGCTGCCCAAGAGCGAAGAGGCACGCGCAAAGAAGATTCCAATCAAGGCCGAAAAGGAGCTTGCGGCCTCGGCAAAGTGACGGCCTGCCGGGCGCCGCCGACGCGCCGCCCGGCAACGGCCACGAAGAGAGGGAGACCTATGAGGAGGAGACAGATGAAGACCATTGACGTGATCGCACTGCTGCTCGTGATTACCGGCGGAATTGCCTGGGGCCTGATAGGGGCAGCCAATTACAACCCCGTTGACGCCATATTCGGTGTCGACACTGCCATGAGCAGCTTGATCTACGTCCTCGTCGGTCTGGCGGCGCTTTGGACGATCTCGATCCTGGCACGCACGATCTCGAGGCGGAAGATCATGCCCGCACCCGCCCGGCCAATGGAGCGGCCTACGGTAACCGAAGAGGAAACGCACCGCGAAACGGTGCCTCCATCCGACCGAGTGCGACGCTGACAGACCGGGAGACGATCACCTGTTGGGCAAGTGGCCGGGATCCGGCACGTCATAACCGACGGCCGGGTCCCTGCCAGTCCCGGCTTTAGCTTTTGGAAGGAGAAGCGCGTGGGATCGAACGACACGCTCGTCTTTTCGGGCTCGGGCAGCCGCCGGCTTGCAAACGCAATATGCAACCAGCTTGGCGTAGCCGTTGCCAAAGGCGAAACGCTGAAATTCTCCGACGGCAACCTGTTCGTCCGCGTACTCGAAAACGTCCGCGGCCGCCGCGCCTTCATCGTACAAGGCACGTGCTTCCCCACGAACGACAACTTCATCGAGCTGCTATTCTGGATAGACGCCCTCAAGCGGGCAAGCGCTCGCGAAGTAACCGCCATCATCCCGTTTTACAGCTACGCGAAAGGCGACAAGAAAGATGAGCCGCGCGTGAGCATCCGCGGCCGCGTGTGCGCCGATGCACTCGAGGCGGCCGGCGTCGATCGCATAGTGACGATGGACTTGCACGCCGCCCAGGTGCAGGGGTTCTTTTCCGTGCCGGTCGACCACCTCTACGCGCTGCCGATCATCTGCAACTACGTGAAAAGCCTGAACCTGCCCAACCTGGTGGTGGCCTCGCCCGACGAAGGCTTCGTGCGAATGGCCAGAAAATATGCGCTCGCGCTCGACACGCCAATGGCGGTGGGCGACAAGTATCGCCCCTCGCACAACGAGCGAGCCGAAATCCGCGCGATACTCGGAAACGTCGAAGCCGCAACCGTGCTCATCGTCGACGACTTCGCGCTGTCGTGCGGGTCGCTGGTGGCAATGACTCAGGCGTTGCTCGAAAACGGCGCACGTGAGGTTTATGCGGCCGTCTCGCACGGGCTGCTCTCGCAAGGCTCCACCGAAAAGATCGAGCAGAGCCCGATCAAGCAACTCATCATAACCGACTCGGTGGAAAACCAGCCGGCGCCCATCACGCCGAAGATAAAGGTGGTGTCGGTGGCAGGCCTCTTTGCAGAAGTCATCAGGCGGATCAGCTCATACCAGAGCGTCAGCGCGCTCTTTCCACTATAGCGAGCGGAACGTGCAAAAGCAGAAAAACGGAAAAACGGAAGAAGCTGCCGTTTCGCTCTCATTCCGCTTTTCCGCCGCTGCCGTCTATTTGAACCCGCCCTTCTTGTGAAGGCAGGGCTTGACGCCGTGGTTCGCCTTGTTCGTTCGGGCTTTCCGCTGAAGCTTGCGACGTTTGCGGCTCATTGTATTCATCCTTTCTTGCAGGGTCGCTGATAATTGTTCAAACATGATATTATAGCAGATTCCTGCCAAAAATCAACAGTGAGTTTGAACTTGCGCAGGCGCGCGGGCGCGATTTGCCGTGCAACAGCCTTCGGCCGTCCCTTGCATATGTGAGTTCTTCACTCGCCGTGATCGTCTACAGTTTCACCGCGCTCGATTTTGATAGCTTGCGCACTTCCTCGGCGGTGACTTCGCGGCCTAGCTGATCGGAAAGATAGATGCCTTCGGAGATCAGCATTGTGTTTAGCGCGATTTCGGCCGTGGGCAGCAGATCAACCCGCCCCTGCAGTCCGGCCACCCAATGATGCTGCGGCGAATCGAACACGTTGCCGATGCCATGCACGTTTTGCCAGCGGAACGACGCCGTGTTCAGGTCGATCTTGCTGTCGAGCACCATATCGCCCACGCGGCTGAAGAAACCGAAAGGTTCGAGGCGGATGCCGGCGTCGCTGCCGAAAATGCTCGATCCTTCGAACGCATCCATATGCACCGCCCACGCCTCGATGATGTCGAGCGAGACCCCGCCATTAAACCGCACGAAGCCCATGCCGAGTTCCTCAACGTTATACCCGCTCTCCTTGAAGCGCTTGGCATCGATCGCCGTTTCCTGATACACCTTCCCTGAGATACGCAGCACGTCGGGGTTGTTGAGCAGGAACAGAATCTGTGCGATGTGGTAAACGCCCATGTCGTATAGAGCGCCGCCGGCGGCGATTTCTTTCTTCACGAACGATGAGGTGCCGTAGCCGTCTACGAACGGCCGCCCGAGCCGGCGATAGCCGGTGGAACGCGCGTGGTAAACGCGGCCCAGCCTGCCTTCGTCGATGAGTATCCTGGCTGCGCGGGCGGTGGGCGTGAACAGTGTGGAAAGCTGGATCGAGAGCTTTCGGCCGAGGTCGCCTGCGGCCTTGAGCATGCGCTCCGCGTCGGCATAGGCGCCGGCCATCGGCTTTTCGCAGTATACGTCCTTTCCGGCTTCAAACGCGGCGATGGTGGCCGGTGCGTGGAGGTTGTTGTGCAGGCAGACGTCGACGGCCTGGATGTCGTCGCGCTCGAGCATTTTCCTGAAATCGGCGTAGGTATTTGGAATGTTGAACTGCTTCGCCACCTGAGCCAGCTTTGCGGCGTCAAGGTCGGCAGCCGCCACGAGCTCAACGTCCTGCATCTTGCTGTAATTGCCCATGTGATACTGCGCGATCTGGCCCACGCCAATCATACCGATACGAATCTTCTCTGCCATACTGAACTCCTTTGAAGTTTGCCCGGCAACAATGCGTGCCTCACCTTTTCTTCGAGCAATCGGCCCCCGGCGGGCCTGAATGCAAGTGCAGCATTTTAGCGTGTGCGGCTGCAGAAGACAAGACAAAAGCGCTTACCGAAAGCGCTTTATTGCAGTTGGGTCTGACGGGTGTGGTTCTTTAACCTTGAACATTCAGGCCGCGGCGCGTATACTGAATCCCTGAAAGTTGCAGTGTATCAGATGATCTAGTGATTCAACAGGAAGGCATTGTTGATGCAACAGATGAAGAAGGC
>DATLAR010000344.1:0-15519 GCA_035527355.1 Planctomycetota bacterium
CAGCAAACACACGGGCAAAACAGTTGGAACTGGAAGGATGCATCGCACAAGAAGATGTTCTGGCAGTGTGGAAGAAGTGGGACGGGCGCTGTTGGGTGTGTGGGGATGTGGCCGAGGAGCTCGACCATTTCAGACCGATCAACCCCGAGGCAGGAGGAACCAATACAGCAGACAATATCCGACCAATTTGCAGGGACTGCAACCATAAGCGGTCGCACAGGTGGCACGGAAAAGCAAAAGCCATGAAAGAGGCAACATTACTGAAGCAGTTAAAGGATTTGCTCGGTTAAAAGAGCGTAAACTGGAGCGCCTTGTTGGGCGTTCCGCATTGAAAAGGAGACAGACCGATGAAGATGAGACTGAAGAAGGACATCGTGATAAAGGCCGGAACGATCTTCGACACGGCGGCGTCTGAGGTGAGCCGAGACCCGGACGCTTACGTCGAATGCGTCTTCGGGTTGACAAAGGGCAGCTACGGGACCGTGGTGTATCAAGTCGGCGACGAAGGCGACATGCGAGACCAGAAACACCGCCGCGCCATCCACCGCTGGTTCGAGGAAGTGAAGTAGCGCCAACGACAAAGCTCAGCTTCGGAGCGAAGCGGAGTAAGCTGGAGCGCCTTGTTGGGTGCTCCGTAACACAGGAGAAATATGATGAGCGTAAAATACAGGTGCGACTGTGTGGAGTTCGCCGATGACGGTCCGCACTCTGACCGAAGTTTCCTGATTGTTGACCCCGATCCTGACGGCGGAGTCATCACAATCCACTGCGAAAACCGTGAGCATATAGACAGCGTTGCCATCGAACTACCGAAAGCCCGGCTACAGGAACTTGCCTTGGCCTTACTTGAGATTTCATTTCAGCCCAACGATAAAGCTCAGCTTCGGAGCGAAGCGGAGTAAGCTGGAGCGCCTTGTTGGGCGTTCCGTAACAGAAGGAGAAACCATGAAACAGGTAGTTATCAGCGTCAGTGGCGGGGTGGCTGACATAGCCTACGCAAGTAAAGGTGTTGAGGTGGCCATCGTTGACTTCGACGACGCAGAGGCGGAAGGCAAAAGTGGCGAGCACAAACTCAGATACTGGGTGGATCGCGCCAAGCGAGATGAAAGAAGCCTAACACCCAGGCTCACTTTTCCGAAGTGAGCGACAGCGAACGGAGGATAAAGTGAAGCGACTGGTTCGCAATCCTATTACTTGGGTAGACTCTCGTGGGCAGGTTGTTTACGTCAAAGGTTCTCGCAAGAACCAAACGGAACGATTGACCGCCGCTGAACTTGAAGCCACTAAAGACCTGCTGTCCGGTACGGTGACCCGTGCAGATGGCAAGGTATTTTACGCACCGTTTCATATTGCGAACACCCAGGCTCAGCTTCGGAGCGAAGCGGAGTAAGCTGTAGCGCCTTGTTGGGCGTTCCGTAAACAAAGGAGAAAGACGATGAAACCTTATACAGTATTGCTGCTCCGTCCAGACTATGTGGCGGCTACGTTTGGTCACGATACGTTCTGTGCCCATGTCGAAGGGGCCACCGTCGAGGCCGCGTTGACTGCGGCGCGGGCAGCTGCCTGCGAAACCGATGAGCAGGATGTGCCAGAAGATTACTACTGTCTGTTCTGTACAGATGGACATGTCGTCGATTACCAGGATGGGGCTGGCGGTGTGCATGCGCCCAACGCTGGGCGTCAGCCTTGAGCGGTAGCGAATAGGCTGGACGCCTTTGTTGGGCGTCCGGTCGGAAAGGGAACATGAAGCTCGGCAAATTGGAATTTGGATATTGGGGTCCGTTCCACCGCAACTTTCGGTGGAAGTGGGCCTACGAATATCGCGACTATGGCAACGCGAAGAAACTGTTATGCCCGCCGATATGGGTTTACTGGTGGAAGTATTAACGCCCAACGCCCAAGCTCAGTTTCGAGCGTAGCGAAGTAAACTGGAGCGCTTTGTTGGGCGTTCCGTAAACAAAGGAGAAAGACGATGAGACTCACAGACAAGATCAAGACGACGAAAGTGAAACGGCTATCTGCGCGTGAGGCGCTACGCCGTCTGGTGCGTTACCTTGAGTCCGACCCCGATCTGTACGTCGGAGATGACGACGGAGCACTTGGCCGCTGCATGTACTACGCCAACTTGGCGCTGACGCCGCGCAAGAGGCCCAACGCCAGCAATGAGAGGCGGCAAGAGCCGCCAGAAAGGAACCCATGAAGATCAGAACCACGCTCGCGGCGGCTCTTGCCGTACTCTCGATTGCGTTGTTCGGGCTTGCCGTCGCAGGTGAGACCAACATCGTCGTCAAGACCGTCCTCGTCAGGATGCTCTGCAAATGCGGCGGCGAGATGAAGCCGACCGGGCTATGCTACACGAGCTACCCGCCGCAGTACCCGCACGTCTGCAACAAGTGCGGCACGAACGCGACCTACAACGTCAGCTACCCGGAGATCCGCCATGTCACCGAGTAGCCCGAACGCCGCTCCCCGTTTTACGGAGCAGCAACTTGTTGGCATTCTAAATCGTGCCGCGCTTCCTTCTGTACCGTCGAAGCCATCGTTGGCCGGGACGCTTGGCGAGTTGATTACGACAGTATGGCGTGTTCGCGGGGAGTGGCACAAGAAGTGTGGGGAACCGGGCCGCCGCAAGTTGAACACCCTAACGCACGAAATATGTAACCGGCTTGAGCTGTTCGCCCGCGACTTGGAGGACGTTGCCGACAAGCGGCGGGACGAGGCGATTGTAGAGGGGTTGCTGATCTCTACGGCCAACGCTGCCTTGAGCGGCGGCGAAGCCGTACGCTCCAAGGGCATTGTTGGAGGTGCCCAGTGATCCACATAGTCCCTTTGAACGATGAGAAGCCGCACGACGAGGACGGGACACAATGCCCGTGCGAGCCGCACGTCTTCTTCAACGACCCCGAGACCGGGGAAGCGTTTGTAGAGCCGATTGTCTTGCATCGAGCGTGGGACGGTCGGGAGTTGGTGGAGGAAGCAGAAGCCCTGATGCGGGGCGAAACATGGAAAGGGATAGGACGATGGCAAAAACACGAGTAGACGCTCAGACCTGGATCCCGGAAGCTGTGCCGCGGTCATGAGATCACGATACTGGTTCCCGGTCCTATGCACAGCAACCGGAATACTCTGGTTGCTACTCGCCGCGGCGGAACACGCGCTCTGCGGCACGACAATCATCTGGAACGCCAGCGTGGCCCAAGGCATACTGTTGGTAGCCGCCTGCGCAACAGTCGCAACCTGGATAGGAGGACAATGAACCGCTGCCACTGGTGTCACGGCACCGGCAAGAACCGAGCCGTTTACGGTCCTGTCCCGTGCCCCGATTGCCGGGGCACGGGTTACGTTACCGAAGAAGGACAACGAGATGTACAAGATCAAATTGATGGTATACGGGAGACCGCTGTACCTGTCGCAACACCCGTACGAACCCCGGCAATTGGTCCTCCTGTCACGGCGTGAGTACGCGAAAAACTTCCTCTCGACAGCTGCGGCCGCTGATTTCTGGAGCTGGCGCAAGGCCGAGTTCGAGGGTATTGCCGACGGCCCGGTCGAAGTGGTAAAAGCATGAACCCCGATACAATTGCTCAGGGGTATGTCCCCGGAGAATACAGAAAGGAACCATAAACCATGCCTCAAGGAACACCAACCTGGCCGCGCGCCGACGGGTCGCGCGTCGCCATGAAGAACATGCGCGTTTTCCATCTGGAGAACGCGCGCCGGAAGCTTGAACGCATTCCACACCCCACCAGCTATCAACGCAAGCGGCTGGACCTGATCGACAAGGAGCTGCGTAAGCGGCTACTGGGCCGGCGCCCGCTGACGGCAGCGGAAGCGGCACACATCGCACCAGCCCGGGGCTCACAGGCCCTGGCGGAGGCACAGGAATGACCTCAATCGACGCATGGGTCAAGAGCCCGGTCCCTGAATCAGGAACCAAGGAACTGAACGATGACGAAGTCTACCAGACCGCGGACACGCTGCTGCGGGCCCTTGACTTTGTCCAAGAGCTGCCCGTACAATCGCGACAGTTGCTCGCACGGCGCCTGATCATCGAGGCCAATAATCGGGACATGAGCCTGGTGCCTGTAACGGACTTCTGGCGCAAGGCCCGGGAGTTATTCCAGGAGTTGAGATGATACAACGTAAAGCCGCGCGCGCGTTCCTGCTGGAGTATGCAGGGCGCGCGCGCCCGTTTCAGAAACTGAGTCGTGTGTCCGAGACCGCGTTCGAGACGCTCGAGAACAGACTGCGCGAGGCCTGTCGGGCCCTCGTCGACGGTCAACCACGCACCGGCAAGACGATCAAGGGGTAAACATGTTGGCACAAACCAAGCAGAGACAGGACCGTTCCGAGTTCATTGCATACGTCAAGACACTGGGACGACGGATGAGGTTCAGGCACGCAGCCCAACTTGTGCTCAAGCTGGGCAACGCCACCCCGCGGGGGTGTCGCAAAGGCCTGGAGCGCATGCGCTCGACAGGGTGCATCGATGAATCGACTTACGCCGAGACAGACGATGCGCTGACCCGGATCACGGACGCGTGGGAACGCGGCGTCGGTACGCAAACGATCGCGGTCCGCGACGGATCGGGTTGGCGTCGAGTAGGTTGTGGTGAGACCTGGCAACGGGTGACGCATTTGTCATCCGATACCGACGCAACCGCCCCAGCCTGGCATGCGGATAACTAAACCTTACCGGGCGACAAACCGTGGAATGTCGGGCCCAGTGCGCGCGGGAACGACGCAAGCCGGAAGTCGCCCGGTTTCTTTTCAACCCGTAACGGAGGAGAAAGCATGATCCAACCATACACGTGGCAGATACCCGCGGTCGAGAAGCAGGTCGCTGCCCTCACCGCGGGGCCTATCGTGGTCAACGGTTCCGATACAGGAACCGGGAAAACGATCTGTGCCCTGGCCACGATGCAGCGCATGAAGCGCCGCTTCCTGGTCATCGCACCCAAGACGGTGCACACAGCCTGGCGCCACACGGTCGAGGCTATGAACCTGACCCCGAACCTGTTTGGAATCGTGAACCCGGAGCGGTTGCTCTTCAAGAACGACTACTACCGGGGCGGGCGGTGGTGCCTGCCGGGCGATATCACGATCATCTGGGACGAGGTCCATCGCGGAGCATCGGGCTACAAGACCAAGACGACGCGCGCCCTGGCCGTCACCAAGGCTTTCTCTACACCGATTCTGGCCATGTCGGCGACCATCGCCGACAGCCCGCTCAAGCTGCGGGGGCTCGGCTTTCTGCTGGGGCTGCACGAATTCAACCCGTCAAGCTTCTTCGATTGGTGCCGGCGTAATGGATGTCACAAGAGCTTCCACCACGACGGCCTCGAATTCACGAAGGGCCCGCGCGGTGAGAAGTTCATGGAGCGTATCCACAAGTCGATCGCCGACAAGTTTGTGCGGCTGCGTATTGCGGACATCGACGATTTCCCGGAGAGCCAGGTCCTGGCGGAGCTGTTCGACCTCGAAACCAGATTCACGAAAGAGATCAACAAGATCTACGCGGAGATGGACGACAAGGTCAAGAACGGCAGCTCCAACCCGGAGGTCGCCATGCTGCGGGCCCGGCAGAAAGCCGAGCTGATCAAGGTGCCGTTGCTGGTGGAGCTGGCCGAGGCTGCGATCGACGAGGGCAAGAGCCCCGTCGTGTTCGTCAACTTTCGGGACACGCTGGCTGCGTTTGCGCAGGGTATGGGCGACCTGGGTTTCGAATGCGGCACAATCTTCGGCGGCCAGGACCCGGTTCAGCAGCAGCGGTTCCGAGACCGGTTCCAGACCAACGACCTGCATTGCATGGGGGCCATGAGCCAGGCGGGTAGTGTCGGGATCGACCTGCACGACGTGCATCACGCGCGTCCGCGGGTCAGCTACATCACGCCCAGCTACAACGCCGTGGACATGATCCAGTGCCTGGGCCGGATTCATAGGACGGGCGGCACGAAGGTAGTGCAGACGTTCGTCCTGATAGCAGGCACGATCGAAGAGCGGGTACATCGGGCCATCACCCGGAAACTTGGAAACATCAAAGCATTGAATGAAGGAGACTTGACATGAACGCGAAACACAATAAAGCCCGGTTCAGTATCACGAACCAGAACATCCTGCGCCGGTTCGTGGCGCAGGAAGTGATCTGCTGCGTGTCGATGCTGGTGCATCACTTCGCTAACAACCCGGAGTCCCTTGAGGGCTCCGACTACTCCTACGACGAGATCTTGGACCTGTGCCGGAACCCGGACCATGAAGCGTCGTTCGACGCATGGCTCGAGGAGATTGCCGACACCGACGACCTGATCGATATCCTGGAAGAGGACCTGGACATCGTGCTGGATCGAGATGATGACGATGACGTTCTGGCGTCCGACGCCGAGCTTCGGGAAATGATTCAGGACTCCGCGTCGAGTCTGGACTACGAGGAGCAATGCCGGAAGCGCGACATCGATATCGAGTATCGGGAAGTATACGAGCACTGGGTCGTGTCGCCGTACCTCAAGAACCAGCTCAAGCATCACGGCGAGACGGTCGGCGAACTCTTCGGCCTCGACATCTGGGGCCGCTGCACAACGGGGCAGGCCATCCTGTTGGACGGGGTTATCGTTGAGATCGCCGCGGACATGGAGATTCTGGAAGGCCAGAGATACGCTTGGAGCAGCCGGTGACAAGCCAGGAACGCGAAGCCCTTATGGACTTGCGGGCCTACATCGACCGGTGTATTATTGAAGATCGTTTCGAGGATTGCTTGCTGCGTGTGGGCGCCGACGCCACCGCAATTCTCGGAGACGGAATCAACGGGCATCGGTTCACCGCCGGGGAACACGGAAGAATCGTAATAGCAAGGAGATAGCAACATGGCAAAGAACCACGCACGCTTCGGGCCTTCGCGGCTCGATGCCCTCACCTCCTGCATCCGCTTCGAGCGTATGCCCATGGAAGACGGAAGCGACGACGAAGGCACGATGCTGCATCATGCCTATGAAACAGGAACCACGGTTGGACTCACGGAAGAACAGAGCACGGCCGTCGGCGCCGCCATCGAATACACTAACGCGCTGCTGGCTTCCGAGGGCGGTCCGGACTGCTGGATCGAACTCAAGGAAGTGTTCGTCGAACTGGAGGAGTTGACTTACGGGACCGCAGACCGGATTCTGATCCACCGGACGAAGCCGATCATGCATGTGATCGACGCCAAGTTCGTGCGCACGATCAATGAGCACGACTTTCAGGTCCGCACCTACGGAGCCGCCGCGGTCGAGACGGTGCTCAAGAACCCCGGCATTGAGACGCTGCTCATGAACTCCAGTATCACAGACGCGAACCCGCTGCCGGCGCCGGAAGTCGTGCACACGCACGTCGTCCTGCCCCGACTGCGCACCGTGGAGACGGCCACGCACAACGCGGCCGAATTGCTGGCCGCCGTACGTGTCGAGATCGAAGCCCTGTACGCCAGGCGCAACGACCCGTTCGAACCGCCCACGCCGAACGAACTGACGTGCAACAAGTGTCTGCACGCATCCCGGTGTCCGGCCCTGAGCCAGACAGCGTTGACCGCGGCGCGCGGCGTCGGCCTGCCCATGCCCGAGTCCTTTGCCCCGGACGCCCTGGTGTCCGCGCGGGACCGGGCTCTGGCGCACGTCGTGGCTTCGGCGCTCTCGAACTGGTGCGAACAGGTCAAGAAGTTCAACAACACGTTCGCCGCGAACGGGGGTGAGATCCCCGGGTTCAAGCTGATCTCGCGTTCGACGGGAGCGCGGATCGCCAAGAACAACACGCCGGTAGCCGCGCAGGTGTTGAAGAACACGTTCCAGTTCACGGATAACGAGATCCTGGAAACGGCGACCCTCAGCATCCCGGAACTGGCACAGCGTCACGCGGACAAGCTGGACACAGTGAACAAAGCTGATGCCCAGAAACTGATCACGAACGCACTCAGAGAGTTTGAGCTCGTGTCTGAGGGTCAGGCCCAGTACCTACAGCCGGAGAAACGCAAGGCGACCGCGGCGGAACAGATCCGGCTCCTGTCGAAGTAGAGTGCATCGATGAATCGTAGAGTGCGTGGCTCAGGCACAGGGCCTGGGCCGCGCCCAACCAAAAAGGACAAAATGATAACAGACGTCACCTCGCGAATTCTGGAACGGAGCGGGCACGCTCCCGTCGACACCGCCAAGTACCACATCGATCCTGAGAACGCGGCACAGGTCGCCGCCATTCTGCGTAACATGTATGCGAGGCCCGACCTCGCCGTGTTCCGCGAGTATATCACCAACGCCTTGGACGCGCACCAGTTCCAACAAATCAAGCGCCCGATAGAGGTACACCCGCCAAACTTCGGCGAGCCGTACTTCAGCGTGCGGGACTTCGGAGGCGGCCTCGACGTCGCCGACACGAAGCGCCTGCTGCTTGGCTACGCCGCTTCCGGCGACCACAAACGTGCGTCCAACGATCAGATCGGCGGCTTCGGGATCGGGTGCAAGAGCGCCTTCTCCCTCTGCGACAGTTTCACGTACAAGATCTGGCACGGTGGCAAGTGCCGTGTGTGGTCCTGTTACCTGGACGAGCACGACGCCGGTCACGCCGACATGATTCAAGAATCTGATTCCAGCGACCTCGCCGGGATCGAGGTGCGCGTGCCGTTCGCCTGCGGACTGAGCGAGGCGGATGCACACAAGTTCACGGACCTGTTGGACGAGATCTTCGCGTTCATGCCGGACTCTTCGTTGCCGAAGCTCATCGGTTCGGATCACAAGATCCTGCGCGTAGTTGGTACCGGACTGCGCATCAAGATGGATCTCCAGCTTGACGCGCAGCCGTTCACGGTGACCGCGGAGATCTACGACAAGACCAAGTTCCCCGGCTCCGGCAACTGGCCGGCGTTGAAACGCGGTCCAGTCGTGGTGCAGGGCGGGAGTGCATTCGAACTCTCGCTGAACGAACTCAAGCTCGACCGGCCGATCGCGAACAACTTGGAGCACGTGGCCAACACGGTCTTCACGACGCCGATCGGGCTGTTGCAACTCGCGCCGAGTCGCGAGGAGCTGCAGTACAGCCTGCGTGTCAAGAAGCTGTTGAAGGCACTGCTGGAAGCCTACGTTGGCGACGCGGTTCTACAGGAGTATGACAGGCAGCTGGAAGCTCGGTGTAAAAGCGGTACGCTGGTCGAACGAGCGCAGATGCACGTCCTGGCAGGCATCCCCATGCCGAAGTGCCCGGGCCTCGGCATCGGCAACTTCACCTCTGATGGTTGGCTCTGGCATGCGAATTGCACGGGCTCGATATCGACGCTCCACACGTCGGATGTGTACATCGGTGGCAGCTACGTGAGGTGCTTTCGGACCGTGCGCACATACGCGTTCGATGTTGGCACCGCGACGAACGTGCGCGCCATCGGCGGCAACCGCACAATCGTCGTGCGCGGCAGCCAATCCAACCGCGCGGAGCTGGCTCTTCGGGCTGTGTCCAAGCTGCTCACGGATGAACCGGCCCTGGTCGCGGAACTCGAGAACGTGCCCGGCCCCAACACGGCGAAGCTGCACGTGTTCACGCTGCCGATAGGTGCCGCTAAACCGGCATGGCTCGCGAAGAGCGGGATCACCGTATACGAAGCGGCGGACCTGAAAGACGTGACGATGCATCCGCTTGTCGTGTTCGAAAACACTAGGGGCCGCCATATTCGGGGCGGAAGTATTCGTGGCGCGCGGAACAACTACACGCAGCATGCCCGCAAGTTCTGCAAGGTGAAGAGTGGATACGAGCATAACGTGCAGAGTCAGAACTGGGGCCCGTGCAAAGCGGCGGACATTTCCGGCGGTGTGTACGTGGTCATGGATCGGTTCCTGCCGAAATGCAAGAACGGGTCCACGATGAGTTACTCCCAACGCATCAAACTGCGTAGCCTGCTGAGCGAGGGTCCATCTACCAATCCAATGCATGCATTAGTGGCAAAACTGTTGCCGCAGTCCATACCGTTGCTTGGCGTACGTGAAGCCCATGCCGATTCCATCGGCCAGTTATCGGCATTCACGATGCTGGACACGTATGTCAGCAACACGTTGACGAGTGCGATCTTGAAAGGCGAAGTCCCACTGGACGCGCTGGTCGGACGTATTACGATGGAGCTGCTTGAGCAGGACGCGTTTCCGGACGATGGCAGAGGTTGGTTGTCCCTCCGGATATCGGACTTGACCAGGACCCTGGCTCAGCTATCTGATCCACGGCTGGCCAAGACGGCGCTTGGAAAGTCTGCTACGTGGTGGCATACGGCGGCGCTGAATACGACCGGGCCCGCATACGAATGGGCCAAATTGTACGTACACTTGGCGACCAACATGTTCCACCCGATCCAAAACGACATAGGCGTGTTCACGTTGCTCAACCAGACGCTGGGGGCCGCGCTGGATTACGGAATCCAGTGGGATGCCTTGAAAGCTGCGGGTGTCAAGTGGAACACGACGACCGCGTTCTGGCCGGGCGATCCGACAACCAGCAGCTTCAACGGAGGCCCGGAGTGCAAGCAGCTGCGATGCAACTTCGAGCTGCTGGTACAGCGCATTCTGCGCTACCATCCGGTACTCGGATACGCAATGGGGCTGCCGCGCGTGTTCGCAAACACGACGAAATCGGCTATCCCGTACAGCCGCACTAACCGCAGTGCCATCAAAGGCGACATGGTTCCGAAACTGAACCAGAAAGGAGTACTCGAATACCTGTTGCAGTCCAATGCTTTCTTCAGTATGCTTCTTGAAGGCGAACGGACAGCACAAGCCGCTGGTGACACACTCACCCCCGGTATCTGATTGACCTCAACGCCTGGCGGCGACCTCATGACCGCCGCCGGGCTCAATTAAGGAGACAAAAGACATGAGCGTACCCAAGAAGAAGAAGCCCGCGCCCGAGATCGCAGGTATCGCGACCAACGACGGCATCACCGTGTACATCGGAACCGAATGCTACACGGTGTCCAACGGCGCCAAGCAGGCTCCGTTGGTCTGGGCCGAGATCAACAAAGCTCAGCCGTGCGTCGCGCGTCTGCGGAAACTGCTCGACCCGGTTGTGCAGCTCGAAGGCTACGGTCGCGGCAAGCTCAAGATCAACCTGGCCGCACGCACTGTCGAGCTCAACAGCGACCGGCTGCCGGGCGTCTTGGCCGAACGTGTCCTCTGGGCATACGAGGCCCAGGTGCCGTTCGCGCAGCTGCTGCGGTTCTTCGACCGCCTGCGCAAGAACCCGAGCAGCAACTCCGTGAAGCAGCTCTATGGCTTCCTGGAGTGCGGCGGTATGCCGATCACATCCGACGGCTGCTTCCTGGCCTACAAGGGATTGCGGTCGGATTACTGGTCCAAATCCGGGAACCCGGCCACGAAGGTGTTGCAGGGCAAGTCGGACGGGTGCGGCCGCATCCTGAACAAGCCCGGCACCGTGATCGAGGTCCAGCGCAACAACGTGGACGACAACCCCGAAAAGCTCTGCAGCAGCGGGCTGCACGCCGGTTCGTTCGAGTACGCTTCGAACTGGGCAACCAACGACGGCAAAGTCGTGGTCGTGAAGATCGATCCGGTGGATGCCGTCAGCGTGCCGACGGACGGCGAGAAGCTGCGGGCTTGTAAGTACAAGGTGCTGACGGACTGCACCGGCAAGCTGAACGACGTCGCCGTGCGTGGCAAGGCGAATCCGTATGCGGCTTACAACAGCCCGTACGGTGAAGACCACACGCCCGAGCGTCTGTTCAATGTCGTGTCTGTTCGCCTCGCGCCCTAAACCCCAGGCCCCCGCTCCAACTCTGGAGCGGGGGCCTTTTACGACACATGAAAACAACAACACAAATGCCTGCGTACGCCACCGCCGAGCCCGCGGCTCAATTTCTGGACACACTCCCGGCCGACCGTGTGCGCCGGTACGAACAGTACTTCCAGACAATCAAGCCCGTCGAACCCGTCGACATATTCCGTCGCGCACTGTTCGCATTTGCGAGCGTGCACACTACCTGGAGATCGAATTGCGCGCTATACAAGTCGCTTCACGATCTCAAGTGGATGGATGACGCACGGCTGCTGATGCTGCGGCTTACGGACAGCGGCGCCGGGTTGCACGTGAACCGCGCGAAATTCCTTATGGAGTTCAGCGCCAGGTTCTGGGCGCATCCGGAATGGTACAAGAAGCAATCCTACGAAGACTGGTTCGAGTATCGGAATCGAATCGACAAAAACACAAAAGGTCTGGGCCTCGCAAAGGCCGCGTTCTTCTCGGAACTGGTGTACTTTGAGGCCAGCGAAGTGTCCTGTATGGACGTGCACCTTCTGAAATTGTTTGGCATACCTGCGGTCACGTACAGCAAGAGCGGCGCGAATGCGTCCTATCTTCGCTGGTGCGAACAGCAGTGGGCCGGGCTATGCAAGGAACGCAACCTGTCTCCCGTCACCGCCCGGTGGTGCTACTGGGATCAGAAGCAGAAGAAACCGGATAGCCGGTACTGGTCATACGTATTAGAGGGTCCGCCCACGCACGCGGACCCCGAGCAGCTATCGCTGTTCACACAAGAGGTCCTACTCGGTCTCGTGCGTCTGCCTGAGCGCGTAAGCGCAATAGCGGCCTAAACAACATTTCAAAAGCACAGTACCTGTAATATCAACCTCAAAACAGGAGTGCTATGGCACGCAAAGAATTCGATCGGGCCGAAGACGAGCCCGACAGTGAAGTTATGGACCAAATCGACGGCGCTGTCGCAGACGACGAAGCCGTTGCCGCGCGGCAGGATCTGACACTCGGCGCGGTGACGGGGGATGCGTCGGCCGCCGGACTCCGGCTGCCCCGCTTGCAGATTGCCTACGGCGTCGGCAAGCTGGCGAAGGAATACACGCCAGGCGATCTGGTGCTGGGCGGGGACAACCTGCTCGTACACAAGAAGACGCCGCTGCACATCATCATCCTGCACGTAGACAGCTACTGGAAGGAGTATGTCAGCAATGACCTATTCCAATCCGGTGTGCGTCCGCGTGTGTTCCAGAGCCTGGACCAGGTTCGGAAAGCCGGGGGCCGCACCGAGTGGGCCAACGGACAGGGCCCGGACTTCAGTCCAGCCATGGACTTGAAGATGCTGATCCAACAGCCGGAAGGCGTGATTTGCGGGCTCTTCGGCATCGCGGTCGGGGACAAGCAGTATGCGCCGGCGGTGTGGTCGGTGGACAAGACGGCGTATCGCAGGATCGCACCCTTGATCCTGACCTGCGCCAAGTTCACGCTGGCGGTGCGCGGAGTCCATTCCGCGTTGTTTGAGTTGTCAACGGACATCGAAGATGTGGGCGGCAATAACACGCCGGTCCCGAGCATCAAGATGACGCGGCATCTCAAGGACGAGGAAGTGGCCGAGATCGCGGCCATGTTCACGCCCACCCACGCGTAAGCGGTTTCATGAACCTGGGCCCGGCAACTGTAACGGTTGCCGGGCCCTTTTTTGGCACAACAATATGAAACTGCTTACAACAAATACGAAACTACTGAAGGGCGAAGGGATCCCCTGCTTCGGGTTATCGCTCGCGCCACACAACCTCTCGGGCTACAACGTCTGCCCGATGGCCAGCGACAAGGACACGCCCGCGAACCTGCCGGAATGCCTCGACATCCTCGAATGCGGGGGCGCCGTCGCGATTCCGTTTCAGGCACTGGCCCGGAAACATGAAGCCCTGCCGGAAACATGGCAAGGATACCCGGTCGTGGACGGCGACGTCGACGACAGGATCTGGAACCGATCCAAGGGTGGACTCGTGGTAGGGCTCAGGTTCAAGGGCGATACGGCAAACATAGATGGTGGCTGTAAGGATTACTGCATATATGCCTCGGGGCACGGCCGATTCGACAGCGTCAAAGGCGCCCGGCTGTTTCGCACACGGCTGCTGATGGAATCCCGTAAGCTATTCTTCGACCAGCTCACGCAGGAACTCGACGCCTTGACGCAGAAGCATCCGACGGGGTTCGCTGTTCGCATGAACGTGTTCAGCGACCTGGCGTGGGAATCGAGCGGGTGGAGTCCGAGCGGGACACCACTTATGAAACTGTATCCGAAGGTGACCTGGTACGACTACACGAAAATTCCGAAGCGGGTACACCAGTACTTGGCCGGAACCCTGGAGTCGAATTATCACCTGGTGTTCAGTTACAATAAGACATGGAAGGACGCATGAAAGTCAGCAACTAATGCGGCACTCCCGCCGGGGCCGTCACATACGACGGTCCCGGTTGGGATGATATTCAATAGGAGAAGACACATGAAACAGTTACCAACGTTGTACAAGATCACGAGTTTCGGGGCGCTGCAGGAGTGGAGCGTCTATGTAGAAGGCAATCGCTATTGGACCTGTCACGGACAGACGGGCGGAACGATCCAACGATCCGCCAGTACTGTCTGCACCGGTAAGAACGCGGGGCGAGCCAACGCTACCACCGGATGTCAGCAAGCCGAACTCGAAGCCGCGGCCCTGCACACGAAGAAGCTGAAGAAGGACTACACGCTGGACCCGAACGTCAAGGCCGGCCAGAAGAGCGAACTGATCGCAGGCGGGGTGCTGCCGATGCTGGCGCACAAGTTCTCAGACCACGGCGACAAGCTCAAGTACCCCTGCTTCGTCCAGCCCAAGCTGGATGGGCATCGGTGCATTGGAATGGTTCCGGGAGACACGGGCGGGCTAGAGGATCTCTGCCCCGTCGGATTGTGGTCTCGCACGCGAAAGAACATAGCGAGCATGTCACACATCGCGACGGCGCTCGACCGGGTGTTCAGGCGCGGGGATATCGTCGACGGCGAGTTGTACAACCACGAGTATCGCGACAAGTTCGAGCAGCTCACGCACTTCATCAGGCAGAGTGAATCCAAGACCGGCTGCGAAATAGTGCAGTATCACGTGTACGATCTGCCGTCTGATGGCGGAGACGACTGTGTATCCGGCGGCGCTACGTTCCGAGAACGGTACGAAACCTTGTGCGACCTATTCGTTGAGAACCCCAAGGGGTCCCCATTGAAGCTCGTCGAAACCCGCGAAGTCGCCAACGAGGACGAACTGATGCTGGCCTTCGAGGACTTCCTGGCGCAGGGGTACGAGGGCGCGATCGCCAGGAATGCCGACGGGCTCTACGTCAACAAGCGTTCGTACGACCTGCTCAAGATCAAAAAGTTCGACGACGGGGAATTCACCTGCATCCGTGTCGAAGAAGGCAAAGGCAAGATGGCGGGACACGCGGTCTTCGTGTGCCAGTTGCCGGGGAGTTACGAGGAGTTCAAGGCCAAAATGAAAGGCGATCACGCCGAGCTGGCCAAGTACTTCAAGCACCCCGAACTGGTAATTGGCAAGGAGGTAACGGTCAAGTACCAGGGTCTGACCGGCAAGAACAAGGTGCCCCGGTTCCCGGTGGCGCTGAGAATCAGGGAGACTGAATGATCGCATTCATGGAAGACGAGTCATTAAACGAACTGTTCGAAGCCAGCGAGAATCAAGGAGACAGCGAGGGCACCGCGGCCCAGCT
>DATLAR010000345.1:0-3714 GCA_035527355.1 Planctomycetota bacterium
TCTTCATTTTTCCTCATTCATTTTCTTCTTTGGACGGCCGACGGATCCGACGCGCAGCCGACGCCCCAGAAGCGCTTCCAGCTTGCTGATGAAGCTGTCGGAGCCTACCGGCCGGCCGCGGAGTGTGGTGCCGCGGATGGCACCGCTGAGGATAGTGGGATGGAAGTCAAAACTGGTGTCTGTCCCCAATATTTCCGAGAAACGACACCAGACGGAGGGCGGGGAATACCCGCCGCAGACCAGCCTGCGGCCGGCAGGCCAGCCTCTGCTGAAGCGGCTACGGCTGGCTGCCGGCGTTCATCCCGCCCCTGCGAAGAAACGAGGGCACAGCACTTGCCCGGCAGGGCAAGAACCCTTGGTTATGGAGGAATGACCCAACATGAACGACTGCACCGAACGAAACGCTCACAGGGATTCGGCACATCGAGCGGAACCGCTGATCATGAAGTACCGCACCCCCGCGGCGGACAGCGCCGAGGGATGGGAAAACGAGTCACTGCCGCTCGGCAACGGCCGCATGGGCGCCAATGTGTTTGGCATCGTCGGGCGCGAGCGAATCCAGATTACCGAAAATTCGCTGGAAAATCCCGGCTGGCTGGGCGGCTTGAATAACTTTGCCGAGCTGTATATACGCTTCGACCATGACGACGTGATTGACTATGAGCGCGGACTCTGCCTCGACGATGCCACCGCCTACTGCCGCTACACCTGCGGCGGAGTCGCCTACTCGCGCGAGGTCTTCGCATCGTATCCCGACAACGTGCTTGTGATACGGCTGACGGCGTCCCGGCACGGAGCCCTGTCGTTCATCCTCTGCCCTGAGATTCCATACATCAAGGACTATGCCATCAAGCCCGGCGATGGCGGCGGCAAGAGTGGCACGGTAACCGCTAACGGCGATACCATAGTGCTTGCCGGCAAGATGCATTACTACAACATCCAGTTCGAGGGGCGCCTGCAGGTGCTGCCGACTGGCGGCACCACTACAGTTGAAGATGGCGCACTGCGCGTCACCAACGCCGATAGCGCTTTGATTCTCTTTGCACTTGGCACGAACTATCGCCTCGTTCCCCACGTCTTCCTCGAGACGGACCCCAAAAAGAAGCTGACCCCGGACGACCCGGGCAAAAAAGTTGCCGATACTCTGGCGCTCGCTGCGGCAAAAGGCTATGACGCGCTCCGCGAGCGGCACCTCGCCGATTACCGCGCCCTGTTCGGACGCGTCACGCTCAAGATCGCCGGGCAACGCCCCGACGCTCCAACCGACGAGTTGCTCAAACGCTACGGCAAGGGCGAGTCCATCCCCTGCCTGGAGCAACTCTATTTTCAGTTTGGCCGCTACCTGCTGATCAGTTCCTCCCGGCCCGGCTGTCTGCCCGCCAACCTGCAGGGCGTGTGGAACTGCCACGACCAGTCGCCCTGGGGCAGCGGCTACTGGCACAATATCAACGTGCAGATGAACTACTGGCCGGCATTCGTCACCAATCTGGCTGAAATGTTCACCGCATACGCCGACTTCTTTGAAGCCTTCCGCCCGCAGGCTCAACTCCTTGCCAGCGACTACGTGCGACAGCATAATCCGGAAAACTTCGACAACCGGCCCGGCGCCTGCGGCTGGACTATCGGCACCGCCAGCTATGCCTACGAGACGTCCGGTCCCGGCGGTCACTCCGGACCCGGCACCGGCGGATTGACCTCCAAGCTGTTCTGGGACTGGTACGACTTCACCCGTGACACTGCCATCCTGCGCGATATCGCCTACCCCGCCCTCCTGAGCATGGCACGCTTCCTCACCAAGACCGTGCGCGAGTATGACGGGCGCTGCCTTGCATCGTTCTCAGCATCGCCCGAGCAGATGCTCAGCGGTCCATATTCGCCCAACGGCAAATACTATCAGACGGTCGGCTGCGCCTTCGACCAGCAGATGATCTACGAAAATGGACGCGACCTGCTGGCGTCGGCGGCCTTGCTTGGCGAACGCAATGAAACGACGGATATCCAGCAGCATCAGATCGACCACTACGATCCCATACAGATAGGCTGGTCGGGACAGATCAAGGAGTATGAGGAGGAGAAGTTCTACGGTGACATCGGCGAATACCGCCATCGCCACATATCGCAGTTGATGGCGCTCTACCCCGGCACACTCGTCACCCGATCGACTCCCGCCTGGCTCGACGCCGCAAAATTGACGCTCAACGAGCGAGGCGACGAATCCACCGGCTGGGCTCTGGCTCACCGGCTCAACGCCTGGGCGCGCACGGGCGACGGCAACCGCGCTTACAAACTCCTGCGCGAACTCCTGGGCCGCCGCACACTGCCCAACCTGTGGGACACCCATCCGCCCTTCCAGATTGACGGCAATTTTGGCGGCACCGCAGGCATAGCCGAAATGCTGCTGCAGAGCCATGAAGGATTCATCTCAGTGCTGCCGGCACTGCCGCATACCTGGCAGGAAGGCAGCTTCAGCGGGATGTGCGCACGGGGCGGATTCATTCTGGCCGCGGAATGGCAGGATGGCACAGCCAGCCGCATCCGAGTCCGGAGCCTGCACGGCGGGCAAGTTCGACTCGCTTCCGCGGGCATCGGACCAGCCGCCGTGAAGAATGCCGCCGGGCACACCGTTGACCCGACGAGCACGGGCGCCAATCTCATCGCCTTTGATACCATGCCGGGCGGCGAGTATATCATCACCGGCCTGCGACCGGACAAACTTCTCTCACCGCCACGCAACCTGAACGTCGACCGTGATCGCATTCTCCTCACATGGCAAGGCGAACCGGGGCAGGTGTTCAATGTCTATCGGGCCGTGGACGGCGCACCGGTTTACGAGAAGCTTGCAGAACGACTTTCCACGTGCGAATTTCAGGACCGTGGCCTTGATTTCTCTGCATGTGAGATAGCGACATACAAGGTAACAGCCTGTCGCCCCAACGGCAGCGGGGAAAGCGACGGCCCCGTGCATACAATCAACCATGCAACGCAGTTGGACCTCGAGCGCTACCGGCACCGCATTCGGCAACTGAATGCCTGAACCTTTTGAAGGCTCATTCGATGCGCTGCGAATCGCTGCCCGCACTGCTCTGCCGCCGCCACCACAAACGTATCCGGCTTGGACTTGATCCTGCTTAGCCGGTGGTTTGGCATAAATCTTCTCAAAGGGTTGATCTAAAAGACCGCCGGTCGTCCGCCGCGAACAACGCATCCTGGCGGTTATTGCCGCGTTGGGTGACGTGATGCGCTACGCCGGGAATAATTGTGCGTGCCAATCGTGCCATAGCTGTAAGCTTACCGCTGAGGAGAGTGGGATGCAAGTCAAAGCTGCTGTCTGTCCCGAATGCTATGAAATTAAGGCTGTAAGAGGGCAGGGAACACGCTCGAAGACTCGCGCGCCCTGCCCCTACAACGGACGGACAGCCTTAATTTCACGCCATTCGTGTCTGTCCCAATATTCCCGCGCCAGTTTGTGGCATGGGACGGTTGCACGGCGTACGTAGGGGCAGGCCGCACGGAATTCGGCCGACAGGCCGGATTACGGGTGTTGTCTGCCCTCCGAGAAACGACACCAGACGGAGAGCGGGGAATACCCGCCGCAGACCCGCCTGCGGCCGGCAGGCCAGCCTCTGCCGAAGCGGCTACGGCTGGCTGCCGGCGTTCATCCTGCCCCTGCGAACAAACGAGGGCACAGCACTCGTGGTGTGTATGAGAATGGCC
>DATLAR010000346.1:0-12860 GCA_035527355.1 Planctomycetota bacterium
ACCGAATTCTCGTTCGATGAAGGTCTCACCGTTTTCTGCGGCCCAAACGGCTGCGGAAAGTCGAACGTTGTCGATGCCGTGCGCTGGGTGCTCGGCGAGCAGAGCGCAAAATCGCTGCGCGGCGGCGAGATGGCCGATGTAATCTTCAACGGAACCGCCGAGCGCAAGTCGCTTGGCTTCGCCCAAGTAACGCTCACCGTCAACAACAGCAGCCATATGCTTCCCTTGGATTATGACGAGGTGCAGGTGACCCGCCGCCTTTATCGCTCGGGCGAGAGCGAATACCTGATCAACATGCAGCCCGCCCGGCTGAAGGATATCCGCGAGCTGTTTATGGACACCGGCGTGGGGGTCGACGCTTACTCGGTGATGGAGCAGGGCAAGATCGACCAACTGCTGCAGTCGAACCCCCAGGAGCGCCGGGCGGTTTTCGAGGAGGCCGCGGGCATCAGCAAGTACAAGGCGAAGAAGAAAGCCGCCTTGGCCAAGCTCGAACGAGTCGAGCAGAACCTCCTGCGCCTCGGCGATATCATCGAGGAGGTGGAAAAGCAACTGCGGTCGATCAAGCGGCAGGCGTCGGCTGCGCGGCGCTACAAGGAGGCTAGCGACGTCCACAACGAGCGAAAGCTGCAGCTCACGCTTCACAGGTATCACGAGCTGAACCAGAGCGTGGCGGCCACCGAGGGCGAGATACAGAAGGCTAAAGACGCTCTGCAGGGGCTGCGGGCGTCGTTCGAGCAGAAGGAGGCCGAGCGCAGCGAAGTTGAAACGCTGGCGATAGACGTGGACAAGAAGCTTTCGCGGCTCGAGTCGGCCGACAACGAGTTGCAGGGGCAGGTGGCGGCCGCCGAGGAGGCGGTGAGCCTGAACCGCGAGCGGATGCAGGAGCTTGTGCTGGCCGAGTCGAAATACACCAGCGAAATAAACTCGCTCACCAATCGCCTGGGCGATACGAAGAAGGAACTCGAACGTTCGACCGAAGAAAAGACGGCAATCGAGCAGGAACTGACGACCGAGAGCGTGAAGCTGCAGGAGCAGCTCGACGTGATCAGGTCGATTGCCGAGGAATGCGCGGCCCTCGCACGCGATATCGAGAAGCAGCGGATCGCGGCGATGGATCTGATGCGGCTGGCCGCGTCGCATCAGAATGCGCTTTCGAGTTTTGAAACCGAGCGCCGCTCGCTGGATGCCCAGAAGGCGCGGATCGTCCAGCGGATCGAGCTGCGCCTGCGCGAGCTCGAGGAAAACGAAATACGAATCAACCGCGACCTCGCCGAGATCGAGCTGCTGGGCCGCCAGCTCGAGGAATCGCAGACGGCAATAGCCGAGAAGCAGGCCCGCCGCAACGCCGTTAAGACCCGCGTGGAGGAGCTTGGCGAGCAGATCGGCGAGAAACGCAACCTCCTCGCTTCCCGCACGTCGCGCCGCCAGGTGCTGCAGGACCTCGAGGAAAAATACGTGGGCCTGAATCAGGGCGTGGTGGATATCCTCAAGGAGATCAAGACGGGCGGCGGCAGCGTGGCCGGCATCCGCGGGATGGTGGCCGACCTCATGCAGGCCGACCTCCAGCACGCGCCCGCCCTCGAAGCCGCCCTGGGCGACAGCGCCCAGCACCTCGTCACCGAATCCGTTCAGCATTCGCTGCAGGCCGTGCAATACCTGAAGCAGAACCAGAAGGGCCGGGCTACGTTTCTCCCGCTTGATCGCGTCGACGCCGCCGATCATCAGCCGCTGCCCGAAACAAACGGCGGTTTCGTGGGCCGCGCACATGAGCTGATGCAGTGCAGCGACGAGCTCCGCACGCTCTTCAGCAGGCTGCTGCGAAACACCATAATCGTCCGCCGCATCGACGATGCAATCGAGATGTCGTCGAACGGCTTCCGCAATTTCAGGCTCGTCACGCTCGACGGCGACGTGGTAGACCCCACCGGCGCGATAACCGGCGGCGCCAACCAGGGCCGAATGGGCGTGATCTCGCGCAAGAGCGAGCTGCGCGCCATCACCGCCGAAATCGACGCCATCAATCGCGAGCTGGCCGCGCTGCAAGAGGAATATGCCAAACGCTCCCAGGAGCGCGACGACCTGGAGGTGGCGGTCGACGACCTCCGCAACAGGATTCATGCCGCCACCGTAAACCTCGCCGAAAAGAAGAAGGAACACGGCCGCCTCACCGACGCCCGCCAGCGATTCACCGACGACATCGCCGCGGCGAAGGCCGAGCTGGACGACATCGCCCGCAACCTCGCCCGCGTAACCGAGCAGGAAAAAGAGGTGCAGGCGAAGGTGCAGGAAATCCGCACGCGCGAGCAGGCCGCTCGCACCGAGATCGACGCTATGGAAGCCGGCCGCAAAGAGAAAGACGACCAGCGCGCCCGGCTCGACGCACAGGCCACCGAGCGAAAGGTTTACATCGCACAGCAGCGCCAGCGCAGCGAGAATCTCAAGTTTGCCGTCGAGCGCTGCCGCCGCAACATCGACGAGTATTCCGCGTCGATCGAGCGCGACCAGAAAGAAATCGAGCTGTGCGGGCAGCGCCGAAAGGACTCCGCCGCCGTAATCGAGCGCAAGCAGGCCGAGATTTCACGCCTGCTCGACGAGCGCGAGAAGCTGAAGCAGGCCGGCCTCGAACTCCGAAATCAACGAGCCGAGCTGGCCGAGAAGCTGAGACTGGTGCAAGACGCCGCAAAAACACTGCGCTCCGAGGCCGAGCAGTGCGAAAACACCATCCATCAGCTCGAGCTGAAGCTCAGCGAAACGCGCCTGCGCATCGGCAACCTCGAAGAGAGCACCAACGAGCAGCATCACGTGTCGCTGGCCGAGCGCTATCAGGGCTACGCCGAAGAGCCTGCCACCGACTGGGACGCGATCAAGGCCGAGATCGACGACCTGCAAGACAAGATCCAGAAGATGGGCAACGTGAACCTCAATGCGATCGCCGAGCAGGACGAGCTTGAGACGCGGTTCTCATTCCTCACGTCGCAACTGCAAGACTTGATGTCCGCCAAAAACTCGCTGCAAGACGTGATCCGCAAGATAAACAAGACGAGCCGCGAGATGTTTGAGCAGACGTTCGCGGCGGTGCGCGAGAATTTCGCGATCATCTTCCGTAAGCTGTTTGGCGGGGGCAAGGCCGATATCGTGCTCGAAGAGGAAAAGGACATTTTGGAGGCGGGCATCGAGATCATAGCGCGGCCGCCCGGCAAGGAGCCGCGGTCTATCAGCCTGCTGTCGGGCGGCGAGAAATCGCTGACCGCGGTGGCGCTGCTGTTTGCAATCTTCAAATCGAAGCCCAGCCCGTTCTGCATCCTCGACGAGGTAGACGCGGCGCTCGACGAGTCGAATACCGACCGGTTCGTGGCGATGATCCGCGAGTTCCAGAAGGACTCGCAGTTTGTGGTGATCACGCACAGCCGCCGCACGATGGGCGCCGCCGACACCATCTACGGCATCACGATGCAGGAAAAGGGCGTTTCCGCCCGCATCGCAGTGCGGTTTGAGGAAATGGGCGACGAGCCCGTTCCTGTGACTCAGGAAGTGGCGTAACCGGCAAAATAGCTTTCATCCGCAGAATACGCAGATTGCGCACACGGGCGTGAAAAACCGAACAGTCTTTTCTCCCTGCGTAAACTGCGTGTTCTGCGGATTTGTCATGTAATGCTGCTCACGATTCCGTACGGAGAATAGAACTTGAACATCACACGCTACGAAGGCAACCCGCTGGTAACGCCTGCCGATGTGCCGCCCTCGCGGCCGGATTTCGAAGTGATATGCGCATTCAACGCAGGGGCCGCCGTCTTCCGCAAGGAAACGCTGCTGCTGCTGCGCGTGGCCGAGCGCCCGCGGCCGGAGCCGGGCTGGGTGATCTTTCCGGTGCTGAACCCCGAGACGCGCGAGATCGAGGTGCGGCGTATCGCCGCCGGCGAGCCCGATCTGAACCTCAAGGACCCGCGCGTCATCGTTTACAAGGGCCAGGGCTTTCTCACGTCGATCTCTCATCTGCGCATCGCCCGCAGCCGCGACGGGCGCAATTTCACGGTCGACCCGCAGCCCGCCATCCGCCCGCAGGAATGGTATGAAACCTTCGGAACCGAAGACGGCCGCGTCACGAAGATCGGCCGCAAGTATTACATCAACTACAGCGGCGTGTCGGCCGTGGGCATCACTACGGGGCTGGCCGTCACCGAGGATTTCACCGATTTCAAACGCCTGGGCGTGATCTTCTGCCCCGACAACCGCGACGTGGAGATATTTCCCGAGAAGGTGAACGGCAAGTATGCGTGCTATCACCGGCCGGCGCCCAAGCACCTCGGCACGCCCGACATGTGGCTGGCCTACTCGCCCGACCTGATCCACTGGGGCGGCCACCGGCACGTGATCTCGCCGCGAAAAGACTCGTGGGATTCCGGCCGCGTGGGCGGCGGCGCTCCGCCGTTCAAAACCGATCGAGGCTGGCTGTCTATCTACCACGGCGCCACCCCCGACGACTGGTACTGCCTCGGCGCGCTGCTCACCGATCTCGATGAGCCGCACAAGGTGATCGCACGCTCGGCCGCCCCGCTGCTCCGGCCCGAAACCGATTACGAGATGAAGGGCTTTTACGGCCACGTGGTATTCACCTGCGGCGCAACGCTCGCCGGCGATACCATCCGAATCTACTACGGAGCCGCCGATACCGTCATGGCCCTCGCCGAAGTGAGCATCAGCGAATTGCTCGACGACCTCCTGAGGTGATCGATGGACAGGTTTTTCATCCCGGGCATTTCGCACCAGAACCGCGTGCAGGTGGACGAGCACGAGGCGCGACACATGATGCGTGTGCTGCGGATGAAGGCCGGCGACACGGTGGCGGCGTTCGACGGCACCGGCGTGGAGTGCCTCTGCCGCATTGCTGAGGCCGACGGACGGCGGCTCATAGTGGAAGTGACCGAGCGCCGGCACGTGAGCCGCGAACCGGCCGTGCAGGTGACGCTGGCTATTGCGGCGCCGAAAGCGAAGGCGATGGACCTTATAGTGCAGAAATGCACCGAGCTGGGACTCGCACGGCTGGCACCTTTCCATTCCACCCGCAGCGTGGCGAGATTCGACGACGATGCAAAGACCGACAAGTGGCGGCGAACCGCCATCGAGGCCGCCAAGCAATGCGGCCGAAACGTGCTGCCCGAGATACTCGAGCCGCAGGATAGCGCGCAGCTTGGCGAGCTGATCGGCGGGCACGATATCGGCGTGGTGGCTGCGCTCGAGCAGCCGTGCCAGGGGCTGAAGCAAGTGCTCGCCGGCCACAGCGCCGCCCGGCGAATAATCTACATCATCGGACCGGAAGGCGGGTTTGAATCCGACGAGCTGGGCGCAATCGTGAAGGCCGGTGCGGTGCCGGTTTCGCTGGGCCGCAGCGTCCTGCGGGTCGAAACGGCCGCTATTGCCACGCTTGCGATGATCCTGTTCCATTACTCAGACGTGGAAAACGGGAAACGGAGCTGAACATGCTTACGATGGTCACACTCACGGTGGCGGAGTCGAAGCGGCTGATCGCAAAGGGCGTGAAGTCTCTGGGCTATGTTGAACGCGCGCTCGAGGAAGGCATCGTTGCCCTGGCCAAGGGCAGCACAAACGCCTACATCGCCGAAGAACTGCTCGGCCGCAAGATCGACAAGAAGCATTACATGCTGGGCAACACCATGCCCGCGAAGTCGAAGCCGTTTTCAGTAGACGGCTCGCTGCCCGACGTTGTGATCCGGCACGGCGAGGTGGTTAACGGCCTGAGCGCGGTGGAGGCGGCAAAGCAAATGGCATACGGCGACGTGTTCATCAAAGGCGCAAACGCGATCAACCCCGCGCTCAACCAGGCGGGGATTCTCGTTGGGCATCCCGATGGCGGCACGCTGGGCGCAACGCTGGGCATCCTGACCTCCCGACGGGTGCACCTGCTCGTCGCCGCCGGGCTCGAAAAAACTGTGCCCGTTGATATCGAGAGCGTGGCTCAGCGAGTGAAGAAGGAGCCCTCACGCGGCGAGGCATACGGCTTGTGGCCGTTTACCGGGCACATCTTCACCGAGGCCGACGCCCTGGCAGAGATCACCGGCGTGCAGGCCATACCGGTGGCCGCCGGCGGCATCGGCGGCGCCGAGGGCTGTGTGCGGCTGCTGCTCTCAGGCGCCGAAGAGCAGCTCGACGATGCAATGGCGCTGCTCGATAGCGTGTGGGGAGAGCCGGCCTTCGGGTGAGAAGAGGATTAACCACGAAGCGCACGAAGGACACGAAGAAAACACGAAGGAAAGAACCTGAAGATTCTGGTTCTGTTCTTCGTGATCCTCTGTGCCCTCCGCGGCTGATTCCGTTCTTCGTGGCTCTTCGTGCTCTTCGTGTCCTTCGTGGTTAATCTTTTTCCGCTATGCTCTTGCGGCTTCGATGCGTTGCGAGCGGGCGGCAAAGCGCCCCGTGAGGAGTGTTTCCAGCAGCAGCACGAGGATCGCTGCGATGATGAGCAATTGCCAAAACTCGCGAAGCTCCCTGGTCTTCGAGAAAGCTCGCACGCGCAGGTCGTCCCAGTCCTTCGCAAAAGTTGCGCCCAGCGTTTTCTCAACCCACGCGATCTCGTCGGGATTCAGCGGTTTGATATTCGATTCCTGCTCGGGCGGCCGCACCACGTAAAACGTCTGCTTGCCGTCGCCGTCGAGCATGCGATAGGTGCCGGGCTTCTGGGTATCGGTAAACGTAGCCACGCGCCGGCCGTCCTTCTCCGCCACTTTCACTTCGTGTTCATTCTCTTCGGGGTCAATCACCTGCACGGTGCGCGAGCGCGATTCGGGCGGCAGGAAAAGCGAAAGCGGCGAGCCGAGCAGCACATTTCGCGGCGGCTGCACCGAGCCGGCGAGATAGTAGGCGGTGCATTGCATCAGCGGCAGGAAGAACGACCGCTTCTGCAGATTCGTCCACCCTTTGTCCACCGGCACGGCGGAAAGGATCACCCTCCCCTGCCCAAACGTCTTCTCGATGAATAGCGGATCGCTATTGCCAAGCTGGGCGAGCACCCTGGATTTGCCGTCGCGCGGGTCGACGTATCGGAAGTATTTGTACACCTCGATGAGCGTGAAGTCGCCGTTTTTCGGGTCGCGGAATTGCGCCAGTGCCGGATGCGTGAAAGCTTGTGCGAGCGCCCGCACGGGGTCTTTCAGGGCGGGCACCTGTTCGAGCTTCGACGGCAGCAGGCCGTCGCCGTCGCGGTAGAGGTAACGGTTGAACGACGCGGGATCGGAATTCCGGCCGGGCATCACCAGCAGGCCTCCGCCCGAGAACACGAACCGCTCGAGCTCGGCAACCTGGCGGTCGGGCACCCTCGCCACGTCGTGCATCACTACCAGGTGAAACTTCGACGTGCTGAGCGAGGGCATAGTGTCGATGCGGCACACCTGCACCGCCAGCAGGCTTTTGAAGTCGGGATTCTCGGAATCGCGCGGGCGAAGGGCAAGCTCGAGGGCGCCAGGTGTTTGCGCATCAGAGCTGCCTGTGCCGTCGATCAGCAGCACGGGGATCGCATCGTAAACGTCGACGCTCGCCACCATCTCGTCGTCTGCCGGCAAGGCGTCGGGATCGATCGATACGCGCACAAGCTGCGAGCCGGGCGTGTCGAACTGGTGCTCGAACGAAACCGACACGGAATTGCCGCCGGACGCGAGGTCCACCTGCGTCGTTTTCTCCCTGGAGTCGCCCGTTGTAAAACGCACGTTCACCTTCTCGCGCCTCTCCTTGCCGAAGTTGGTGATTCGCACGTCGAACCGTGCGGGCTGGTAAATGCCAACGGAGCTGTGCGCGGGGGTAATGCCGGTTACTGCTGCGTTTTCGTATTCGGCCTGGCCCACCTGCAGCACGTGGAGCGTGGGCTTCAGCGCGCCGCGTTCGAGGCTTTCCACCGTGTCGGCCCAGCGTGTTTCGGTTTTCGCCTGCCAGCCGAATGCCTGGCGGTCGGTGATGATGTATATTTCGCGCAGGGGGTTGTAAGACTTCTCGAGCTGTGCGAGGGCTTCCTTGATGGCCTCGGTCATGTTGGCCTCGTCGCCCATAGGCTCCACCTCCCTGAGCAGGTCCATAAACTGCTCGATATCCACCACCGGCTCCTTCAGCAGCGGCTGCGGCCGGCCGCCCGCGAGCACGATGTTCAGGCTGTCGCCCTTCTGCAATTCACCGATGATGCGTGCCACGGCCTCCTTGCCCTGGGCAAGGTTTGCCACGCGGTTCTCGTCGTAGCGCATGCTCATCGAGCGGTCGAGGAGCACCACCACGTTGCGTTTCGGCCGCGCGGCGGGCATCACGGGCATCGCGCCCGGCAGGTAAGGCCGCGCCATCGCATACACGATGAACGCAATGAGCAGCGTCCGCAGCATCAGGATCAGCAGTTGCTCGATCAGCAGGCGCCGCGAGCTTTTGGCCACCGACTGTTCGAGGAACTGCATTGCGCCCCAGTTTATGACGCGGTATCGGCGGCGATTCAGGAGGTGAATCACCACCGGTGCGCCCGCCAGGGCCATCCAGATCAGGATTGACGGATTCAGAGGCATTTTCTACCGCAATTGTTCATGACATCCGGTTCGCGAGGTACGCGGCGAGCGCCGTGTCGAACGGAACCCTCGTGTTTAGCTGCTCGAAATCGATTCGCTTCTGTCCGCACCCGCGACGCAGCTCGGCCACGAAACCATTGAGCGACCTGAGATACGCGGCACGGATGCGCTGCGGCTCGGTGAGCAGCTTGTGGCCGTCGTTTTCCAGGTTGTTAAACATCGTCCAGCTTCGGAACGGAAACGTGAGCTCGTCGGGGTCCAGCACTTGGAAAATGAGCACTTCGTGCTTCTTGTGCCTGAAATGCGTAAGGCCCGACATGATGTCCTTAATGTTGTCGAAGAGGTCGGAAATAATGATGATGAGCCCGCGTTTTTTTATCCGCTCGGCGAGGTCGTGGAAGATGTTGCTGAGGCTGGTTTCCTTGCCGATCTTCGCCTCGTCGATCTGGTGCAGTATGGCCTTGAGGTGCGTGGGGTTGGCGCGGGGCGGCAAGTATGTTTTCACCGCGCTGTCAAACGTGATGAGGCCGGCCGAATCCTGCTGCTGCAGCATCAGGTACGATAGCGCCGCTGCCAGGCACTTGCCGTAAAACAGCTTGCTCACGGAGCCGTTGGACTGGTAAGACATCGACGCCGAGCAGTCCAGCAGGATATAGCCGCGGAGGTTGGTCTCCTCTTCGTACTGCTTGATGTAGTAGCGGTCGGAGCGCGCGAACGCTTTCCAGTTGATGTGCCGGATCTCGTCGCCCGGCACGTACTGGCGGTGCTCGGCAAACTCGACGCTGAAGCCGCGGTGCGGGCTCTTGTGCATGCCGGTGATGAAGCCTTCCACCACAAGCCGCGCGATGATTTCCATCCTCGCCAGCTTCTGAAGGTTTTCCGGCTTCAGGTATTCAGACAGTTTGCTCGTTTGCGGCATGCCATCATTCCAGTAGTTCAGATCGCCTTCGCGCGCGTCGGGGTCTCTTCCAGCAGCCTTCTTATGATGCTGTCGGATGTAACGCCTTCCGACTCGGCGTTGAAGTTGGTGATCACGCGATGCCTCAGCACGGGCAGCGCCACGGCCTTCACATCCTCGGTGGTGGCGTGGTAGCGGCCGTTGAGGATAGCCCGGGCTTTCGCGCCCAGGATGAGGTACTGCGAAGCGCGCGGGCCGGCGCCCCAGCTCACCCATTCGCGGATGAACGGCCGGGCCGTGTCGCCTGGCCGCGTGCCTATGGCCAGGTCTACGGCATATTCATAAACGTGATCGGCCACCGGCACCTTGCGCACTATATCCTGCAGCTCAATGATCTCGTGGGCGTTCAGCATTCTGTCCAACTGCGGCACGTGCGCGGTGGTGGTGGATTTGACGATCCGCATTTCCTCGTCGCGCAGCGGATAATCCACGTAAATGTTGAACATGAAGCGGTCGAGCTGCGCCTCGGGCAGCGGATAGGTGCCCTCCTGCTCGATCGGGTTTTGCGTGGCCAGCACGAAAAACGGCTCGTCCAGCGTGAAGCAGCGGTTGCCGGAGGTTACCCGGTGCTCCTGCATAGCCTCAAGCAGCGCGGCTTGCGTTTTCGGGGGCGTCCTGTTGATCTCGTCGGCAAGGATAACATTGGCGAAGATCGGCCCCTGCATAAACCTGAAAACGCGCTCGCCGTGCTCTGTCTCCTGCAGGATTTCAGTGCCCGTGATGTCGGCCGGCATCAGGTCGGGCGTAAACTGGATTCGCTTGAATGACAGCGCAAGCACCTCGGACAGCGTGCGCACCATCAGTGTCTTGGCGAGGCCGGGCACGCCCACCAGCAGGCAATGACCGCGGCAGAATATCGCAATCAGGACTTCCTCGAGCACGTGCTCCTGGCCTACAATCACCTTTGCGATTTCGCTGCACAGCTTGTGGTAGCTGGCATTCAGCTTCTCTACGGCCTGCAAATCGCTGTTCGTTGGTTCATCTGCCATGGGTTCGCTCCTTTCGCGTATAGCTGCTGGTATTATAGCAGATGGCGTGGTTTTGAGTGAAGGATAATTTTGTAAAATGCTGTAAGCGATATGCAACATTTACACGCGGAGGGACTTGGCCGGGTTATCGAAGCTCGGCCGATTGCACTGGTTTGCCGCTCAGCTCGTACAGCCGAAAAACGGTCACCGGCCCGGCCGTGCTCTTGTCGGTTATCAGCACCAGTTGGTCGAACGGCGTGTCGATCTTGATGATCTTGTCAAACTGGCACAGCTTTCCGTTGCGCTCCGGCGCGATGGTGTCGACGGTTCGAAACTGCGTGGGCCGCTCGGCCGAGCGCACGGCCATGATCTTGAATTGCTCGCCGTCCGGCGCGTGCCAGGCGCACATCGTGATGCGGTAATGGCCTGCCGTCTGCTCGCGCTCGAGCTTCCACAGGGCAGCAGGCTGCGTAGTAACCGCAATGCCGCGCGGTGTGGAACCGGGCGAGTAGCCTTCGGCCGCAATCGCCTGCATTGCGGTGTCGAGCGGCGGGTATAGCTTTACGGGGATGAAATCCACGTCCATGCCGTTTATGGCTTCGGTGCTGGGCGACTCAACGGCGGTGCGGAACGTGCCGTTGATCGGAACTGCCAGATTGCCGGCAAAGTCGCGCCCGGTTACGCTGTAATGATACAGCGTATCCGGCTTGAGGCGTGTGAGGCGGACGTCATGCTTGAGGCGCGGCGGCTCCAGGTCGCAAACGGGTCTCAGCGGCTCGCCGGCCGGTGCAAGCTCTATGCAGCCGCTGATTCGCTTGTTGCTTTCCCACCGCATTACGGCCACCGCCGCCTCGAACTCGGCGGCGCCGGCATTCAGCACACGCGGCGGCACGCGCTGGTCGAACGGCAGGTTCGGCGTGTGGTACACCGCCACGTCGCGCTTCGGAAACGGATAGTTCAGCGTGGCCACCTCGCTGCCGCCGCGGATCAGGCGGATCACGTGCTCAACGCGCACGTGCACCGGCGTGGTGGCGATTACGGCGATCGGAAACGCGACATCGAGGATCCGTTGGCCCTTGCACTCGGCAAACTTTACGCTCGGATCGGAGCACACCGTGCCGTCTCTGCCGGGGCTGAAGATGATCGCGCGCGGCTCGATCAGCGAATCGCTATCCAACGTAATGCGCCATAGATCGACCTGGCTATCCACATGAAAACGGCGGGCGCCGGCCTCCACCAGCACGTTTTGCAGCTCGGCCGGTTTGCTGTAGCCGTGCACCTGGAGGTAGAGGTATTGCCCGTCTTCGGAAGCTTTCAAGGCCGACGCGGTGTAGTCGTAAGCCTCCAGTTGCTTGTTGCCGCCGGCCACGTAAGGCACCTCTTTCCAGCTCACGGTCGAGCCGGGAATGCCTTTTTCAAACATGCTGCACGCCGGCAACACCAGCAACAAACCAACCGCCGGCGCAAGAAGGCCCGAAGGCACCGCGAACAAAAAGCCGGAGAGCAGCCCGCGTATGTAACCCATAATGCACTACCTGAAAATAAGCGCCCCAAAGCCGGTCTTGATCCAGCTCGAAATAATCTTTCCGCCCAGCCAGTAATCGATGCGCCCGGCCTGCACAAGCCAAACGTCGCCCGGGGCCGGCCGCACGCCAATGGCATCGAAAGGCACCTTCAGCTCCAGCGTCCAGCCGTTGTCTATGTCATCGCGCTTGTTCAGCGTGCCGTCGAGGTGCACGGCATGCTCGATGCCATTGCCGTTCCACTCCACGCATTTCCGCCAGCGCCTGTTGCTCATCTCCACGCCGCCGCCGGTCTGCTTCAGATCCAGCAGCGTGTTGAGCGGGTTCACGTAGAAGCCGTAGTAATCGCGGCCGTTGCCGAGGGGATCGATGTTCAGCAGCAGGGCCTTCTCGTACATGACCGGATCGTCGCGCGTGGTGTAGGTGGCCCAGATGTCGCTGTCTTCGGCGTGCAGCGCCACGTAAAGGCAATCGTCGCCATAGAGCACCTTCATCCGTGTGCGCAATTTATCGGGCATGGTTCGCACGGCCGACGACACGAGGAAATCCTCGCTGAAGGGTGCATCCTGCCAGGCCGGGTCGTCGAGCAAGCCATCGATCGTGATGGCGCCCTTGGCGGGGCGGCAGTCGTATTTCAGCGAGTTTGGGCTTAGAGCGGCGACGCCCACGCGCGCTTCGGGCACGCTGCAGCCGGCGGCAATGGCCGCAACCGCAAGCACAAGCACAAGAGCGGCCGATTTTTGCGCTGTGGCTGTCATGACCCATAATTTACCGCAAATGGGCCGCATAATCAACCGCAATCCCCCGCAGCCCCTTCCCCTTGCGCGGAGAAGGGGTGGCGATGGCGGACACGCCGGCT
>DATLAR010000347.1:0-3772 GCA_035527355.1 Planctomycetota bacterium
TCTGAAAGACCGCAGCCTTGGAAGGAAAATCCCGCTGATGCGCGAGCTTGTATGGCACGCTTCCACGCCGCACGATGTGGCCGATGCCACCGGCACCGATCTCGACGACGGCTTGCGCCACGCCGAGGTGCGGCGGCGTATGAGCCGCTACGGCCCAAACAAGCTGATTCGCGCCGAGAAGGCCAGCGTGGTGAAAATCTTCATCGAGCAGTTCCGCTCGCTGATGGTTTTGCTGCTCACCGCGGCGGCGGCCATTGCGTTTACGATGGGCGATCTGCCCGAGGGCATCGCCATTGCGGTGGTCATCTTTCTCAATGCGGGCATCGGGTTTACCGTAGAGCTGAAGGCGAACCGCGCGATCGAGGCACTGCAGCGCCTCGGCGTGCAGGATACCGTGGTGGTCCGCGACGGCCGGCGTGTCGAGGTGAACGCGCTGGACCTGGTGCCGGGCGACCTGGTGGAGTTTGAGGCGGGCGATTCGGTAACGGCCGACTGCCGCCTGGTGGAGGCGTTTGACCTGCGCGTGAAGGAGGCGGCGCTCACCGGTGAGTCTGTGCCCGTGCGCAAGAGCGTGAAAGAAATCGACGACGAGTCGGCGCCGCTGGGCGACCGAAAGAACATGCTCTACAAAGGCACTACCGTAGTATCGGGCAGCGCCCGCGCAATCGCGGTGGCCACCGGCATGAGCACCCAAGTAGGCAGGATTGCCGAGCTTGTAACGTTTGCGCGCCACGAAGAAACGCCCATGCAAGTTGGCCTGCGCCAGCTCGGCCGCACGCTCATCTTCCTTTCGCTGGGCGTGGCGGGCATCGTGGTTGCCGGCGGCTTGCTGGCCGGCGGGCCCGAGCATCCGGCCGACCTCGTGCTCACCGGCCTGGCGCTTGCCATCGCCGCCGTGCCCGAGGGCCTGCCGGCCGTGGCCACTATCGCACTGGCCGTGGGCATGTGGCGCATGGCCCGACGCAACGCCCTCATCCGCAAGCTGCCCGCCGTTGAAACGCTCGGCTCGGCCACCGTGATCTGCACCGACAAAACCGGCACGCTCACCGAAAACGAAATGACCGCCACCGTGTATTACCTGCTCGACGGCCGCATCGAAGTAACCGGCACCGGCTTTCAACCCGAGGGCGCTTTTTTGAAAGACGGCCGCCGGATCGACCCGCTCGCGCTGCCGAATCTGAAGCTGGCGCTCTATTGCGGGGTGCTATGCAACAATGCCTCGCTCGGCCGCGACGACGCCGGCCAATGGCAGATCACCGGCGATCCTACCGAAGGCTCGCTGGTGGTGGCCGCTGCCAAGGCGCGCATCGACCAGGAGCAGTTGCGCGAGCGATACCGCGAAATACGCGAGGTGCCGTTCTCGGCCGAATCCGCGCGGATGGCCACATTGCACGAAAACCCGGAAGGCGGCGTCGTTGCCTTCGTGAAGGGAGCGCCGGCCAGCGTCATGGAAATCTGCTCGCGGGCGCTCGGGCCAGGCGGCGAGCAGCCGCTGGATGCCCCCCTGAGCGCGCAGATCGTTCGCGAGCACGAGTCTATGGCCGGCCAGGCGCTGCGCGTGCTTGCCCTCGCATACAAGATCACGCCCGCACAAGACGAGCCTTACCGCGACCTCGTTTTTCTCGGGCTCGTGGGCCTGCACGACCCGCCGCGCGAGGAGGTGGCCGAGGCAATCAGTCTCTTCAAGAAGGCCGGCATCCGCACCGTGATGATCACCGGCGACCACCCGCGCACCGCCGAAGCCATCGGCCGCATGCTGGGCATAATCGACCGGCCCGGCGGCGCGGTCATCTCCGGCCGCGAGCTCAAAGAGCTTTCCCCCGACGAGTTGGCCGCACACGTCGACACCGTGAGCGTGTACGCTCGCATCACGCCCGAAGACAAGGTGAAGATCGTTGAGGCATTGCAGCGCAAGAATCACGTGGTGGCCATGCTGGGCGACGGAGTGAACGATGCCGCGGCGCTCAAGCACGCCGACATCGGCGTGGCTATGGGCATCGAAGGCACCGACCTCGCAAAGGAAACGTCCGACATCGTCCTCCTCGACGACCGCTTCGTATCCGTGGCAGCGGCCGTTCAGCAGGGCAGGCTGGTGCTGTCGAACGTCAAGAAATTCATCCACTACCTCTTCTCGTGCAACCTCAGCGAAATCCTCACCGTGTTTTTCGGCTCGATCTCGGGCCTGCCCTTGCCGCTGCTGCCGCTGCAGATTCTGTGGCTGAACCTCGTAACCGACGTCTTCCCGGCGCTATCGCTGGCGCTCGAGCCGGTGGAAAGAGGGCTGATGAGCCGCCCGCCGCGTCCGAAAGGCGAGCCGATATTTTCGGCACGCATCAAGCGCTCGGTGCTCGGCCACGGCCTGCTGATGACCACCGCCACGCTCGGCTCGTTTTTCTACGCGCTGCAAACCACCGGCGACAAGCAGCTCGCCCAAACCGTCTGCTTCATGACCATCGCGTTTACGCAGTTGTCTCACGCGTGGACCTCGCGCAAGGAAAGCATGCCGATCAGGAGCCTGCACGATGCCCTCTCAAACCGCTACCTGCTGGGCGCCGCCGTGCTGGTGATCGGCCTGCAGATGGTGGCGATATACCTGCCGGGGCTAAGCCAACTGCTGCGCACGTCCGCGCTCACGCCCCGATGGCTTGGCACCGTAATGCTGTTTTCAATTGTGCCGATTCTGGCGGGCCAGGCGCTGCGCTGGGCCGCGCTGCACGCCGGGCGCAAGCGCTGAGGCAGGCGCACTCCGGCCTTGGCAGGGAAATGGATGAACGCATGCGGAGCCCCACCCCCTGCCCCCTCCCCGTGGGAGGGCCCTCCCGGAGGAGGGGGAAGATGAGGGGGCCGGTTTACCCAGGCCTGTGGTGCTCGCCGTCCGGCTCGCACCTTGACCTGGGCTGTATGGAATTGCCGCTCCTTCAGAGCTTTGAAAGGAGGGGAATATGAAGAATGGTCACAGCCGAGGGCGGCCGTGCTACATGTCCGATTCCTCACAGCCGAGGGCAACTGTGCTACAGCAATTCCTCCTCTATTATAATTATACCGCAGTTTCGCATGATGGCAAGGTGTGCGAATGTAATTTTTTTCGCATCAGGTGTTCGAGAGCCGATAGTCATGCTTTCCGAGCTTGACTTCAAACGGGCCGGGCGTAGTTCCAGCGGCGCCGGCTTCGGGCACGGGGACGCAGGCGGGCATGGTGCCGCTGATCGAGAGGGTAAGGATGAGCGATTCGGGGTCGAAGCTGGCTTCGAGCTTTTCCTGCCGGCTGGCGGCGTCGAAGCCGTAGTGCTCCTGCCAGGCTTCGAGGTTCAGGAGTGCGGCGGGCGCGGGCGTGTCGACGCAGAACGAGGTGGCGGCGGCGGCGGACCTTTGCTCTCTTGGGCCCACGCTGCATGAATGCCGGCATCGACATGCAACTGAAGGGCAACGGTATTCCGGCGGGCGCCGCCGCTATGCAATCAGCATCCGCTCGGGCACTGGATCGCCGCGGCGGATGAGTTCGCGCGCTTCTTCCACCTTCTCCCAAACGTTGCACATCAGCGCACCCCTCACCTTGCCGTTGTCGACGTAATAGATGGTTCCGGTGTCGAACTCCTTCTGCCAGTCCGATACGGTTTCGAGCCGGGCGTTGACGTCGCCGACGGCTTCGTAGCAGAATTCGAACATTTCGGAGAAGAAACAGGGAATGTGCGTGTACTGCTCGCGTGCGCCGGCCATGTTTCGCCCGGCCAGCCGGCCCTGGTGCAGGGCGTTGTCCCAATGCTCCACGCGC
>DATLAR010000348.1:0-2723 GCA_035527355.1 Planctomycetota bacterium
CTGCCGCGCGATCCGGCCGTGATCGCAATAAACCCGCGAACCGACGACCCCGCGGCGGTGATCGGCAAAGCCACACGCGGCCGAATGGCCGACGTTGTGTTTGAAGTAACCGGCTCGGAAACCGCCATACCGGGCGAGTTCGCGGTTCTCCGCCGGCAAGGGCGCTTCGTGCTGCTAAGCAGCCCGCGCGGCAAAACGCTATTCGATTTCCACGACCTCTGCAACTCGCCGAGCTTCACGATCATCGGCGCGCACAATTCATCGCATCCTGCGGCGGAAACGCCCGACAACCCGTGGACATGCCACCGCCACGCACAGTTGTTCTTCGACCTGCTGGCCGACGGCGAGCTCGATCTTGCGCCGCTGGTTTCGCACGCCGTGCCGTACACGCAGGCGCCCGAGATTTACCGCATGCTACTCGCCGACCGCTCGCAGGCAATGGGCGTGGTGCTTCGGTGGGCGTAAGAAAGAGAAGTCCAAGGTCAAGCCAAAGTCCAAAGTCGAAGAAGGGGCCGGTGTCCGATGAATTTTGCTTGACAAAACAGGCCGGATAGCTTAATATAAATGATGTGCAAGCGGCCGGGCGGCGGCCGCACATTTTTCCGGCGGAGTAGCTCAGCTCGGCAGAGCAGGGGAATCATAATCCCTGTGTCGGGGGTTCAAATCCCTCCTCCGCTACCACGGACATCATCAGGGACGAGACACTCGCCATCGTAATCCGCAAACTCCGCGCCACCGAGCAACCCCTCGCGGAAAGCCGGCCCGAAGCCTACAGCCTTCCTCTTTGCGCCATTGCCGTCTCGAATAGTGCCTGCACGTTTTCCCAGGGAAAACCCGGATCGATCTCGATGTAAAGCCATGAGCCGCCGCGGGCGGCATCGAACGCGTCGAGCATTCGCAGCACATAGTCGCGCACCTGCGGCGGCGTGCCGCGCTGCATCAGGTCGCCCCGGTCGGGATGAAGCTGCACCGCGAGGCGCAGCTCGCGGCAGCGGCGGGCCAGCGATGGCAGGTCAAACAGCGGCAACTGCGGCCAGATGGCGTTTACGCCGAGCTCGCAGAGGTCTTCGAGGATGGGCGTGATCTGCCCGCACGAGTGGAAGATGATCAGCTTGCCTTCGCGCTTGATCGGCTCGAAGAGCGCCTTGTATCGCGATTTGAAGAACCTCCGCCAGACGTCGGGCGCGAAAAACTGCGTTTGCTGCATGCCGAAATCATCGCCGAAGGCGAAAGCTTCGGCGCCGATCGCAAGGCCGCGGCTCACGTGTCCCGCGTTGTATTCCACGATCGTGTCGGCGATGCGGTTAATTTCGGGCGTGTCGAGCTGGATGTCCATCAGCACGTCTTCGAAACGCCGCAGCGAAAAGAGCTTTTCGAAGATTCCGCATCCGCCGCCCGCTATCAGCGGATAACGCAGGCGATGCGCCTGTGCCCAGGCATTCGCAGCTTCGAGATCGGGGCCATCGGCCGAAGGGGGAGCGGGCGGTATCCATGTGGAGAGATTCGCGAGGTCGTCAAGCGGCCACGCCACCGGATGCCCCCAGATGCCGAAGATTCTGTATTCCCAGCGCGTGCCCCACTCGTCAGTTCGGAAGGCGTGATAGCGTCCGTCGGCGTCGTAATCCTCGGGCGCGGGCGGTGTGGGCATTGCAAGGCCGCTCAGGTTGCCGAAGTCGTGCCCGCAGGCTCTTATGAGGTCAACCAGTTTCTGTCCGTGCTCGTGCAATCCGCCGGCTGCGGCAGAAATTTGCAGCGGCAAAACGTCGGGCGGGCGGAAACTCAAGGCGGCGAATACGCGATCGCGCGGCAGCATCATCTTTCCTTTCGATTCCTTCAGGCCAAAACACTGAGCAGGGCGGAGCCGAAAAGAGGCTTTGTTTAGCCGAGTAAGATGACATTTGCACCTTGTGCTGCTAATCCAGCCTTATGCTATTGAAGCTCTTCGAGATGCTCTTGGCCTGCTGCTGTATGCTCTTGGGCGAGCCGGCATACGACAGCACGATCTTGGTGTCGCCCCTGTCGAGCACTACTTTCACGGTGTAGCCGAGCATCGACTCCATTTTCGTGGAATACTCGTGCACCCACGCCGGCACGCCATTTATGAACCTTATGTCGTTTACGAATTCGTTCACCTGCACGCCTGCCTCCGGCTTCATCTTCGCCTGCTCATCCTTCATCTTGGCCAGCCTGTCGCGGTTATTCGCCACCATCAGATCGCACTGATCGCCGGGGTTGGGCCCCTCGAAATGCGCGCTGTATTCGGTGCCCGGGCGTGAAAAATGCCGGCGGAGATCTTCGGGCGGCGCCGTGAGCAGCCAGCCGGCGGGCGGAAAGAACGTGAGCTTGCGGCGATGGTCCACGAATCTCTCGCCCAGCTCGTCGCTGCGTGCGGCAAGAAGGCCCAGCACGGTGCCGGCGATAACGGCGGCCAGAACGGTGAGAACCGCTATGAGGTATGGCTTCTTCATCGATCATTCTCCGGAAGCAGATTGTACTTCGGCGCCCTGTGGATGTCAACAGCTAAATTCGCGAGACGGTGATAACCGCGTGGTGCAGGACTTTCCGACGGTGGATGGCGGAAACGGCGAGAAGTGTGGTTTTTATCGAACATGCGTTCAGAAAACGCACCATGCGTCGCAAGCGAATGTGGCACAGTCACTTAGTAGCAAAAAGAAGCCCATTTTGCCCGATATTGTGTCCAAATGAAGCAACATGCTCCCGTG
>DATLAR010000349.1:0-4739 GCA_035527355.1 Planctomycetota bacterium
TTCAATAGAGACGCCGAGGTAGTTTTCGATCTCGCCGAGCTTGCGCAGCCTGCCGGTATAGTACGCCTCCATATAGTCGACAAGCCGCTCGCGATAGCAGCCGTCCTGCGCCTCCATCAGGAAACAAGCCAGCGCGGCCGCCTGCGGATAGGCGACGTTTGCGATGCCCTGGAAGCCTTCGTATGTGAGCTGGTCAAACTCGCGCAGCGGCTTGGCCTGTCCGTTCTGCAGCAGGCCCTTGAACATCTTCACCCACGGCGCATTGCGGCCTTCGGTGATGATGCGGCCCTTATCGTTGCGAGTACAGGTTTCCATGTACGTGGCGCCGGCCTCAACCACCCAGGCACCATATCTGCTGCCGCTGCCCACGCTGCGGCTTTCAAAAAACAACTGGTGCGTGGCCTCGTGCTTCAGCACGCGAAGGTTCGTGTTCCAGTCGAGCTTGAAGAAATTCGCCGACTTCATCTGCCCCACGTACATGCCGGCGGCGGCCGTGTTTTTTGAACCGATACCCGAGGCAAACTCCTCCTTCGTGGCATAATAGTTCACTTTCATCGGCTTGTTCTCGCGCTTGGTGCCGAAAAGCATCTCGCCCTGGCTCTTGGCGGAAAAATAACCGATGAACACGCGGAAGAACAGGTCGTAGTTCTCCTCCAGCACCTTGCCAAACGCCACCGCGTCGGCCAGCGACACGTTCGTCTTCACGACATAATGCTCGGTGCCATACTCCCAGGCGCTGTCCCACCCGCCGCGAATCTTCTCTACCGTTTCCTTCGGCAGCCACTGGCCGCGAAGAGGCAGCATCCCTGCCTCGAGTTTTCCGAGCTCGGCTTTCGTAACCCAGCCGTATTCGTCTTTGAACATCTTGCCCATGCTCATCTGCATGGCATCATATTTCTCCATCCATTGCTTGTTGTATTTCACCTGCCCCAGGATCTTTCGGGCGCGTTCGTTATCGGGATTGAAGCGGATGGTCTCCCACACCATATCGCAGGCGCGGCCCATGAGCCCGCTCTTGAAGCAATTGCTGCCGAGGTTCAGCAGCTCCGACGCGTGGTCGCGGTAGAGCGCCTGAATCTTCGCCGCGATGGCGGCCTTTTCCTTGTCGGTGCATTCAGCTTCGCCAAGCTTCGGCGGCTCGACGGCCGGCTCGGTGCCGAATTCCTTCACGTATTCCCACAGCTCGGCCACCTCGTCGGGCAGGCCCTTCTCGGCCGCTGAAGCTGCAAGCGCCGTTGCCTTCTTCACGAACGCGGCGTTCAATTTCTCGTACGACTGCTGAAACCGCCGCTCGATATTCTCGTTTCGCTTGCGCTCCGTCTCCGCCTTCTTCGCGCGTTGCGCCGCCTCTGAAAGCGGCAATGCGAGCGCAATTGCTACCGATATGAAAAGGAATGCCGCAAAAAATCTTCCCATTGCTCGCCCTTTGTGCTATATTTCTTTGCAGGCAACAATTCCCCCCGTATGCATGATATTCATACCCGGAAGGAACGCAAGGGGTTTTTTGCCGGGAAAATTCCGAAAATGCTGAGAGAACGGCACTGACAACAGGAAATCGGAAACGCAATGGAAAAATCAGTGGGACTCGTCATTTTCCGTGAGAGCACGAAGGGGCGGCTATACCTGCTGCTGCACTATCGCGGCGGACACTGGGACTTCCCCAAGGGCCACGTGGAGAACGGCGAGAGCGAACACCAGACAGCGCTGCGCGAGCTCCGGGAGGAAACGGGAATCACCGACGCCGAGATCATTGACGGCTTCAGGGAGAAGGTGCAATACAGCTTCCGCCGCAACGGTCGGTCGGTCAGGAAAGAAGTAGTTTATTACATGGCCCGAACGGGCAGCCCGGATGTTTGCCTCTCGGCCGAACACCAGGCCTGCACGTGGCTGCCGGCCAAAGAGACGCTGCGGCGGATCACCTTCGAGAACTCGCGCCGGGTATTGAAAGCGGCCGAAAAGATGCTAGCCGCAAAGGCGTGAAATTCGGCGATTGTCAAAAAAAACGAAATCGCTCGCCCGGCCGAGCGGGCGCCACGCCGCTGCGGCGCCTCCGAATCCGGTTGAAATAAGCCGCGGCTTTGCCGGCCGCCGCGAGCTTTCGGCAGCATACAATCGCTAACATATTGCCCCTCAACGACTTACATCCTGCCGTTCCTCGGCTTTTTTGCCGCTTTTCTCTTGATATTTCACCGCGTTTGTGGTAAAATAAGGGCTGCACAATGGGAAGGAAATTGCGTTCGCAAAACATCACCCGAGAGTGCCCTTTGGGAGAATTATGACAGAGAAAGCCATGCCAGATTCCGCCAGCGACTATAACGCGCAATCCATAGAAGTGCTGATGGACATGGACGCAGTGCGCAAACGCCCCGCCATGTACATAGGCGACACCAGTGTGCGTGGGCTGCACCACCTCGTTGAAGAGGTGGTGGCCAACAGCATCGACGAGGCCATGGCCGGGCATTGCGATGAGATTCACGTGACGCTCAACCCCGACGGATCGGTAAGCGTGACGGACAATGGCCGCGGCATGCCCGTAGACATCCACAAGGAGACCGGCCTGCCCGCCGTTGAAGTGATCATGACGGTGCTGCACGCAGGCGGAAAATTCTCGCACAACTCTTACAAGGTGTCGGGCGGGCTGCACGGCGTCGGCGTTTCCGTAGTGAACGCGCTCAGCGAATGGTGCGAGGTGCAAGTTTGCCGCGATGGCATCGTCTACCGCCAGGAATTCGAGCGCGGCGTAACCTCATCGCAGCTCGAGCGCATCGGCACCGGCACGCGCAACGGCACCACCGTCACCTTCAAACCCGATCCCGAAATCTTCTCCGAAAGCGTGTTCAACTACGACACCGTAGCCGGGCGGCTGCGCGAGCTCGCCTTCCTCAACAAGGGCGTGAGCATGCGGCTCTCCAGCCGCGACGCCGACGGCACCCCGCGCGAAGAAGTGTTCAAATACGACGGCGGCATCAAAGCATACGTCCAGCAGCTCAACGAGGGAAAAGTGGTGCTGCACGACGTGATCCATTTCGAGAAGGAACAGGGCAACATGGCCGTGGAAATAGCCCTGCAATACAACACGTCGTACGTTGAAAACGTGCTGACCTTCGCAAACAACATCAAGACCCACGGCGGCGGCACGCACCTCAGCGGCTTCCGCTCGGCCCTCACGCGCACGCTCAACAACTACGCGAAAGACCACAACCTCACGAAGAACGGCGAGATGCCCGAAGGCGAAGACCTGCGCGAGGGCCTCACCGCCATCGTCAGCATCAAGATACCCGATCCGCAGTTCGAGGGGCAAACCAAGGACAAGCTCGGCAACCGCGAGGCGCAGTCGACCGTCGAAAGCATCGTAAGCGAACAGCTCGCGATTTACCTCGAAGAGCAGCCCAAGGCCGCCAAGGACATCGTGAACAAGGCGGTGCTCGCGGCGGCCGCACGCAACGCCGCGCGCCAGGCTCGCGACCTGGCACGGCGCAAGAGCGCACTCTCCAGCGGAAACCTGCCCGTCAAGCTCGCCGACTGCCGCAGCCGCGACGTCGAAGAAAGCGAACTCTTCATCGTCGAAGGCGATTCCGCCGGCGGAAATGCAAAACAGTGCCGCGACAGCCGGTTCCAGGCCGTACTGCCGCTGCGCGGAAAAATCCTCAACATCGAAAAGGCCCGCCTCGACAAGATGCTGGCCAACGCGGAAATCCGCACGCTCATCAGCACGCTGGGCACCGGTGTGGCCGCCGAATTCAACCTCGAAAACCTCCGCTACGGCAAAATCGTGATCATGACCGATGCCGACGTAGACGGCTTGCACATCCGCACGCTGCTGCTCACGTTCTTCTTCCGCCAGATGCGCCAGCTTGTCGACGCCGGCCGCGTTTACATCGCGCAGCCTCCGCTCTACCGCATGCTGCAAAAGAAAAAACAAGAGCAGTACTTCATCGACGAAAAAGAGCTCGACGCATCGCTGGCCGAGCTGGGCGTGGAAGGCACCGTGCTGCACGTGCGCAACGGCGGCCGCACATACTCCGGCGACGACCTCAGAAACCTCGTGGCACTGCTGTCGCGTTTCGAGCACCTCCAACACGGCCTCTCAACGCGCGGGCTGCAGCTCCACGAATACCTCAAACTGCAAAACGACTCCGGCCTCCTGCCCGCATACAAGGTGATCTTCGACGGCGAGGAGAAACTCTTCTACACCGAAACCGAAATCAGCGACTACCGCCAGAAAGTGGAGGCCGCACGCATCACCACGCCGGAAGCCGAAGCCGAAGGCAAAGCCGAAGACAAAGAGGCCGAGCAGCCCGCCAACTTGCTGATCAGCCGCATCTACGAAAGCATCGAACTGCAGCGCCTGATCAAGCGCCTGCAAGAAGAGCAATTCGCCCTCGAAACCTATTTCCCGAAGCAGGACCCCGAAGCCGAGACCGACTTCTACGTGACCTCCGAGAGCGAAGCAATGCCGGTTAACGGACTATCCGGGCTGCCGCTGGCCATCCGTACGATCGGCGAGAAAAACATCATCGACTTGCAGCGCTACAAAGGTTTGGGCGAGATGAACCCGAACCAGCTAGGCGACACTACTATGGACCCGCAGACGCGCACGCTGCTGCGCGTGCGGCTCGAAGACGCTCTGGAAGCCGAAAACATCTTCGCAATCCTCATGGGCTCCGACGTCAAGCCCCGCAAAGCCTTCATCGAAAAGCACGCTCTCGAAGCCAAGAACATCGACACCTGGGCATAAG
>DATLAR010000350.1:0-2131 GCA_035527355.1 Planctomycetota bacterium
ACTCCGCTTGACATGCTCCTCGAACGCGAAACGAACATCTCGCCGCGAGTATTCCTCTTGCCGCCGGTTGTCTTCGGCACCCCGCCCAGGCATCGTGCTCGTTCACCTGCGGTGGGTCATGATGTACCCGCTCTTGCCGAACTGCGGAAAAATATCGAGTGGTCACCCTCCGAGCGCGAAGCCGCCCCACGAAGTATCGGCACGCCGGCCGTGCAATGAACCGGAAGCGCAGCCCACGACCGCGGACGCCGCATCACGTCTCTATGCAGCCTGAAGCCCGGGATTCCAATCGAACATCGAACATCGAACACTGAACATCGAACATCGAACATCGAATGAAAGACTTGCCTGACCGATGTAAACGCGCATCGTGTTTGCATGTAGCCCAAAAGACCAAAGCCCACAAAGCCAAAGCCTGTTCCCCGGTGCGCCCACAGACCGTTTACCGACCCGTGCCGCGTTTGATATGGCATTTTGGGGGCCGATGCTGTAGAATGGAACGCAGGCCAGACAGGAACCCATGATGAAAACTTTGCCCGAATACTTCATCGAAATCGCAGAGAAACATGCCGGCAGGATCGCGGTCGCCGATCCGTCGGCTTCGCTCACGTATGCCCGGCTTGCGGCCTGCGCCGCCGGAGTGGCAGAGGCGATCGCCGCCACAGAGCGCGATTTCGTAGCCATTGCGATGCCGTCGTGCGCCGCATTCCCGGCCGCGTATTTCGGAGTGCTTCTCGCGGGCAAAACGCCCGTGCCGCTGAACTTCCTGCAGGAGCCGGCCACGCTGGCGGCAATCGCCGCCGATGCGGGCTTCGACACCATCATCACCGTGGGGCCGCTGGCCGAACCGATGCGCAAACTTGCGCCGCACGTGCTGTGCGCCGAGGCGATCAGCCCCGCCGCCCCTCGCCCCCCGGCTCGAGGCGGCAGCTTCGACGCCCTCGCCACTCTTCTCTACACCTCCGGCACGGCCGGGCCGCCCAAGGGCGTGATGCTCACGCATCGCAACCTCGTGAGCAACGTGGAAAGCTCCGTGGGCATGGCCGAATACACGCACAACGACGTCAGCTTCGGGCCGCTGCCGCTTTTCCATGCGTTCGGCATCACGTGCACAATGCTTCTGCCGCTGCTGAACGGTGCAACGGCTCTGTTCATTCCGAAGTTTGTGCCGGCGGCCGCGCTGAAGCTGATTGCCGAGAACCGCGTGACTTGCATCTTCGCGGTGCCTTCGATATACAGGCTGCTGGTGCAGGCCGCGCAGGGCCTGCCGCGCGAGCAGTTTGCCAGCCTGCGGTTTTGCGTGGCCGGGGGCGAGGCGCTCGGCAACGAGACGGCCGAGGGATTCGAGCGCGCCTTCGGCCGCCCGCTGATGCAGGGTTACGGCCTCACGGAGGCCTCGCCCGTTGTCAGCCTCAATCCGCCATACGCCGTGCGCCGGGGCTCGGTGGGCGTGCCGCTGCCGTGGGCCGAGGTGCAGATCAGCGACGCCGCCGGCCTGCCGCTGCCCGCGGGCACGCAAGGCGAGCTGTTGATTCGCGGCGCCTGCGTCATGCGCGGCTATCGCAATAACCCGGATGCCACGCGCGCGGCGATCGACGCCGCCGGCTGGCTGCACACGGGCGACCTCGCCACCCGCGACACCGACGGCTACCTGCACATCACCGGCCGCGCCAAGGAAATGATCATCTCGGCCGGCGAGAACATCTCGCCCGGCGAGATCGAGGCCGCAATCAACAGCCATCCCGCCGTGCTCGAATCGGCCGTGATCGCCCTGGCCGACGCCGCACGCGGCGAGGTGCCGCAGGCGTTCGTTGCCCTCAGGCCCGGCGCCCAGGCTACCGAGGCCGAGATCATCGAGCACTGCCGCGCGCTCCTCAGCCGAACGAGGGTACCGCGCCAAGTCACATTCCGCACCGATCTGCCCCACACGCTCACCGGCAAAATCCTCAAACGCGCTCTCAAGTGAGCCACTTGATATTCCAACGTCCGCCTTGTATAATCCCAGCCGTCGACTGCCGTGCAAATGCGTTGACGCGGAGCAGGAACGATGGCGAGCTTTTATGGATACGAACAGTTTGCCGGCCACTGGGGCGAGAATGCTCGATTGGCCCTCGACACCATTGAAATGAAG
>DATLAR010000351.1:0-12341 GCA_035527355.1 Planctomycetota bacterium
AACGGGAGATGAAATGAAACCGCAGCATTCAGACATTTTCTCGCCGCTGAAGGTGAGGCACGTGGAGCTTCGCAACCGGATAGTGGCACCGCCGATGGTTCAGCTTCGGCCGATTACGTCGCCCGATGGGATAGCATGGTATCGCAGGCTGGCCGCCGGCGGCGCGGGCCTGGTGATAATCGAGGCTACGGGCATTCCGCATTTCGGCAACGAGCTGACGGCCGAGACGCTGAAGCCGCTGGCGGATGCTATCCATGCCGAGGGCGCGGCCGTGGCTATCCAGCTTTTCCCGATAGTTTTCGGCACCACCGCCGACCTCAACGAGCTGACGTCCGAGCAGATCAGGGATATCGTGGCCGGCTATGGCAATGCGGCCACCGTGTGCCGCGATGCGGGCATTGACGGCGTGGAGCCGCACGGCGCACACGGTTACCTGCTGAACCAGTTTTTCATGCCGGACCGCAACGGCCGGACGGACGAGTATGGCGGGTCGTTTGCCGATCGCTGCGAACTGGGGCTTGAGGTCGTCGAGCGAATCCGCGGCAGTGCGGGTGACGATATGCTGATCCTCTACCGCCACACGCCCGTTGGCGAGGGTTATACGCTGGAGGATAGCCTTGACTACGCGGAAGGGCTGGTGGCCGAGGGGGTGGACGTGCTGGATATCTCGCCCGCACGCGCCGCCACGGTTGCCGACCTGGCCGCGCCTTTCAAGAAACAACTGCCGGTGCCGGTGATCGCTGTGAACGGGATGAACGATCCCGACGCGGCGGCCGAAGCTCTGCGAAACGGCCTGTGCGACCTGGTGGCCGTGGGGCGCGGGCTGCTCTGCGACGCCGAATGGCCCAACAAGGTGCGCGAGGAGCGCTTTGCTGAGATCGTGAAATGCACCGACTGCAACCAGGGTTGCTTCGGTAACCTCACGAAAGGCCAGCATGTAGCTTGCGTGCACTGGAAGGACGACCCCGTGGCGCCGTTTGTGGTGTAGCACAGCCGCCCTCGGCTGTGTCTGTAACGTATAGTCTGCAACGTGTAGCACAGCCGCCCTCGGCTGTGTCTGTAACGTATAGTCTGCAACGTGTAGCACAGCCGCCCTCGGCTGTGTCTGTATGGATGGCAGGTGCCGGAGAAGAAGCACCATTTCATGTGCACGGCCGACCGTCGGCGGGCGCCGGCTTGCGAGCCGCCGTGGGCGAGCGTGCGGGCACCGAAGACGGTGCCCCTGAAGGGCATCAGTCCGGCCCACGCTGCCAGTGCGCTTACAAATCGTTTACGTCTCCCATCGCACGATCCTCTTTTGCCTTTTAATTTCGTCCTACGGTTGTGTTAGAATAGTCGTTATGGTTCGAGGCGTAAAAATCCCGAAAGAGCAGCTTGTGGAGCGTTTTGGCGTGAGCGGCCGGCTGGCTGCGCGCGCGGATGCGCTGCTGCGCCGCGGTGTGGAGCTGAGCGCAGGCGTGCTGGAGCGGGCGAGGCCGCAGAGCCCGCTGGAGCAGTTTATGCTGCGGCCGGAGCTTCTGCGCCAGGCCGAGAGGCTGACACCGGATGCCTTTGCCGCGATGGCCGGCACCGAGAGCTTTGAGCCGGCCGGGCGCCCCGTGTTGCTTGCCAATGACGATGGCTCGAGGGTGATTGCGCTGGCCGGCGAGGCCGAGGCGCCACGCGCTCTTGTGAGGGGCGAGACGGCTGCACCGGCGTTTCTGTCGCCGGTGGTGGCCGGGCTGCGCGTGATAAGCGACGAGGAATCGCAGAAGCTTTTTCCGGCGGATGAGATTGCGCGCCTGAAGATGACTATACTTGCTTCGGCCGATGCCGCGGAAAAGGTGGAGGCGGTCCGCCGCCTCGCGATGTCGCCCTTGGAGCCGATCCAGAAGGGCACGGTGCTCATTCACGCGCTGGCCGATCATGACCGCTCGGTGCGGGTGGAGGCGGCCGAGGCGTTGACGGCGTTTGGGCTGAACCCGGTGATCGCGCAGGCGGCACGGTCGCTGGCGGAAGGCGGCGATAAACAGAGGATTCACGCGGGCGAGCGGCTGGGAATGCTGGCCGACACGGCGGATGTGTCGGAGGCGAGCGTGATACTTGCGATTCTTTCGGGCGCGATGGGCAGCGAGGAATCAGCCGATGTGAAGAAGACGCTGATCCGCTCGTTCAAGGGGGCATGCGGCATAGTGGCCGGCAACCGCGCATACGCGGCCGCCGTGCTGCGGCTGCTGGTGCGCGAGCTGGAGGGTGCGGCCGAGGCCCTTTACAGAACCGTGCGCGAGATTCTGGGCGAGGTGGGCCGCCATGCACCCGATATAATGACAGAGCTGGTCATCGAGGAGCTGTCGACCATCAAGGCTGTTCCGCTGCGGCGGCTGCTGTTTGGCGTGCTGGGGATGTTTGATGTGCCGGAAAGCCGGCGGCCGTTTCTCGCAACGCTTGCCGTAAACGACTTCAAGGGCAGCAGCAATCCTGACGAAGAATGCCAGGGCATCGCCAGCATGATCTGCAATTGGGGGCAGGTGGCCGTGGGGCCGCTGCTTTCAGCGTTGACGGCGGCCGAGGATGCCCAGAAGATTTACATCGTGCGGCTGCTCGACGAGATCGGGAGCCGCGGCAACGGCGTGGCCGTAGAGGAAATCGCTGCGGCTTTCCTGAATCTGATGCGCGTGTCGACAAAGCATGTTCAGCAGCCGGTGATTGAAAGCCGGATTGTTGCACACGAAAAGCTTTCGGCCGGGTTGAAATGCAGGATCGCAGCCGAACTGATGCGAGGCATCGGGCATTTTGCCAACCCTCGAATGACCGACGTGATCGAATCGGCCTTGGTGCGGCTGGGCAGTGCAGCAATGCCGGCGGTGAAGGCGCCTTTGGCTGAGGACGCTGACAAAAGAACGCAACGAAGCGCATGCCGCGTGGCGGCCGGGATCATCGAGCGGTGTGCGGCCGCCGAGCGCCGCGTGCTGGCCGACGACATGCTGGAGCTTTGCCAGCAGCAATGGCAGACGGATGGCGGCAAGACCGGCTACCTGGCAGAGGCTATCGGCCGGTTTGCAGTGTGCAGCTCGGCCTCGGGCGAGAAGCTGCAAACGATAACCGCTGAGCTTAAAGGGGCGCTGTTTCTCATGCCGGCGTCTTTTGGCGTGCTGGTGGCGCTGGGCCACCTGAGCAGCATGCCGGTCCTTGCCATCGCCACCAAGTTTGACATCGCACAGGCGTTTTTCGACCTGCTGGAGACGTCGCTTCCGGACGTGGCCGACAAGGTGCAGCCCAATGCTGGCGGCGAGGAGGAGATTCACAGTTTCGGCCGGGAGCTGACCGTTTATACCGAGATGATCCCCGCGTGCCTCGAAGGGCTGGAGAAAATATACTCTGGCACAAAGGTGAAGGCGCTGCGGGCCAAGGTGCGCGATTTCCTGCTGGCCAAATGGCAGGAGACGTCGGCCTGGACCAGGATCTGGGGGCCTGATGCGGTGGAACGGCTGCTGCACATACTTGGGAAAATGGCGCGCGATCCCGAGGCCAGCACCGAGGCCGCGGCGACAATAGCGAACTCGCTGGCGCAGCGGCTGGATTTTCTGCCGGTTGTCGAGGAATTGGCTCAGGTGTTTTCATTGGACGCGCCTTCGGCACGAATGGGAGCCGCCGCTTGCGGCGTGGGCCAGGCGCTGCTGGCGAAGGTGCGTGCGAAGCGCGATGCCGAGCGCGGCATATTGCTGGCCACACTAGGTGTGATCGCCGGCCGCACGAATCTGGGCAAGGACCCGGCAGAAGCACGCAAACTGCGGGAACACGTGCTGCAGTTGCTGTATGAAGGCCTGAAAGATGGCCGCCCGGAAGCGGTGGATGCGTTGAGGCGGGTGGGCGATTGCCCTGCCCTGCCGGCAAGTGAGCGGGATGAAATTCGCGTGCGGCTGGAGATTCTGGCGAGGTGATACCTGCAAGACAAAGGCAAAAAGGTGTGAGATGAGCCGTCTGATTGCAGCAGTAGTATGCCTGTTATTTGCGGCTGGATGCGCGCAGCACGAGCTTGTGACGGTGGCTCGCCCGGATCCGTTGCCTAAGGCGCCCGAGCCGGCTTTGCTGAAGGCTCCCCAACCGGCGGCGAGCATCAACATAATACCGCGCTCGAATTGGGCGCAGGCGGGGCCTATCCAGAGCAGTATCAATCCGATGGGCCGCATTCACAGGTTGACGGTCCATCACGAGGGGATGCCTTTTTACGAAACCGATTGGGCACAGACCGTTTTCCGCATCCGAGGCATTCAGAAGGCGCATTTTCACAACAGGTGGGCCGACATCGGCTATCATTACATAATAGACTGCAAGGGGCGCATCTGGGAAGGCAGGCTGCTGAAGTACCAGGGAGCACACGTGCAGGACAACAACGAGGGAAATATCGGTGTGGTGCTCTTGGGGGATTTCACCGTGCAACAGCCGAGCGCGGCACAAAAGGACTCGCTTAAAAAGCTGCTCGCCCACCTGCAGTCAGCATATAATATTCCGAAGAGCAGGTGGTTTACGCATCGCGAATTGGTGCGGACGGAATGCCCGGGCGAGAACCTTCAGGAATACGTGAACCAACTGAGAAAATGACCTGCTACTGGCGTTTCAGCGCCTGGATCGATGCGTCGCGGAATTCAGCCGTTGACTCCTGCCGCACAAGGAAACCGAACCCGAACTGCGGTTTCTTGGCCGGCGGAACTTGGTTGTCCACCGAGAACTTCACGTCGCCGCAGCGAACGGTTATCGCGTGCGGGCGCACGTACGCCACCAGATCGTACCACGTATCCTTGGCGAACCGCATCTCCTTCAGTTGTGTGCTGGTAATCCTCCCCTTCTGGCTGAACCACAAACCGACCACCTTTGGGTTGTTTACGTCGACCATGAAATCGTAGGCGACCCCTTCAGACGATACCAGGCGCAGCAGCAATCCAGAGCCGGAAACGACGCGGAAGCTGGTTTTCAGAATATACTGCGGCGGGCAATCCAACAGCATCAAACGCTCGACATCGCGCTTCTCCGGGTTCTGGGCCTTCATCAATCCGCCCTCGTTTACACTCCAGCGGCCGCCCGTGATCTGCCATTGCATATCAGCCGAGCCCAAGATGGGATCGACGGCTTCGCCTTGTTTGAAGGCCTGCTTGAATGCTTCGGCTTTGGCGCCGCCGCGGCAGGCGACGAGCCACTGCTCCACCTGGCGTGAGCGTGATTTCAACGTATAACTGCTGGGCCCGTAGTCACTCTGGAGCTTCAGAAGCGTTGTCTGTGCCTTTGCCCATCGCTTCGCCTTGATATCCGACTCGGCCTCGTTGAGCAGGTCCTGCACAAGTATCTCATTGGGGTCGATTGTCTTGTCGCTCGCGAGCATCTCCCGGAGCGCCGAGACATCCTCCCCGGCCTTCTCGGCCGCGTCGAATTTCTGTGAGGCGGACTCCTTTTGCCCATAGCGGGCAAATAGAATGCCGGCGGCCATATTGAGGCCGGCTTCGGTTTCGGCCGTATCACCGGCCTTCTTGCGCAGCGCCAGCGTAACGAGGGCATCCACGAGCGGAAACGGCATTTTCTCCCACCGCTCCTCGGCTTCGCCGGCCTCCAGCGAAATGATGATGGCGGTGTCGTGCGAGCCGGTGATGGTGCCCAGGTCGCGGCCGATGTTCAGCGATATCATCGTTGGCTGCGAGGCGTTGAGCGTGCTCATCAATCGCCATTTAAGACCAGCGAGAAGCTCGTACTCGCGGAGTTGCTGCTTCAGAATACCGAGTTGGGCCTCCTCCTTCGTGTTCTTCACCAGTTTATCACATTCGGCGGCAGCATCGGAAAACTGCCACGCACGGGCATGCTTTTCCGCCGGCAGGAGTTTGTCTTGCAGCGCCTTTCGCGCCGCCAGCTTCTGCTCCGCAGCCTGCTTTTCACCGGCCGTCTTGGCGAGCGGGTCGAGAATCTCGATCTCTTTTGCCGCCTGCTGCACGTACTCTTCAATTCCAAAGCTGTCTCGAATGGACTCGTACAGCTTCATAGCTTCTTCCGGCTTCTTTGCTGCATGCCCTTCCGCACGCGATTTGAGCTCTGTAAAGCGTTTCTCGGCCTGCGCCTTTATGGACATCACGGTGAGCTGAATCTGCTCTGCAGTTTGCTTGTCGTTTGGGCAGGACTCCAGGAATCGCGTATAAAGCGCAATAGCTTCACCGAACTTATCTTTCTGCAGAAGCTCCTGGGCCGCCGCGTCTATATCATCCTTCTGTTTCGCGACCGATTGCGCCGCGTTGCCGGTGATTCTGGTTCTTTCCTGCAGTGCGCGGGCCGTGGCCGGGGACCCGGGGTAATCGCGTATAATACGATCAAGGGCGGCTACCGCATCCTCTGGGGATTTCTCAATGAGAGCCAAAGCTTCCTTCAGTGCCCTTTCCTCAGGTCTGTCCGCGGCTTCTGTCGGCCTCGGCTTTTTCGCGGAATCGGCAGGCGCATTTACGCTCGGCGTTTCCCCAGTGCCTTCCGGAGGAGCAATCACCGGGCCCGACGACCAGCGCTCAAGGCCCAGGTATGTGAGAACACCAACCGCCGCAATCAAAGCAACAGAGCCGGCTATTAACAATGCTTTCTTGCGTGGGAATTCCTTCGTATCCTTTAATGTCTCAACGGGAGCCACCGCCGGCCGGGGATCGATACCCTGCCTGATCGCCTCGATGTCTTTGAGGATACCGGCTGGTGTTTGGTAGCGCCCATTGTCCTTCTCGAGCATCTTCATTATGACATACGAGAGGGACTCTGGAATCTCGGATACGATTGTGCTTGGGCTGCGAGGACTGAGATGCAGGATGTTTTCTTTGATCTCGGCAGTGGTGTCGCCGGCAAATGGGTGGGTTCCGGTCAGGGCATTGTAAGCGACGCACCCGAGGCAGAAGATGTCGGCGGCAATACCCGGAACGTATCCCTCGGCAAAAGCCTCCGGGGCCAACCACAGCGGCGATTCCACACAAAAACCGGTGCGGGTAACGGACAGGTCGGTATATTTGAGGTAGGGGATGTGAAGCTCAGTAACAGATACACCATCAGCGGTAAGTATGATATTGGACGGCTTGATTCTGCCGTGGCAGAAACCCGCCCGATGCGCCTGATCCAGCAACGTGCATGCCTGCTCAAGAAGATCAATACACTGATGGTGAGGCAGTCGCTTGCCTGGCACCAGAAAACTGGCGAGGTCGCAGCCGTCCACGTACTGCCTGAGGATCACGTATCGACCCTCCTGACTGCCCACCCCTATGAGTCGTGGCCCAATCTCCAGGGCTGCCGAAAGCCTGGCAAAGAGAGCGTTCTCTGATATTGAAGACTCAGGTATCACTTTAGCGAATACGCGCTCGCCTGTTGCGGAATGTCGCAACAGAATTGAGCTTCCGGCCGACCGAGCGCCTGTTCTGGCCACCAGTTCGTATTCATTCAGATCCGGCAAGGATGGCACATTTGGGTAGTCCACGTGTGCGACTCCTGATTCAGGTTATCTTGGACATTATTCGATCAAAATCATCCGGGCTGAAGAAATCGATTATGATTTTCCCACTCCCCTGGTTGTCTACAATGGTGACTCTTGTACCCAAAGCCATTCTAAGCCTGTTTTCCAGATCGCGGATATGCGGAGGCTTTGGCGATTGCTGGAGAAGGTTCTCGCTTGAGGGGCTCTTCTGGAAATCAGCCACGTATTTCTCAACGTGCCGTACGGACAGATCCTCTTTTTCAATTCGTTGCGCAAGACGCCGTTGCTCGGCTACATCCCCCAAGCCAAGGATCGCCCTGGCGTGGCCCATAGACAGCGTTCCACGTGAAACAAGCTGCTGGATATCCTCAGGCAGCTCGAGGAGGCGCAGCATATTCGCAATAGAAGAACGCTTCATTCCAAGTTTGACAGCCGCTTGATCTTGCGTTAGTGAGAATTTGGCTATCAACTCCTTGTATGCCTTGGCCTTTTCGATTGGGTTCAGGTCCTGGCGCTGGATGTTCTCGATGAGGGCGAGCTCTAGGGACTGAGCATCGTCGACCTGACGTAGTAAGGCCGGCACGTATTCGAGGTTGAGGCGGGCGGCAGCCCGCCAGCGGCGCTCGCCGGCGATCAATTCGTAGGCCTCTCCGTCCCTTCTCACGATCACTGGCTGAATGATCCCGTTGGATGCGATGGATTCCATGAGTTCGGTGAGAGCATCATCATCGAATTCGCGACGGGGCTGATTACGATTGGGATGAACCTCAGACACCTTCAGTTGCAGCACGACTTGCGGGTCGCCGGCGGCTTGCGCATCCTCTTTTGAGAGCAGGAAATCAAGTCCCCTTCCTAGTCTACCTTTGTTCATGGCTTATTATCTCCTTGGCAAGCTCAACATAGGCTCTGGCCCCGCGTGAGCGAGGATCGTAGCGGATGATGCTTTGCCCATGGCTGGGCGACTCACAAAGCGCCACATCGCGTGGCACTCTTGCTCTGTATACCGAGCTGTGAAAATGGTTGCGGACTTCCCCGGCAACTTCCCTTCCAAAGGCAGTTGGCTCGCACATGGTTAGCAGTATGCCCTCCATCTCGAGCTGCGGGTTCAGCTTTCGCTTGATGTTTGCGATCACGGAAAGGATTTGCGTGAGGCCCTCCATCGCGTAATACTCGCATTGAATAGGGATGATCACCGAATCGCAGAAAGTCAGAGCATTGGTGGGGAAAAATCCTACAGAAGGCGGACAATCCACAAAAACGAAATCAAAAAGCTCCGATAGCACCGCCTTTGCTGCCTTCAGCCGAAACATCCGATCGGGAACAGCAGCGAGTTCTGCTTCGGCTTCGGGCAGAGTGGGGCTGGATGGTACTATGCTCAGGTTGTGCTCTTCGCACCTGATGATTGTCTCGCGGACACGCTTAGGATCCGCAAGAAGAAGATGGCTTCCGTGGTGGCGACTCTTGTCGATTCCTAGCCCTGTCGTGGCGTTTCCCTGCGGGTCCAAGTCCACCAGCAGGCATTTTCGGCCGGCAAGAGCTAGCGCAGCGGCAAGATTGACCACCGTGGTCGTCTTGCCGACCCCCCCTTTCTGATTTGCCACTGCTATGAAACTCGGCATCGTGGGGCTCCTTGTTCCACGTGAAACATTATACCGCCCCGGCCCCTCAGTGCAAACAGAAAAATCCCTATTGCGGAATATATGGCTATTTTGCCTCGGGGAATCATCTGGATTATTGGGGAGATTTCAGTTGAAGATTCTATTGTATTCTGATATACTGCCTTTGGGAGCCGTAGATATGACAACCGCAGCCATTACATCTAATACGTTCAGAGAAGCTGTCCGGCAGCCCGTGTACTGGGCAATTATTCTCCTGACAGCGGTTCTGATGTGCCTTTCGGTGGTTTTTGTTGGATTTGCGTTGGGCGAGGAAAGCAAATTCGTTCGTGATGCCGGCCTCACCAGCATCACAATCGCGGGTTTGCTGATGGCCATGTTCCTCAGTTCGAGCGTAGTAGCCGATGAGATTGAGAAGAAAACAGCATTGAGCGTTCTGTGCAAGCCGGTAGGGCGCTCTGAGTTCATCTTCGGCAAATTCCTTGGCATTGTGCTTGCGATCATAGCAGGCTACATTATATTGACACTATTGTTTCTTGTTACCGTGTGGTGGTTTGAGTCGCAAGTCCAGTATTTGATGCTTTTCAAGTTTTACGGGCAGCCGCTCAACGCCAGATGGATCAGCACAGACTTCTTCATTGATTCCCCCCTTCACGGCCAGCCGATTACCCTGTCGATGATCGCGTCTTTATTCTGGAGCGACGTGAGCGGCTTCGTTGTGTCGCCACTGCCGAATCTCGCCAAGGGCGTGGCTCTTTCGCTTTGCGAAGTGACTGTGTTGGCTGCGGCCGCTCTCGCTGTTTCCACTCGGCTTTCCATGATCTTCAACGCGTGCCTGACCCTGGGTTTGTTCATCCTCGGCCACCAGATCGGTTATCTGGTACACAGCCTCACCGGCAGCCAAACAGCGCTTGGGGCCAAAATCGTGTTGGCGATTGTTCCTAACTTTGAGTTGCTCAACTACGCGAGCGACATTGCTTTTGACAAGGTTGTGCCGATGCATCTTGTCGGATTCCTTGCATTGTACACAGTGGGATGGATTGGCGTCTTTCTGCTTGCCGCCATCGCACTGTTCGATCAGCGCGAGATCGCCTGATGCTTTGGCAGCGAGGGCAGGAGCTTGAGACACGCTTTTTTCGGGGATATTCACGCGAACTTGGAAGCTCTCAGGGCAGTCCTTGCCGATATGATAACCCAGCGGATCGACGACATGTACTGCCTGGGCGATATCGTCGGCTATGGAGCCAATCCCTCGGAATGCATTGCGATCATCCGTGATTTGGCTTGTCCTACGGTTGGCGGAAATCATGACGCGGCCGCGGCGGGCAAGCTCGCCGTGGACCAGTTCAATGAGTACGCAAGGGCGGCAATCATCTGGACACGCCGACACCTTTCCCAGGAAGAGACAGATTGGCTGCTCGCGCTCCCTCTGATCCGCCACTTTCCTGACTACTCTATTGTTCATTCGTCTCTCGACGATCCGGGTGATTTCAACTATGTCGATTCCGTGGTCGAGGCAGCCGCGTGCTTCAGGAAGATGCAGAGGCCATTGTGTTTCATTGGCCATTCTCACGTGCCCGTTGTTTTTTTCGAGGATGAACCGCAGGCCCTTCCTCGCTACACGCTGAGCCTCGATCAGACGATCCAGATTGAAGGCAGGATGATCGTCAATCCGGGAAGCGTGGGCCAGCCTCGCGACGAGGACCCACGCGCGGCCTATTGCATCTACGACAGCGATGAGATGCAGATCACCTTCAGACGCGTCAGCTATGATACTGCGGCGGCAGCGGGCAAGGTTCGAGCCGCCGGCCTGCCGGAGCTGTTGGCTTTCAGGCTCGAGATAGGCCGTTGAGCAAAAACCGCATGATGTCTTCCACCACACGACTGCTTGCAGTTCCATCAATGGCTCTTGTCATGCTCGCGGCAGCATCAGCGTCACTTGCCGAAACCACGTTCAAAGCATCGCTTGATTCGGCCGGTCTGCCCCGCGTGGAGTTTGAAGGAAAAACGCTCCTCAGGAATATCAGGCTCGAGATCGAAAATGCCGGTGCCGTTTTCGACCAAACGATCGCCAACGACACGCTCGTCAGCCGGGCCGGCGGCTCGCTGAGCATACAGGGCACGATCCTGCACGCGAAGTTCACGGCAGCTTTTGCACAGAGCCTGCGCAGCTCTCCGCACGGGCTTATAATAACAAACCACACAGGGGTGAGCAATCCCCGCCTTGTCGAGTCGCTCTCGTTCACTGCTGATATTCCTTCAGGCAGCGCTTGGGTGGCCGAAGGCCGCATATGCAGGTGCCCAGCGCAAGCCGGTTTCGCGTGGATCACGATAGCCCCGGGAGCAAACGCAGAAATCAGGCGAAATGGCCCTCGCACGCAGTTGGTGCTGCGGGCGGCCGCGGTGGGGGAGCAATCGGTGAGGCTTGCCATGCATCTGAGCAAGGAAAAACCCACACTGCCGCTGGTTGCGAATTTGGCGGCCAACGCGCCGGCCATTCCGCAATTCGAGAAGTTCGAGCTCACCGCCGACGTCTGGGCCGAATATGAAAACCCTTACGACCCCGAGGACATCTCGGTGGAGGCGCAGTTCACAGCGCCCTCCGGCCGCGTCACCAGGGTCGCAGGTTTTCTCTATCAGGGATTCCAGCGGTCGAGGATCTTTGAAGCCGGCAAACCCGTCGAGAGGCTTTCACCGGATGGTGGTCGCGTTTGGAAAGTGCGTTTCGCGCCGATAGAGGCCGGCGTGCACCGTTACACGCTGCGCGTGGCAACGCGGCAGGGCGCCAGCCGCGAGCACTCCGGGCATTTCGAATGCATCCGCTCAAAGAACCCGGGCTTCCTGCGGGTCGATCAGCAAAGCAGGCGATACTTCCGGTTCAGCACGGGCGAGCCGTATTTCGCCATCGGACACAACGTTTGCTGGGTGACACGCGAGGGAGGAACGTACGAGTATGAAGCGTATTTCAACAAGATGCGCGCGGCGGGGGAGAATTACACCCGCATCTGGCTTTGCTCGTGGGGGATGCAGCTTGAAGGGCTCAAGCTGGATTCATACCGGCTCGACGACGCATGGCGGCTCGATGCCGTTTTTGAGCTAGCGAGAGAAAACGGCATCTACATAAATTTCTGTCTCGACAATTTCCACGACTGGAGGAGCTACGACAAGCGCGAGTCTATACCATACTTCTCGGAGAACGGCGGGCCGGCCGAAACGATCAGCGATTTCTTCACGCACGAGCTTGCGCTGAAGCATTACCTGAGGCGTTT
>DATLAR010000352.1:0-4391 GCA_035527355.1 Planctomycetota bacterium
AGCGTCTTTACCGTGGCAATGCCCGAATACGACGTGCCCGCCGCCGCGCGAAAGCTGAAGGAATGGGGCTACGACGGCGCCGAGTGGCGCGTTACAAACGTGCCCTCGCCAATGCCCCCCGTGCCGAATTTCTGGTCGGCCAACAAGGCCACCGTCGATTTCGACAAACTGCCCGGCTCCGCCGTTGAAGCAAAGAAAGCCAGCGACGATGCCGGCCTGGAAATCCCCGCCCTCGCCACGTATCTGGGCTGCACCGATCTGGATTCCGTTCGCAAGGCGATGGAGGCCGCGAAAATCATGGGGGCGCCCATGATCCGCGTGGGCGTGCCCGGCTACGACGGCAAGACCAACTACCGCACGGTCTTCAGGAATGCACAGGATGCCTACGCGAAGGTGGAAGCCGCGGCGAAGGAATTCGGCGTGCGGGCCAACTTCGAGATTCACATGGGCAACATCTGCCCGAGCGCATCGGCCGCGTACAGGTTCGCCAGCGCCTTTGATGCAAGGCACGTGGGCGTGATATTCGACCCCGGCAACATGATCTACGAAGGCATGGAGAACTGGCAGTTTGGTTTGGAGCTGCTGGGCGAATACCTCGCGCACGTGCACGTGAAAAACGCCGGCTGGAAAATCTCCGCCGGCCAGCCAAACGGCAACCTCGTGTGGCAGCCATACATGGCCACGCTGCGCGGCGGCATCGTCAACTGGGCCGACATTTACGCCGCTCTGAAAAAAGTCGGCTACGACCGCTGGATGTCGAACGAGAATTTCTCCACCGACCAATCCACCGAACCCAAGCTCAAAGACGATCTGGCATTCCTCAAATCGCTGGAATGAACCGGGCACCCCTTTCACCTCGGATTCTCTGAGCCAATATCTGCAGTTGTTCAGGAACAAGAGTTTAACGGAGAAGCAACTAACATGGCAGTGATCGAAAGGACCATCGAAAACACGTCGGGCATACCGCTTGGCGGCATCGGAACGGGCTCGGTTGAAATCCGCGAAGACGGCCTGTTCCACGACTGGCAGATATTCAACCTCGGCGCGTGGTCGCCGCAGTCGCCGCAACCCTCCTGCTGCGGCTCGAAGCCCGCCATCCCCACTATGCGGCCCGAAGACCTGGCATTCATCGTCCGCACCGAAAGCGAATGCGGCGGCATCAAGACGCGCCGCCTCGCCATGCGCGAGCAGCTAAACAACCTCTACTCGATGGCCTGGCTCAAGTGCGTGCAGTCTATCCGCTTCTGGGGCGAATTCCCCATCGCAAGGCTGGAATACAAGGACGACACTCTGCCGGTTGAAATCACGGCCGAGGTGTTTGCTCCGTTCATCCCTCACGACCCGCGCGAATCGGGCACGCCCGGTTTCCACGTGCGGTTCATCGTGCGAAATCTCACCGGCGAGCGCGTAAAGGTCTCGATCCTCAGCACGCTGGCAAATCCCATCCCGTGCGGCGAGCGCGTGCACACGGTTGAAAAAGACGGCAACGCCACTCTGGTCACCCTTGCCGCCGAGGGAAACGGCAAGGACGAGCCCTGCAACGGCTCCATCACGCTGGGCGTGCGCGGGGGTGATCACAGCTACATCACCGGCGCCTACCGGCAGGAACGCGGGGGCATCTTCATCTGGGCCAAAACCTATGGCCTCGCAACGCGCAGCTACATATTTGACTTCCGCAACACCGGCCGCCTGCCCAATCTCACGCCCGAGCGCGCACCGGAAGACATCCCCGACGATTTCAAGGCCGAGTCGCTTTCGGCCGCTCAGCGCAAGAACCTGCTGCAAGAGCTCCTGAAGCACCCGGCATTCTACTACAAATACAAACGCATAGCAGACTGCGAGCCGGCACTGCTGCAGGGCGAAGACAAGCTGTCGGCCTTCCTCAACGACGTGGCGGCGGAAATGAAGAACCATTTCCGCGCCCGAAAAGACGAATGGCGCGACGCCCTCCTCTGCAGCGAAAACGAACTCGAACCCCACGCCGAAACCTCCGTCATCTTCACGCTCGGATGGTTCTTCCCAAACCACATCAGCCCCAAGAGCGGCAATATCGGCCACATGTACTCGAAATGGTTCGACAGCTCCGCCGCCGTCTGCAAACACCTCATCGCCAACTACGACGACGCACGCGCGAAGACCGTCGGGTTTGCCGAGGCGCTCTTCGATACTTCGCTCGATTATTTCGTGGCCGACAGCATCAGCGCCCAGCTCTCGACCATTCCGAAATGCACGTGGTGGACGCGCGACGGCGATTTCGGCGTGTGGGAAGGCCTGGGCTGCTGCGGCTTCCACACCACCGATATCACCTACGACGGCTCCTTCTCGCTCATCGCGCTCTTCCCCACGCTGCAAAAGCAGCAGATGATAATGGGCGCGAAACACCAGCGCAACGACGGACGCATCCCGCATTTCTTCATCCCCGATTTCTCGCAAACCGACGGCGACTACGCCCGCGTGGACATGAACCCGCAGTTCGTGCTGCTCGTGGCACGCGATTACCTCTGGACCGGCGACCGCAAGTACCTCGAAACGCTCTGGGAGCCGGTGGTGAAGGCAATCGAAAACACGAACCTCCTCGACGCCGATAAAGACGGCCTGCCCGATCACGACTGCGAACGCCAAACCTACGACGCATGGGACTTCTACGGCTGCCCCTCATACATCGCCAGCCTCTGGCTCGCATCGCTGAAAGCCGGCATCCGCCTCGCCGAGGAAATGCAGGACACCAAACGCGCCGCCCGCTGGCGGCAGTGGTACAACAAGGGCGTAAAGAACTTCGAGAAGCTCTGGAACGGCGAATACTACGTGCTGTGGCGCGAGATGCACGACGGTGGGCGCGTTGACGAATGCTGCATGACGGACCAGATCGACGGCGACTGGTTCACGGCCCTGATGGGCTGGGGGCCGGTGCTGCCCGTCGACCGCATCCGCGCGGCCCTTTCCGCAATCTTCGATTACAACTACAACACCGAAGACGGCCTGAAGAACGCCACCTATCCGCCCGGCAAGCCGCCCCGCATCTCCACCTACATGAACCTGCAGGCCGAGGCTCCGTGGACCGGCATCGAGTACGCCATCGCATCGATGTTCATCGACTACGGCATGATCCACGAAGGCATCGCCATCGCGCACAACATCTACGACCGCTACGAGCGCGCCGGCCGCGTGTGGAACCACGTCGAGTGCGGCGATCACTACTACCGCGCAATGTCGTCGTGGGCGTTGCTGCTGTCGCTCACCGGCTTCCGTGTAGACGTCCCGTCGCAGACGCTCACGATCGCGCCAGCGCTCAAGCAGGATCGCTTCCGCGCGCCATACGTGTCATCATCGTCGTGGGGCAGCTATACGCAGGAAACCGGCACCAGCAGCTCGAGCGTAAACATCCAATGCCTCGGCGGCAAGGAAAGCTTCAAGACGCTCCGGCTGTCAGCGGCCGCCAAAGGCGCAAGCGCCGCCGTTACGCTCAACGGCAAGAAAATCGCCTGCTCCGTCGACGACGGCGGCGGCACGGCGAAGCTGGAATTTGCGAAGCCCGTGAAGCTGGTTCAGGGCGATACGCTGGCGATATCGCTCGCGTAGCGGGCCGAGTTCACGTCGTACAAAAAAAGACGGCCGGAATGCGTTTTTGTTTCACGCACTCCGGCCGTTTCTTCATCTCGTCATGTTATGCAGGCCGATTCATTTCTTGCCGGCCGGCGCCAGCGTTTCCTTGCGGGCGGCCGAAAATTCCTTTTGCAGCGTGCTGAGCTTCTTTTCATCGAAAAGCTTCTTGCTGTGCTGGAATACCTTGCTTTCCTCCATCTCGATGTGATGCAGCACCAGGTCGCGCATGACCATGAACTTCGGCAGCCAGTGCTCGTCGTCAAACGAGAGCTGGTCGATCTGCTGCAGTTCGTGCTTGGCGGCATTGTGCTCCTCGACAGCTTCGAGCGCCAATTGCCGGGCTTCCGTTTCCTGCAGCGCCGGGTAGAGCGTCCTTTCCTCGGCGGTCATGTGCGCCACGATGTCGCGGTGCAGCCTGCTGTAATCGCCCCGCGTTTGCTTCTCGGCCAGCTTCTTGAACAGCTTCTTGAATTCCTCGTGGTCTTTCTTGATGGTGTCAAAAAGATCCATATGGCGTCCTTTCTCCTTCTTCCGGCCCCCGAGCTCCTGGCACGCCGGAACCGTCCGTTGGTGGCGCGGCCAGCCGCTGCGGCGAAACCTATGTAAATTCCCCTCAGCTAGTTAAACACCGCCCCCGAATCGCGCAGCGCCGCTGCAAAGCTCCGAATCTGCTCCTCGCTGTGCCCCGCCTGCAGGCTCACGCGGATGCGGCTGGTGCCGGCGGGGACGGTTGGCGGGCGGATCGCGGGGCACAGGAAGCCCTGCTCGAAAAGAGCTATCGAGATTGC
>DATLAR010000353.1:0-2294 GCA_035527355.1 Planctomycetota bacterium
TTAACCTTGCTTTTCCGCCCGTTTCATGTTAACATGCGGGAGGAGTCGATTTCTTCGGCTCCTCCCGCTTTTTTTGCTGCCGCAGCCGCCCGAGGACCGCAAGAACGTGAAGAAGCTTTTCATCGCCGCCACCGGCCAGAACGCCGGAAAGACCACGGTTTCGCTGGGCCTGATCATGAACCTGGAAGACCAGATGAAAGTTGGGTTCATAAAGCCCGTGGGCCAGCGTTACCTCGAGACTCCGCGCGGGCGGTTCGACGAGGATGCAATCCTGATCGACGAGGTGTGCAAGCTGGACTGCAACCTGGATTACATGAGCCCGGTGACGGTGGGCAAGGGCTTCACACGCGATTACATCCTGGGCCGCATCACGCACAGCCTCGATCAGCAGATACTCGATGCATTCGCGAAAATCGCCGACGGAAAGGAACTGGTAGTGATCGAGGGCACGGGCCACGCGGGCGTCGGCTCGGTGATCGGGCTATCAAATGCGCGCGTGGGAAGCCTGCTGGGCGCACCGGTGCTGATCGTAGCGCCCGGCGGCATCGGCCTGCCCATCGACGAGGTGGCGCTCAATCTCGAGCTGTTCCGCAAGGAAGGCGTGCGGGTCGTGGGGGTTGTTTTGAACAAAGTGGCGCCCGCCAAGCTCGATATGGTGAACGACATCACGCGCAAGGGGCTCGAGAAGATGGGCGTGCCGCTCTGCGGGGCGATCCCCGAAGAGCCGTTTCTGTCGGGGCCTACAATGCGGCAGATCCTAGGCGAGATCGGCGGCAGGCTCATCAACGGCCCGGATTACCTCGACAATCACATCGAGCGGATCGTGGTGGGTGCAATGACCCCCCACCAGTTCCTCGACTACCTCGCACCGAACATGCTGGTGATCACCGGAGGCGACCGCGAAGACCTGATCCTCGGCGTGATGAGCTCGTACGTGGTGAGCGCCGCACCCGCCGAACACGTGGCCGGCATGGTGCTCACCGGCGGCATTGCACCGCACAGGAACATCATGCAGCTTATCAGCCGCACCACAATGCCGGTGATCGTGGTGCAGGAAAACAGCTACCAGACCGCCAGCAGGATACATGACCTCACCACCAAGATTCAGCCCACAGACATGGCCAAGATCGCCATGGTGAGCAGGATGGTGAGGCAGCACGTTGATCTGGCTGGAGTATGCGAGCGCATCTGAGCATAGGCCGACCGGGAGACCGCACTGATGAATTTTGACCTGAAGGTGATAATGGGAACGTTTGCACTGGTGTTTGTGGCGGAGCTTGGCGACAAGACGCAGCTTGCCACGCTTTGCCGCGCAGGAAGCTGCTCGCCGCTGTCGGTCTTCATCGGCTCGGCTGCGGCGCTCGTGCTCACATCGCTGTTGGCCGCGGTGGTGGGCGGGCTGCTGCAGCAGCACGAAAGCCTGAAACCGTGGATCACCAGGGTAGCGGCGGCGGCGTTCATCGTGATGGGCGTTGCGATGCTCGTGCAAAGGAATTGACACGCAACGCGGTCTCGTGCCCGCGCAGGCCGCCATCAGGCCATCGCCACAACGAGGATGTCGTAAAACGCGTGCGCATAGCATGCCACGGCCAGCCCGCGGTAAATGTAAAGCGCCGCGAGAAACACGCCCGAGAGCGCGCGGAAGCTGAACGAGCGGATGAATTGCATCGAGCTCACGTCAATCCTGCCGATGTAGTGGCAGGCCGAAAACGCAATCGAGCTGATGAAGATCGCGGCAACTACGGCGAACCAGTTGGCGCCGGTGGCTTTCAGCGCGAGGAAGTATACCGCGCTCATCAGCACGAGGCGGAAGACGATCTCTTCGTAAACGCCGGCCCCTATCGACAGCACGAGATCATCGATCACGCCGGCCGCTGACGGCCCCGCGGCCTGCGCGAGCGGCAGTGTCTGCACCAGCGGCGGCACCACGGTAATCAGCAGCAGGCCATAAAGCAGGCTTTCGACCAGCACCACGGGATACAGGCCGAACCTTGGAGCGCGGTCGCCGCGAAACGAGAGCAGCGAACCCACGATGGCGATTATTGCGCAAAGGTTGAACGCGAGAGCACCCCACCGGCCGAAGGCGCCGTGCAGCAGCCAGCGGATCAGGTCGCCCGCCCAGCTTGTGGCCGGCGGCTGCACGATCAGTATCCCCATTTCGTACACCACGAGCAGCGGCAGGATGAACAGGAAACTCACGGCGAGCCCCTGCGAATGCTTGAGGTAGCGGTCGATCAATGAAGTTTCCGCTTTCGCGGTTTTCTTCGTTCTTGTCATGCCTTCAATTCTACACC
>DATLAR010000354.1:0-5150 GCA_035527355.1 Planctomycetota bacterium
TCGGTTTACAAGCCGTCCAGCCCCGACGCGCGTTTCTGGCACGACCTCGGCCAGGTGAGCTGGAGCGACGGCCGCCTCACCTTCACCGCACCCGACGCTCCCTACGATTTCTACATCTTCCGCGCGACGATCACCGACGCCTTTTCCCTGCGATCCGCGACGCGGCGGCGGCCGCGCAGTTGAAGAAATCACCCGCGAAAATCCAGGAGGCGATGGCCCGCTATATCGCGCGGCCCAAAAACCAGCGCGACCCGCAGGCGCTCCAGGATTTCCTGCAGTTCGGCAAATGGGAGCGCCACGGCTGGGGCGACTATAATGGCCAGGTGGCCGATGCCGCCCGAGAGGTGGCGACGGATGCGAAGATCGGCACCTATCACCGCACGTGGATGTCGCCCGGCGCCGCCACCGGCGCGATGAACGGCTATCCGCCGGACGTCTTCGAGAAGCTCGACATTATTTCGCACGTCCATTACGCCGACAACAGCACGGGCTGGGTGCACTCGTCGATGGTGGCTTCGGCGCTGCGGTTCGGCCGCAGGCGGCCGGTGTGGGTGAACATCCCGCTTTCGCACGAAGCATGGCGCGGCCGAGGCAACGGCGAATACCAGCGGCACATGGCCTTCGCGATGCTGCAGCAGGGGGCCGACGGCATTTCGTTCTGGGGGCTGGCGCACGATTTCCGCAACGCCCCGAACCTCGAAACAATGATGGGCAAGGAAACCACGAAACACCTCAACAGCGAAATCCTCGCGCCCTTCGGCGAGCTGGTATCGCGCACCGATCCCGGCTACCGCAACGTGGGCATCGTTTACACGCTGAACCAGATGCTCCTCAGCGAGTTCAAACAGATCGGCGTTTCAAACCAGGCGGAAGAGCTGTGGGTGGCATGCTGGCGGCTGGGCTATCCCGCCGCGTTCCTCTACGAAGACGCCTTCGAGCAAAGCCTCTCGCAGTTCAAATTGATTTTCGTACCGGGCATTCGCTTTGAGAACGAACTCGAGCCGCAGGTGATGAAACGCCTCGAGGAGGCAATCAGGGCCGGTTGCAAGGTGGTGGTGGAGCGCGGCAGCGAACTGAACATCCCCGGCGTGATCAGGCTGGACGACCTTTCCCTGCAAGATTTCTACATCCGAAATTACTTCCCCACGTGGCTGGACGACGAGCTTAACAAGATATATGAGAAATCGCAGGCGGCCACCGATTACCTGGCCAGAAAGCTGCCGGAGCTGGGCATCGAGCCGGCCGCGCGCGGCGAGTTCAAAGTTGGCCCGAACTGGCGGCAGAGTGGCGAGCTGAACTACCTGGTGATGGCAAACTTCGAAGACCCCGACTACGGCTACGCGGTGAAGCAGATCATGGCCAAGCCGGTGAAGATGAAGCTGAGCGTGCCGTCGCACCGCGGCGCGGTGGCATACGATCTGCTTTCGCAAAAGCAGATGCCGATGGCGCGGCAGGGCGATGATGCGGCGCTCGAATTGGATATGACCCGCGTGCAAGGGGCATTCGTGGCCTTCCTGCCCGATGCCGTCGGCAAGCTGCAAGCGGCTGCCGAGGTATCGCCCGACAACCGCCGGCTGCGGCTGAGCTGCGAGCTGATCGGCGCGTCGGGCAAGGCGATAAAGGGCGTCTTCCCAACGCGCCTGAGGCTGCTCGACGGCAAAGGCCAGGTGCTGCACGAATTCTTCCGGACGCTGGGCGGGCAATTGCAGTTCGAGCTGAACCTGCCCGCCGTTGAGTCCGAACGCGGCCGGCTCGCGCTCGAAGTGCGCGAATCGATCAGCGGGCAAACCGTCCGCGTGCCGCTCGCGTCCCCGGCCATCGCGGCGGGCGCCGTCAGGTTTGTCGATGATTCGCAGCCATCCGTGCCGTATCCGGCCGAGGTCAGGCGGTTTATGGCGTCAACGAAAAACGCCAGGCTCGTGGCCACCGACCGCATTCCGGGCCTCGATGCGCTCGCAAAGGAATTAGCCGCGGCGTTGAGGGCGCGCGGCATTACGGCGGCTATCACTCCGGAGGCGTCGGCCTATCGTTTCCCGTTCGGCGATCAAGACCTCCCCGATCCGATGAACGACGGCTTCCACAGTTGGCGGGGGGGCGCCGAGATCATCCAGCCGGCAACCGTGGTAGACAGCCCGGTGATCCTCATGGCCGGCAAGTCCAGCTCGTATCTGCTGGAGGGCCTGGCTGCAAACGGCTTCCTCACGGAGCTGCCGGCGGGCGGGCCGTCGGTGCCTGCGCGCACGAGCATTCAGGTGGCGCCGGCGGGCCTGCATTACGGGTTCGACACGCTGTGCCTCATCGCCAATGATGCCGCCGGAATGCGGCAGGCGATCGACGCCCTGCTCAAGGGCCTGCCCGATAGGCAGCAGGCCGCTGTCCAGGCGTACTCGGAAAGGAAGCTGTTCACCAGCCAAAGCGCCACGCAGGTCGCGGCGGCTGAGGAATTCATGGGCAGCAACGAGTACATCATCGACGTGGAGTTCGACAGAGCCGGCAACGCCTACGCAATCACCTGGGGGCACGGCAACAACCTTTACTCATTCGATCCGGCCGGTAATGTGCGGTTCTCGCGGCAATTGCCCGAGGCGGCCGCGTCGCGGCTCGAGGTGTTCGACGACCGCGTCTGCGTGTTCACCTCGGCGGGCAGCCGGCTGTATCAGCTCGCACTCGACGGCTCGCCGATCTCGCAGGTGCGGCTGACGATGGACCCCGGCCCCGTTGGCGACGATGAATACTCGCTTTCCTATGCCCAGTACGAATACGTCCCGGCCACGAAGCGCGTGCTGCAGAATATCGGCGACATGCGGTTCCTTGACGAAAACGGCAAGCCCGTGGTTCAGTGGAGCGGCGAGGAGTACATTGACAAGAACGTGAGCGACAAGGCGATGCGGCGCCGACCGGGAGCATTCGCATTCAGCCCCGATGGCAGCCGGATCGCCCAAACAGAAATCAGCTCGTACTTCACGCAATCGGGCTATGAGGACGTGGAGGTGTTCGACACGCACCTGGTGATGCGCGGCCTCGACGGCAAGCTGCTGGCCGAGTATAAGAACGTCGCGAACGAAAGCTCGACGGGCGGCGAGCCGTCTGCGCGGCTGTTGTGGAATGCCGAGTCGCCCGGCCCGGCGGTCATTGTCAAGGGTGAGAAATGGCAGTTTGACGCCGGCCTCAACCTCCTTCACACGCGTGCCTACGATCCCGGAATGTTGCAGCTTGGCGGCGAGAGGCGGCTCGTGCGCGACGGCAATTCGCTGCGATACGTCGAGGGCGAGAGAAGCGAAACGTGCAGGCTGGGGCCGTTCGACGTGATGCCTTCGCTCGCGGCGCTCAGCCCCGACGGCAGGCTGCTGGGCCTTCTGGATGAATACGGCCTGCTGGGCGTTTTCGAGGCCGCTACCGGAAAGCCGCTGCACGCGTTCACGGTGCTGCAGCTCGGCCACGTGCTGCGGTTCGGCCCCGATTCCGCTTCGGTATACATCGGCGGCGTGCGCGGTTTGCTGGCGAGGTACGACTTGCAGGGCAAGCCGCTCTGGCAAACGAGCCTCGCGCAGTTCAACACTACCATCGAGCGGCCGCTGCTCTACGATCCGTCGTTCCCCGATCTCACGCCCGCGCTCTGGCCCGAGATGCACGATGCGCCGGGCCAGCTCGAAGCTATGGTGAAGATGGGTGAGGATCGATTGGCAAACGGCAACTGCGAGTCTGACGGCGGCTGGCAGGTTGCCAGCGGCGACGTGGCGTATTACGGCGAGGGCCACGCCGGCGGCAGGAGCCTGAAGGTGGGCCAGATGCTGGTGAGCCAGGAGGTGAGCAAGTACCTTGGAAACCACGTGACGTGGGTGCTGGAATTCCACTACAAGGCAGCCGCACCGGCGGACGGAGCCGCGCCGCTGCTGACCTCGGGCCTGCTTGCGAGCGGCAGAATTACGGCATCCGTGGCGCGGAAGTTCTCGGCCGGCAAAGGCTGGAGGTTTGCCAGGGTGGTGATCAAGAGCGGCGCAAAATGCGAGGCGCTCAAGGTCGGCTTCCGCGCCTCCGGCGGCGAGGTGCTGGTCGATTCCATAACGCTGCGGCAAATTCGTTTCCCAAGCATCAACTACCTGTTTTACGAGCCGCTCCACGAGATCGAGCCCGTGGTGCTCACCAATCCGCTTTTCTCCGAGAGCTACGATCCCATCGGCAACGTGCGGATGGAGGCGCCCGGGCAGGTAACGGTGCCGCCGTACGGCAGCGGGGGCAAGCCGCTGCTCGAGCCGTGCTTCCTGCAAAACGCCAGGCTCAACGAGATCGGCAGCTTCTGGTACGAAATGCCGCCGGTGCGTGGAGCTTTTCCCATCACGCTCACGCTGCAGGAGCCGCGCTGTGTTTCGCAGATAGCTCTGTATTTCAACGTTTACGACGAGGCGAACGTTACGCCGCATTTCGACGTTTACGTAACCGACCTCGAAGAGAAGAAGGATATCCTCGTCGCGTCGGTTCGCAACAATCGCCAGCTCTTCCGGCTGATCAAGTTTCAGCCGATCAAAACTCCATCGGTGAGGCTGGAGCTGGTCAACTCGATCAGGCGCCTGCGCACCGTAACGGAGATCGAGCTCTACGGGCCGCTTTCCGGCAAAGACGTGGCCGCCGGCTTCTCCGATCCCGATGGGCAAAACACGTGGATGGGCAGCTTCGCACGTGTTGACAAGCGTTCCAAGACGCTCGCGCCCGAGCTGACGGCAAACATGAAATCGCTCCACGACCCCGAGCTGGTCTGGAGCGTGCCGTGCTCGCAGGCGCTCGCGGCCGGCGGCCGGATGTTCCTTACGCGAGGCATGGGCCACAGCGAAATGTGGGAGCTCAACGATCTGGCCGCCGCCAAGAGCCGCACGCGCAGCGGCGGCATCGGCTTCAGTCCGCACGTTTCGCTCTATGGCGGTCTGCTGCTGAAATGCGGTATCAACGGCCGGCTCTACTGCATCGATGCCGACTCCAGCCGCGAAATGTGGTCGGTGAAACTCGTGGCCGATGCCGACCCGCAGCCTCTTCGCGGCGGCCCCGTGGCCATCGAGGAAGACATCTTCGCGGCTAACCAGTCGGGCAAGCTCTACAAGCTCGACCTCGCCAACGGCAGCATAATGATGGAGATCGATATCTCCGGCGGAGTGTAC
>DATLAR010000355.1:0-4478 GCA_035527355.1 Planctomycetota bacterium
GGAGTCTGCCGGCAGATCGCTGCCGAAGGCGATATCGGCGCCGCAAAGCGTGCCCGGGAAATTGCGTGCGATGCGCCGCGCCGCCGTCATCGCATAATTGGACCAGCCCGGGCCGGGATCCAGGTCGGGATGGATCTCAAACTCGGTTTGCTGGTGCCAGGCGACGTCGATCATGCGCACCGCCCGATCGTTTCGCGGCGCTATGGCGAGGCAGAATCCGCGCTCGGTGGCGGCCAGGAGGCTGCGCCCGCCGGCGTAGTCGGTGTGCTTGCCTAGCACCTCGATTCGGCCGGGCACGACGAGCGCGTGCACGCGGGCAGAGCGCGGCACACCTGCCTCAAAAAGCGCCGCCTCGCAGCGCGCAAGCAATGCGGCCTTCGCCGCGGCCGCGTGATCCGGCAGCCCGCGTTCGGAGAGCAGGCGCCTTACGTCCGGCCGGGTTTCTGCCTCTTCTGGTGATCCGCTCAATATCCCGCCCCCAGATGCCCCGTGCACGATCAAACACAAACGACAGACGTAATTATAGTGCTTGCTGCCGGGAATGCAAGCGCTGCACGGAACCAAAACCGGCCGCCGGCTTCTTGCCGGCGGCCGGTTTTTGCATCAATCACGAGGCGTCTTGCGTTACGCCTTGTTTGTGGTTGCTTCGCGTTCGAGTAGCTCGGCCCACTTGCGGTCGATCTCGGCCTGGAGCTCGGCGATGATCTTTTCGTTTTCGGGCTTCTTGAAGAGGTGCTCGAAACGCTTCTGCCGCTTCAGCCAGTCTACCAGGGGCTTCTTCTCTTTCGGTTTGTAGTTGATCTTCCACACGTGGTTGACCACTTCGAACAGCGGCCAATAGCACGTTTCCGCCGCTTCCTTGGCGATGTCGATGGATTCGTTCATGTTGAACCGCCAGCCGCGATGGCAGGGCGCGAGGATGTTGATGAACGATGGGCCGTCGACGGCGAGGGCCGCCTGCACCTTGTTCATCAGGTCGATTGGATTGTGCACCGATGCCTGGGCCACGTAGGGCACGTCGTGCGCCACGATGCACGCGGTGAGGTCTTTGCGGTGCTGTTCCTTGCCCTGGCGCACCTTGCCGGCGGGAGCCGTGGTGGTGGCGGCGCCTTTGGGCGTGGCGCTCGAGCGCTGGATGCCGGTGTTCATATAGGCTTCGTTGTCGTAGCACACGTATAGCATGCGGTGGCCGCGCTCCATTGCGCCGGAGAGCGACTGGAAGCCGATGTCGAACGTGCCGCCGTCGCCGCCGAACGCGATGAAGTGAAGGTCCTTGGTCACCTTGCCTCGGCGTTTGAGGGCTTCGTATGCGGCTTCGACGCCGCTGATGGTGGCGGCTGCGTTTTCAAACGCGCTGTGGATGAACGGCGTGCGCCACGCGGTGTAGGGGAAGATGGTGGTAGACACTTCCATGCAGCCCGTGGCGCAACCGACCACAATGTCCTTTCCGGCGGCCAAAAGCACCTGCCGGATAGCCGTGGGGCCGGCACAGCCGGGGCAGGCGCGATGCCCGCCGGCCAGCAGCTCGGGCGTGTTGCATAGTTCTTTGAGCTTCACTGCCATATTCTTGTTCCTTTATCAGTTGTGTGGTAATGGCGCGAGCGGCCGCTGCCGCGCCGTGCTATTCCCGCACTGCGATGTAGTTGAAAACTTTTTGCAATTTGCCGGTTTCGTTTGCCTTCAGCAGGTCGCGGTAGACCGATTCGATGTGCTCGACGGTAATGTCGCGCCCGCCCAGGCCATAGACGTATGAGGCCATGCGCGTTTTGCTGCCGTATGCGGCGGAGCGGACTTCGTTGAAGACCGGGCCGCCGTTCAGGCCGAACGAGATGCTGCGGTCGCACACGGCCACCGAGGGCACGTGCGCCAGGGCCTTGGCGATCTCGTTGCCGGGGAAGGGACGGAACACTCGCAGCTTGAGCATTCCGGCCTTGATGCCCTGCTTGCGCAACCTGTCGATGGCCACCTTGGCGGTGCCGGCGGCGGAACCGAGTATCACGATTGCCACGTCGGCGTCGGCAAGCTTGTATTCCTCGAAGAGGCCGTATTTGCGGCCGGATATCTTCGCGTATTCCTCGGCCACGCTGAGGATGACGGCCGTGGCGCGGCTTATTGCCTCGGCCTGCGCGCGTTTGGTCTCGAAGTAGAAATCGGGCAGGTGCAGCGGCCCCACGGTGAACGGGTGGTCTACGTCCAGCAGGTTCATCGCGGGATGATACTCGCCCACGAAATCGTGCGCCGCTTTCGTATCAAGCACCTGCAGGGCTTCCATCGTGTGGCTGATGATGAAACCGTCGAGCGTGACCATCACGGGCAGCAGCACGTCTTTGTGCTCGCCGATGCGGAAAGCCATCAGGGTGTTGTCGTAAGCTTCCTGGCTGCCTTCGGAGAAAATCTGGATCCATCCGGAATCGCGTGCGCCCATCGTATCGCTGTGGTCGCAGTGGATGTTGATGGGCCCGCTGAGCGCGCGGTTCACCACCGGCGCCACGATCGGCAGGCGGTAAGACGCGGCGATGTAGAGCATCTCCCACATGAGCGCCAGCCCCTGCGACGAGGTGGCGGTGATGGAGCGTGCGCCGGCCGCGGCTGCGCCGATGGCGGCGCTCATTGCGCTGTGCTCGGATTCCACCGTCACCAGCTCGGTGTCTACCTCGCCGTCGGCCACGAATGCGGCGAAGGCGTGCATCAGCTCGGTTTGGGGCGTGATGGGGTATACGGCGGCGACGTCGGGATTCACCTGCTTGAGGGCGAGGGCGACGGCGTCATTTCCTGTTAGTGCCACTTGAGTTGTCATTTGCGCTCCCTTCACTTTTTCTCAGGCTCGGGGCCGAGCGGCTCGGCGCCGAGTGACATGGTGATAGCCTTGACTTTCGGCGGACATTCAAACGCGCAAATGCCGCAGCCCTTGCAGTGCTTGTAGTCGATCCCCGTGACCTTGCCGTCCTTCACCTGTATGGCCGAGTCGGGGCACATGATCCAGCACCGCAGACAGTTTATGCATTTTCCGGCATCGTGTGTGGGGCGATAGGTTCGCCACGAGCCGGTTTCGTATTCGTCACTAGTGCCGGCTTCGGGAATGATTCCGCCCAGGGGCACTTCTTTCCAATTGGCGTCTTTTTTCACTTTCACTCTGATTTCACCTCCCGATAAGCCCGCTCCAGGGATCTGAAGTTTCCCTGGACGATCCTGTCACCAAATTTCTTCATGAATTTCTTCTGCACGTCTTTTTTTAATGTGTCCATAGTCAGCAGCGCGGTGATCTTCACCAGCGCGCCCATCATTGGCGTGTTGGGGATCGACCTTCCAAGCTCGTCGATGGAAATCTGTGTCGCGTCAACGGTGTAGAGCTTCATGCCTTTCAGGCCGAGGCGTTTGCGGATTTCGGCGGGCGACTCGGGCGTGTTGATCACCAGGATGCCGTCGTCGGCCAGCCCGGCGGTAACGTCGATCTGCCCCACGAGCGAGTTGTCCAGCACCATCACCACGTCGGGGTTTGCCACGCCGCAGTGGATGGTGATAACGTTGTCGCTGATCCTGGTGTAGCCTTGCACGGGAGCTCCCATACGCTCGGGGCCGTATTCGGGGAAGCCTTGTGCAAACTTGCCTTCTTCGAGGGCTACCTCTGCCGCCATTGTGGCGGCTGTTTTCACCCCCTGGCCTCCTCGGCCATGCCATCTGATCTCGGTCAATTCCTTACTCATCGGCACCTCGATGGAATTACCGGCCGGCCGCATTGGGAAGCTCCGTCAAAACGGTTCGTCGGGTAGTTCCCCAAGCAGTTCATCGGCCTTTTGAAAACGTTGTTCGGGATCCTTGGCGAGGCAGCGCAGGATGGCGCCGCTGAGGGCCAAGGGCACACTCTTGTTCACGTCGGCGGGCGGCGTGGGTTTGCTATACAGGTGCAGGCGCATTTTTTCGTACCGGTTGGTTCCGGCCAGCGGCTTGGCGCCCGTGCAGATTTCATACATCGCAACGCCAAGCGCGTAGATGTCGGTGCGCACGTCGAAGATGTTGTCGCGGATCAGCTCCGGGGCCATGTAACTCGGCCGGCCGGTGCGCCTGCCGGTGTTCAGCAGCTTGTCGGAGAGCGACACGGCCACGCCGAAATCGGTCAATTTTGCGCGGCAGGCGGCGTCGATCAGCACGTTTTTGGGGCAGATATCGCGGTGAATGAGGCCCTTGCCGTGGATATACGCCAGCCCTTGCGCAATCTGGCGGATGATGTCGATCCGGTGGCCATCGAGCAGCGGGCTTGCCTCGTAAATGAGCGACGCGAGGTTTGCACCGTCCACGAATTCCATCACCATGTAGTAGCTGCCGGAATCGCATCCGCACTCGATCGTGCGGACGACATTGGGATGGACCAGCTCGAGTGCGCGCTCGCCTTCCCATTGCTTGCCAAGCTGCGTAGAAAGCCTGTGGGCCACCCTCGCCGCGCTGTCCTTCAGCACCTTGATGGCAACGGTCCTGCCGCC
>DATLAR010000356.1:0-12434 GCA_035527355.1 Planctomycetota bacterium
TGCGGTGGAATGCGACACGCTGCAAAGCTGCTGCAGCTCGGCGTTGCTCACCTGGGCGCAATTCAGCCCGCGGCCGAACGAATGGCGGTAGAGCTGCAGATAGATGGCCTGCTCCACGGGCATGAGGCCCAGGCGGGGAAACAGCACGTCAAACACGTCGCGGTCGATGGAAAAGGCGTTATCCTCAACTCGAGCGGCGGCGATCTTACCATCCTTCACAAGCTGGCGCACATCCATGGGGTGCAGCTTCAGCGCAGGCTTTTCTGCCGTCATTGCGTGATTCCTTTCACACGTCTGTTGTGCGAGGGGCAGTCGTTGCGATCCCTGTCTTTCAGAGGTCTATTGTAGCTGAAACGCCGGCGAAATCAAGAGGCAAGCGAAAGCTTTCGTGCGCTGCATCGGGCGCTTCATTCAGCACATGGCTGCCTCATACCTGGCCAGTTTGTTGCGCAGGGTGCGCGAGCTCACCTTCAGAATGCGTGCGGCGGCTTCCTTATTGCCGGCGGTGTGCTCGATGGTTTTGAGGATTAGGTCGCGTTCCATATCGTCGATCGACGTGCCGATGCCGGCCTGGGGTTGCACGCCGGGATCGGCGATGCGAGCACCAAGCTCGCGCCGGATGCATTCGGCTGGGATCGCGGCCGAGGCTTCCATGACGACGAGGCGGTGAACGAGGTTTCGCAGCTCGCGCACGTTGCCGGGCCAATGATAGCCCATCAGCACCTTCATTCCGCCGGGCTCGATCTGCTTCAGTTCGCCGGTTTCATTTGCGAATTCCTGCAGGAAACTCGCGGCGAGTTCGGGCAGGTCGCCCAGGCGCTCGCGCAGCGGCGGCAGGTGAATGGGCACGACGTTCAGGCGGAAGAAGAGGTCCTCGCGAAACCGTCCCTTGCCGATCTCGTCGTGCAGTTTGCGGTTGGTGGTGCTGATCACGCGGGTGTCAACGTGCAGTGTTTTGGTGCCGCCCACGCGCTCGAATTCTTCGAGCTCGAGCACGCGCAGCAGCTTCGCCTGCAGGCCCACGGGAATCTCGCTGATCTCGTCGAGCAGCAGGGTGCCCTCGTGCGCCAGCTCGAACCTTCCCTGCTTGCGGGCAGTGGCTCCGGTAAAGGCGCCTTTCTCGTGGCCAAACAGCTCGCTCTCAAGCAGGTTTTCGGAGAGTGCGGCGCAGTTCACCTTCACCATCGGGCGGGTGCGGCGCGGGCTGTGCTGATGGATCATGCGTGCGATCACTTCCTTGCCGGTTCCAGTTTCGCCGTGGATCAGCACGGTGGCTTTGCTGCGGGCAACGCGTTCAACGTTCTCGTACACCCGGCGCATTGCAGGGTCGCCGCCGATCACGCACAGTTCGCGCGAATGGAGCTCGGCACGCAGGAAATCGTTTTCGGAAATCAGGCGCCGCTGCTCCTGCGCCTTCAGCAGCGCCACTTCGAGCTGATCGGCGGCAAAGGGCTTCAGAAGGTAATCCTGTGCGCCTGCTTTGATTGCCTGCACGGCGCTTTCGATCGTGCCGTAGGCGGTCATCATTATCATAGTGGCCTCGGGCAGCAGGCCCTTTGCGCGCCGCAGCACCTCCAGGCCGTCCATCCCCGGCATCACCATATCGCAGAAAAGGAGGTCGCACGGCTCGTCTCGCATCGCGGCCAGCGCCTCGGCCCCGCCGGCAAACACTTTTGCCGTCTGCCCCAAACGCGAGAGCGCCTCGTGCATGAAATCGCGGATGAACGGATCGTCGTCCACGACATAAATGCTGTCGATTGTCATAGCTGCAAGTTCCCGGTTGCTCCGGCCGCATCAGGCATATCCAGCGGCGCAAAGGTCTGCTGTGTCGGAAGGATGATGGTGATCAGCGTGCCGCGGCCGTGCTCCGATTCTATGTGTATCTCGCCATTATGCTGCTGTATGATTTTTTTGACGATAGCCAGGCCCACTCCGGTGCCGCGGGCTTTCGTGGTGAAAAACGGTGTAAACAGGCTGGCCCTGGTGCGGGCGTCCATGCCCGTGCCTGTATCTTGCACGCTGATGCGCACGGCGTTGGGCGTTCTGCTTGCGGCGATAGCGATCTTTCCGCCGGGGGGCGTGGCCTGGGCCGCATTGCGAATGAGGTTGACAAGCGCCTGCAGCATCTGGAGACGGTCGCACAGGAGCTCGGCGCACCACCGGTCTACGTCTATGGTCACTTCAAGGCCGCCGGTGCATCCTGCCAGCTCGACGGCCGACTTCAGCAGCGCGTCCATCTGCACAACGACAAGGGATGGCGGGCGAGGGCGGCAGAATTCCAGCATGCTGGAAACGGTAGCGTTGAGCGTTTGCACGCCCGATATGATCTTGCCTGCCAGCGCCCTTCGCGAATCGTGCTGTTCGAGGTCCTTGTGCAGCAGGTCGGCAAATCCCTGGATGCCCATCAGCGGGTTGCGAATCTCGTGCGCAATGGCGGCACACCATTGCGCGGCTTCGGGCGCCCGCGGGCCGAGCACCTGAATCGCGCCGGCGATGCGGCCATTCTCGTCGCGCACGGGCCAGACGTTTTCAGCCGATTGGGTCTCGAGCAGCCGCGGCTGAGCCATCTGTGCCTTCCACATGCCGGATGGAAGCGGCAACTGATCGTAAAGCGCGCCATTGCAGGCCGCGGTGCCTATAAGCTGGCAGGCCGCGCCGCTGGCCGCCGCCACGCGACCGTCAAGGTCGGTTGCCAGCAGCGCCACGGGCAGCGCGCACAGCACGCGCTCGGCGAATGTGGATGATGTGCACTGAACCGTCATTTGAGGTTGAAATAAGTACCCTCGTGAACGCCCCTGTTTGCCAGAATCATTCAACTGATGGCGCTGAACAGCTTCGCGTCGCTGCCCGGATCGTAAGCCTTGGCCGCCTTGCGGCCCTTGCGGATGTTATCCAGCTCGTCTTCGATATCATCCTTGCGCGCACGCAGCAGCACCTCGTTCTGCTGCTCGATCATCATCACCTTCTCGATGGTCATGATGATGCCGTCAAGTATCTCGTTCAATTCCTGGTTTGAAGCCCTGTCGCCCTCCGACACCTGCAGCCAGCGTGCCTTTGCGCGCTCGAGCTGCACCTCCACCTTGTCGATGGCGCGGATCAGGTCTTCTTTCTGGTGCAGCAGTGTGATGAAATCGCGCACCTCGCCCGACGAGTCCAGCGAGTCATGCTGCAGCTCGGTAAGCTTGAGCACCGACTGGTAGAGCTCGGCTTCTTTTCGGTAGCAGCCCACGAGTTCCTTCGCAAGCGTTTCCATCTCGCCTGAATCCTTGTGGGGCGTAGGGGGCGTTTTCACGGCGCTCTTCGTGCTCGTCATTGCTTTCTCCTCTGCTGAAACGAACTCAAACGTGTAACAGGCGGCATTCGGGCCGATCAGTTCTCGCGGTAAGTCATTTTCCATTGCGTGGCCGAAAGCCACCACTCGGCCTCGACGGCCAGGAAGCTGTCGGGATACTCGCCGATCACTTTCTGATAGCCGGCAATGGCAGCATCGCTTTTGCCGAGCCAGCGCATCGAGTTTGCCTTCTGAAACATTATCCAGCACGTATCGTCCTTACCCGTGGGCTTCGCGCGGTCGTAGAGCGAAAGCGCCTCGGAATACTGTCCGAGCGAATAGAGAGCATCGGCCGCCGAGAGAGCGTCGGGCACATCGGCGTGCGTGGCATCCTCGGCGCGCGGCGTGCTTGCCGCCGGGGGCGCCGCTGGTGTTGGCAGTGCGGGCGGCATGCTCGCGTTGAGGATTGCGCGAATTTCATTTTGGAGCTGCTGCAGCATCGCCGCCTCGTCTTCGAGGCCGGCGGGCGCCGTGGGTGCAACGGTGTCGGGAGTTTTCTCTGCTGTTTGCACGTATTGCCCTTTCACAGGTGGCTGCGGCGGGGGTGCGTCGGCCGGGGGTGGAGCGGCCTGTATCGCCGCGGCTATCAGCATGGCGCAGATTTGTGTCATTGTTGGCTGTTCTCCGAGGGGTCGATCCCCTGGTATGCGAGGGCGGCGCGCTGGTATTCGCCTCGTGCGAGGAAGCAATCGCCCAGGCCGCGCATCGCCCGGCGCCGCTGGTCCTTGTCGGGCTGCGACTGCATAGCCCCGCGGAAGAGGACCTCGGCGCGTTCGTGTTGTTCGAGTTTGCCGGCTGCCTCGCCCGCGCACAGCATGGCCTCGCCCTTCGATATTCCGTCGCCCGGCTCCTGGGCCAGCTCTTCAAACAGCACGCGGGCGCGGTCATACTGCTTTGCGCTCAATAGTGCTCGCGCGAGCTGGGCCTTCACCAGGCGAACGGCCGCCCCGGCCGTGTTCCTCACCGCTTCGTCACCGTATGAAACGGCGCGCTCCACCAGACCCGACTTCACGTAAAGCTCGGTAGCTCGAGCGCGCGCGGCGGCGGCGGCGGGATGCTGGGCAAATCTGGCAGCGGCCCCCACGTATGCTTCGAGCGCATCGAGCCCGCCGCCTCGTTTGTCGAGGCACGTGGCCAGATGGTAGTAGCTGTCGGCGCTAAGCGAATCCTGCTTGCCTTTCTTCAGCACGGCCACGAAATCGGCGGCCGCCGCATCCCATTGTTCGAGGTTCATTTTGCACATGCCGGCCTTGAAGCTGATCTTTTGTGGCTCATAGGCCGGCGCGCTCTGTTTGAGGATTTCGAGATGCCGCAGGGCGCTCTCATACTCCTTCTGCGCATAGATCACGGCGGCCAGCTCGTGGCGTGCCAGCGGGGCCGATTCGGAGGTGGAGAACTCGAGTAGCAGGCGCGAATAGGCGCGCACTGCCTCGTTCGGCTCGTTTGCCTTTACGGCGGCGCGAGCCAGCGCAAAAAGCGCCTCACACGCCTGGGCGGGGGAGGGGGCAGCGTCGAGAAACTCGTATAGCACCTTTGCGGCGGCCTTGTAGTCGCCCAGCTCGGAATAACAGCGGCCCAGCCGAAGCCGCGCCTGCTGCATGAACTTCTTCGCCCGGTCGTGCTCGAGCACCAGCCTGTAGTCTTGCGAGGCGAGCGCGTATTCCTTCTGGTTGAAGTGCACCTCGGCGATCTGGTAGTATGCCTCGACCGCGCGGGCGTCGTCGGGGAATTTGAGCAGGAAGCGGGTCCACACTTCTATCGCCTTCTGCTCGAGGGTAAGCTTCACGTCCTCTCCGAGGCTTTCATACTGCGCCACCAGGATCTCGCGCCGATCCTGGGCGTCTATGCCCGATACCACCGCCAGCCCAACCGAGCCGCAGAGGATTTCAATGGCGTCGTCCAGCGAGACCAGCCGAAGGTCCACGTTCAGCGTGTCATTGAGCGTGCTGCTGTGAATTCCGTCGGCGATGCGCAGGTTTACACGTGCATTGCGTGCCAGGCAAAGCAGGATATCGCGAAACTTCACCTGCTCGGCGCGAATAGTGTAGAGCTGGTTGGCCAACGGCCCGGGCGGCGACGTGATCGTCAGGCCGGCCGGCGCGAGCACCTCCTGGATTTCGCTGGTTGCCTGCAGCCTGGCATCTTCCTCGGCCTTCTCCGCTAGGGTGAGCTGGCGAACCAATTCCTGCCGCTCGCGTTCCAGTGCGGCCTTTTCCTGTTCGATCAGTTTGGCCGGATCGGCCGGATCGGCCGGCTCTGCCGCCTGTGCCGGCGCATGCATCAGCACCACGGCCAGCACCGCCGCGCACAGGCTCATTCTTTTCCGATGATTCTGCGGTTCACACACGGCTGAGTTCCTCGTTCACTTGGCGTTTGTTGGGGTTTCAATGGCCGCTGCCTCAAGCGCGTAGCAATCGGCGATGTGGCTGTAAGCCTCGCGCACCACCTGCATCTCCTGCGTGCTAAGCCGGCCGGAAAGCGCGATGAACCGGTAAAACGCCTTTCGGGCGGCGCTGTGGAATCCAAGTGTTTCGTAGCAGACACCCATCTGCATCAGCGACTGCACGTGCATCTTGTCGTGAGGAAAGTTTGCGGTAAGCTTTTCGTATGCCGAGGCAGCGTCACGCCACTGCTTCAGATTCATCGCGCTCGAGCCTGCCTTCCAGAGCAGGTCCGAGCGTTCGGGATGCTCTGCCACCGCCTTCTGCAAAAGCGGCAGAGCCTTGTCGTACTGCGCGGCCTGGTAATGCTGCTCGGCACGCTGCAAAGTGGAGGAAACAGGCGGGGCCGCGTCTGAGCCTTCAAGGGCCGCCGCCCGTGGCGTTGGTTCCGGTTGCGCTTTTTGAGCCTGCAAGCTCTCTCGCAAAGCCCGGGTCAGTTCACGCGTGCTTTCCTGCTGGTTTTGCATGGAGAAGAGCGAAGCCACGGCCACCGCGAGGGCCGCGGCGGTGTTGAGCACCAGCAGCCCGCCCAGCGCCCAGAGCGCCTTTCGAGGCAGCGCGATCCGCGCGCTTTCGGCCGCGGCTGATGGCTTCACCTGCGGGCGAGGTTCCATACCAGCCCGGGCTGTCTGCTCTGAACCGTCCGGCTTTTCGGCCTTGGGGGCCGTTTGGCGGCTCACCGTATCGGTGGTGGACTCCGCCGCCGGCACCGTGTCGGCCTCCAGCAGCAGATCGGCGATATTTGAAAACACCGTCTTATCGCCGCTCTCTTCCTCCGAAGCCCCGGCCGATGTCTGCTGGGCATCCGCAGGTTTGCTTCCCGGCTTCGGCTGCCGCATATCGTTTAGAATATCATCGATGTCCAAGTTCGATGCGTTGGTTTCCTCAGGGCTCATGGCATCCTCTCGTTGAACAACGCGCTCGTATCGCGGTTGAGATCATTCAATGGACTTTGCGAGATAGACGGTTGTGCCGGCTCCGGGCGCAGACTCGACCGCCACGCGGTCCATCAATCTGCTGATGGTTGCGAAGCCGCCGCCTTTTGTCGAGTTCGGCACGTCGAATCCCTTGCCATAATCACGCACAGTAGCCACCATCTCGCGGTTCATCACGCGGCACTGCACGTCTACCTTGCCTGCATTCCCGCTGCCGTAACCGTGCTCGATGGCATTCAGCACGGCCTCGTTCACTGCGGCCACCACGTCGTTCGTTCGCTCCACGTTCAGCCCGGCCGCCCGTGCAGCGTGGCCCACCTTCTCCACCAGCAGCTTCAGGTCCACCTTGTCCGATTCCAGCGAAAAGCTCTGCGAGCTATCGGCCGTCTCCCTGGGATAAACGATTGTGCAGCCTTGGCCGGCTGCCGATACAGAGGGCGCGGCCTCTCCGATCACGGTGGAGCTCACGGCTCGCAATCCGGGAAAACTGCCGGCAGCGGGGCAGCATTGCTGGGGCTCGCCCAGCACGGGCGCACCCAGCATCGAGGCGCCCACCATAGCCGAGGAAACACCTGAAGGCCCGCTCCGCGTGCACCCCAGCATCACCGGGCTCAGCCGCTCGAAGTACAGCATGTCGCTGATCGCCTCGGCTGCCGCCGAAACATCGAACTCTGCGCTCTGGCGTGCGGCATACATCGACAGGGTCCGGGCGGCGACGCGAACTGCATCGCGCGCCGCCTCAGACTCCTGCTTGCTGTCGGCCGTGGTGGCACCCGATAACTGCATCCAGTTGCTCTTCCCAAGGTAGAAGCGATAATCGAAACCGCGCTCGTCATCGCGCACCGCCGCACACCTCACGGCATCGGATTCAGTTAGTAGGCGACTGGCCGTGAGGCGCAACTCCGACAGCCTGAAAGGCTTGACCATGTAATCCGAAACGCCCAAACGCAACGCTTCGATAGCCGATTCGGCCGAGCCGTACGCCGTAATCAGTATCGTGCGGATCTGCGGGCACAGCGACCGTACGTGCCGGATCAGCACCAGCCCGCTCATCCCGGGCATCTTCAGGTCCGTTATCAACAGGTCGAATGGTTCGGTCTTGCAGCGGCGAACCGCTTCCTCACCCGTCGATGCCGTGACCGCCAGGTGCCCTTCGCGCGATAGCGTGTCCCGCACTGCCATACGAATAGTGCGCTCGTCGTCAACTATCAGAATCTTGCCGCTCATTCTCATCTCCAGAAACCGTACTGGCCCAGTTGAAGGAACAGTTTGAAAGTCATTGCCCGTTCTTGCCGGAAGCGCTGTCTGCTGCGTCAGCCGCGGGCAGCGTTACGATGAATATCGAGCCACCGCCCGGCCTGCTTTCAACAGTGATCGAACCGCGCTGCGCCTCGATGATTTTCTTCGAGACCGCAAGCCCCAGGCCTGCGCCGCCCGTTTTCGTGGTGAAAAACGGATCGAATATCTTCTCCATTATCTCCTTGCTGATGCCGCAGCCGGTGTCGATGAAGGCCGTTCTCAAACACCGCCCGCGGCCATCAGCATCGGAGTACAGTTTCACCGCAAGCTCGCCGCCGTGAGGCATTGCCTGCACCGCGTTTAGCGCTATGTTCAGGAACGCCTGGCGCACCAGTTCGGCATCGGCCGCCGCGTCTTCGAGATCATCCGCGCACGAGCCGCTGATTGTTACATCGTGCTGCGAGGCCAGGTGCGACACGCTGGCCAGCACGTGCTCGATCTCTTCGCGCAAATCCACCCGCGTAATGAACGGCTTGCGGTTGCGCGCAAAATCCAGCAGGTTGCGCACTATCTTCTCCAGCCGCTGAATCTCATCCAGTATGATGCTCACGCTCTCGTGGCGCGGGTCTTCGGGTGCGATGTCGTCAAGCAGCACCTCGGCCGTGGCCGAGATGCCCGTGAGCGGATTCCTGATCTCGTGCGCTATCACGGCCGACATCTCGCCGAGCTTGGCAAGATCACCCAGATGCCGTGCGCGCTCTTCCGATTCCTCCAGCCTTGCCTCCAGCTCGGCGAGCTGCCGGTCTTTCTCGTAGAATGCCTCGATCATCGGGCAAAACTTTTCGGCGGCCATGCACGCGGCCGCCTCGCCCGAATAGCTCACCGAGCCCGGGTCGCGCGTGAAGCTTTGCTCTTCATTCGTGCTCGTCAGCGACAGGTCTATGGTCGGCGCGGCATTGCTGCGCATAACAGGTCCTTTCATCGGTTTTCCGGTTTCACGCTTCTTGCCTGCAAATTTCGTGCCCGAACCGGCACGCTTCGCAGAAGTCCTTGATTTATCTACGGTTATATTTCGCATTGCGTTCACTCCGCCATAAGACACGCGGCCTGCTATCCGTCAGCTTGCCGCGTTTTGCAGCGCGTGCGAGTCCAGCCCGTATTCTTTTATTTTGCTGGCCAGCGTGGTGCGGTGAATGCCCAGAATCTGCGCTGCATCCGTTCGCTGCCAAAGTGTTTCGTTCAGCACCCTGCGAATCAGTTCCTTCTCCATCGCAGCCAGGCTGCGGTCCGTCAGCGGCAGGCTTTCGCAGGCGCCGGCAGTCTCCGCCGGCGGCTCCTTCTTCAGCATCAGATGCTTTTCGGTGATGCGATTGCCCGTTTCCATAAGCACCGCGCGCTCGATCACGTTCTTCAGCTCGCGAACGTTTCCCGGCCAGCCATACGTTTTCAGCCTGTTTTCCACATCGGGCGTGAAGCCGATGATTTCGGCGCCGAACGACTCGTTGAACCGGTCCAGGTAGTAGTTTGCGATCAGGAGGATGTCGTCCTTTCGGTCGCGCAAAGGCGGCACGTGAAGGGGCACTACGTTCAGCCTGTAAAAGAGGTCTACGCGAAACTGCCCCTGCCGCACACGCTCCTCCAGCGAGCGATTGGTGGACGCAATCACGCGCACGTCAACGTTGATGTTCTCTATGCCGCCCACCTTGCGGAAGTTCTTCTCCTGCAGCACGCGCAGCAGCTTCGCCTGCAGGTTCATGCCCATCTCGCCGATCTCATCCAGAAAGATCGAGCCGCCGTCGGTCGCCTCGAAGAGGCCCACCTTGCCCGTTGTGGCGGCCCCGGTAAACGCGCCCTTCTCATAGCCGAACAGCTCGGCCTCCAGCAACGTGTCGGTGAGCGCCGCGCAGTTTATCTCGGTGAATCGCTTGCTGTGGCGGGTGCTCGTGTAATGAATTGCGCGGGCAACGAGCTCTTTGCCGGTGCCGCTCTCGCCGGTGATCAGCACGGTGCTGGTGGACGACTTCTGCAGCCGGCGGATCAGTGCGTAGATTTCTTTCATCTTCGCGCTCTTGCCAATGATCGCGCCGCCCGAGACGAAATCCTGCACGTCTATGAGTTCGGCCTCGGCACCCGCGTCAAGGTGGCTGCGGCTCTCGAGCAGTTTCTGGATCGTCTCTTCCAGCTCTTCCAGTCTGAAAGGTTTCTCCACGAAATGGCTTGCGCCCACCTGCTTCGCGCGGCTCGCGGTTTCCAGCGTGCTGCAGCCGGTCATTGCTATGCACGACACCGAGGGCTTCAGCCGCCGTGCCTCGCGGATAAACGACAAGCCGTCCATCCCCGGCATCTTCACGTCAACGAGCACCACGTCGGGATTCGAGTTCAGCTTCTTCAGCCCTTCTTCGCCGGTTTCGGCGGTGATCACCTGGTGGCCGCCCTTGGTCAGCTTGTGCTTGAGAGCCCAGCGGATTCCATTCTCATCATCCACCACAAGAATCGTTCCGTTCATTGTTCGCCCCTTGGTTGCAGTAATTCAGCGTAATGCACGGTTTCGCATCTCGCCCATTCCTAAAGCAAAAGGCGTGCCCTGCATGGCGGAATTCCGGACAGTTTTTTTTCGCCGCGGCGTAACTGCTTGCGATGTATCGGATTGCACATTGAAAGATTTTCCGGCGGATGCCTTCAGCGCGGCCGCCCAAAGAAAACACCTCTGCAATTGTTTGCAGAGGTGTCTGTAATGGAAAGATGACATGCTGTAAGGCAAACACTACAGGCGCGGATATCCGCCTGCCGCAAATTCCGTCTGTATCAGCCGGGTGCCTCCTCGCCCTTCGGCTGTGCCTGCGGCCGGCGGCCCATGCCGCGCATCGAGCCTTTCTGCATGCCATATTCTTTCCTGAAAGCCTGCTTCTGCTCCTCGGTCAGCACTTGCAGCGCTTTCTCTTTGCCGTCGATCCAGGCCACCACCACCTCGCCATACTCCTTCGATATCTCGTCTATCATCGGCCGCACGTCTTCGGCCTTGGCGTCCTTTGCAAGCGCCTGCTGCACTTGGATCATCTTCTTCTCGATGGAAGCCCGCCGGTCGACCTGCTTCGTGCGGAACTGCGCGTCCATCTCGCGAAGCTTCTCGGCCTGCTTGTCGTCAAGCTGCAACTTGTCCTGCATGTCCAGCACCAGTGCGGCGGGGGAGGTGCCCATCATCATGCCCATCCTCGGGCAATGCGGCATGATACCCGCATTATGCATCTGCCCGCGGCCCGCCGGCATCGGGCAGTCCGCGCAATCCGGCTGGTTCCTGAACGGCGGAATTCCATTGATGGCCGCGGCAAACGAAACAGCCGTTACCGCCAGCGCCGCGGCCAGGATAAAGACAATCAATTTTGCTCTCATAGTAAGAATCCTTTCATCGGGTGTAGCCGCTCACTTTCCGCAGCCGCACCCGCAGCCCTTCTCGTCGTCTCCCTGCTGTTCCTCCTCGGCTAGCTGGGCGCAGTCGGCGCAAAAATAAACATCATCGCCCTGCTGCATCATGTTCTCTTTGCGCCCGCTGGTGCCGCAGATGGCGCACGTTACTTCACCGGGAATCTCTGACGCTGCATTTTTTTCAGTCATGATCGCTCCTGGTTTTGAATGGTGCGGCAGCCGAAACTGCCGGCACTGCTATTTCACCCTACGCTTTCGGGGCGCAGTGGGCGCAGTAGAACCTGCCTTCATGCGCAACCATGGTGGCCTTGCTGGCCTGCATGCCGCAGGCGGCGCACGCTACGCGGTCGCTCCCCTTAGCCGATTTCTGTTTCATCTTTCCCATGTATAGCTCCTTTGGAAAAACACACGAGCACTACGTTCAAACCCTCCCGTACAACGCTCTTCCGTCTTCGATATAAGAAACACACCATCAGCGCCTAAAGGCGCTTTCGGTTGCAGAATCTGTGGCCGCGTGTTGTTGTGAAGGTTATGAAGCAAATCCCTACAGTACTTCATACCGCCGCTGCAAACACTGCTGCCATAAGTACTTGCGAACGCATTTCTGGTTATTGTTACGGGTGCGCTTGGTTAATATTACGGTACGAAGCGGCAAGGACTTGGTTTTTATTACGGGTAGGCTTGGTTAATATTACGGTACCGATTTGGTTAATATTACGGTACGTTCAAGAAGGGTGCAAAGTACAAGGTGCAAGGTGCAAGGTGCACAATGCGCGCTTGCTCCGGATCGAGCACGGCCGTTATATTGGCAACGTACTGCTTCTCCTTCTCCTCCTGGTCGGTAGGCCTCCAACCGGTGTCGTTCACGCCGAACATCACCGTAACGAGCGTCGGCTTGCCTTTCTCCGTGTAGCCCCTCAGCGCCTGGCTGCCATAATCAGATCGCATGCCGCCGATTCCCACGTTCACCAGCTTGATGCCCGCGCCCGGATACAGCGTATCGAGCACCTGCTGCATGTAGGCCTGGTAGAAGCCCTGCGCGGTCACAGAATCGCCGATCGTCAG